>JBGAMJ010000008.1:0-83582 GCA_044223035.1 Piscinibacter sp.
GTCGTGGCGGGCGAGGTCCGCACGCTGGCGCAACGCAGTGCCGACGCCGCCAAGGAGATCAAGACGCTGATCGGGGCCAGCGTCGGGCAGGTGGAGCAAGGCACGGCGCTGGTCGACCGGGCCGGCAAGACGATGGGTGAGATCGTCGGCTCCATCCAGCGCGTGACCGACATCGTGGGCGAGATCACCTCGGCCAGCGTGGAGCAGAGCGCGGGCGTCCAGCAGGTCGGCGACGCGGTCGGCCAGATGGACCAGGCCACGCAGCAGAACGCCGCGCTGGTGGAGCAGAGCGCCGCTGCCGCGGAGAGCCTGCAGTCGCAGGCCCAGCAGCTGGTGCAGGCGGTGGCGGTGTTCAGGCTTTCGCCATCCGATGTGCGCGCCGAGCCTTCCGCTCGCGCCGTCGCATCGCCTGCGGCTGCCCCTGCCACGGCACGCTCGGGTGGGATCCGCCGGGCACAACCCGCCAAGGGGGTCGCTCGCCCCGGGGCCGAGTCCAGGCCCGCACCCGCACCCGCACCCGCACCCGCACCCGCACCCGCACCCGCACCCGCACCCGCACCCGCACCCGTGCCCGTGCCCGCAACCGCCCCGGCACGCGCATCCGCCGCCGCGCCCTCCCGCGCGCCCGCCGCCAACGCCGACACAACGCCGATCGCCAGCGCCGCCGCCCATGCCGGCGCGGACGACTGGGAAACCTTCTGAACCGGCTCGACCGAGGCAGAACCGGCTCCTTCAGCGAAGTACGCGCGGCCTGTTTGCGTCGGCCGGTTCGCGTCGGCCGTGGCGCCCGATCGACGCCCGTGACAACCTGGGTCAGGCGCCCGCCGGCACCCCGCCTGTCGCCGCGTCGGCCAGACCGTCGCTCGTGAGCTGGCGCTTGAGCCATCGGCAGAAGGCACGGGCGACTTCCGGCGCGGGCGTGATCGGGTTGACGTAGGCGTCGTAGCTTGCGCCGCTGCGCACGCGGGCCGCCGGCATCTCGACCAGGTGGCCGTCACGCAGCGGCTCGTTGACCAGAAGGCGCGGCACGACCAGCAACCCCATGCCGGCGACGACGGCCGGCAGCGCCAGGAAGTAGTGCGCGAAGCTGGCGACGACACGCGTCGGAACGCCCGCGACGCCCTGTTGCCCGGCCCACTGCACGAGCGCATCCGGGCGCGACCCGGCCGCGATGAAGGGCCACGACGCGATCGGCTGCCCCGCCCATTGCTGGCGCGTCGCCGGCGCCGCCACGCAGGTCAGCTCCTCGGCGGCCAGCAGCCATTGCTCGGCGCCGGCCACGGAAAGGTCGCGGGAGATCAGCACGTCGTAGTCGTCGCCGGCGTCCGGCGCGGACAGCGACGTGAGCACGTCAACACCCGCGCGTGGATCGGTCTCGAAGTGCGGCAGCCGCGGGATCAGCACGGCCATCGCGAAGGTGGGAAGCGACGTGCGAACCACCAGGCGCCGGGCCTGCACACTGCGCCGGGTCATCTGCCGCGTCGCGAGTTCGATCGCCGACAGTGCCTCGTTCACGGTGTCGAAGTACGCACGGCCGGCATCGCTGAGTGCCACCGCGCCCCCGCTGCGCGTGAACAGCGCTTGCCCGAGGAAGCGTTCGAGCGATGCCACGTGGTGGCTGACTCCGCCCTGCGTCATGCCCAGGGCACGGGCGGCGCCGCTGAAGCTGCCCTCGCGGGCCGCACTCGCGAATACGCGGATCGAGTTCAGCGGCAGGGCCTCCCGGCCCGCCTTGCCATCAGTTGCGCTCATGGCTGCCTGCGACGGCGCTCATGGCCGCGATGGACCCGGGAACACCGCGCGGCAACCATGCGGCTCCCTGAATCTCCCACTGGAATGGACATGTCTTCGACCGTACTCGCGGCAGAGGGCGGGAGCGTCGTTCTCCCCGACAAGGTCTTGTGCGATCGCCGTGACGGCGGCCTTCTCATTGTGAACCCGCCTGGGCGGCCGGATCGATCGGAGGCGCCGCAATGAGCCCGGACGCGCTCGCGCTGGTGCTGCTCGGGGCCGCGCTGCACGCGGCGTGGAACATCGTGGCCAAGCGCTCGGCGGGCGGGGGCGCCGCGTTCGTCTGGATGTTCGGGCTGGTGAGTGTCGCGGCGGTCGCGCCGTGGGCCGTTCGGGCCGGGTGGGCGCATCCCGCCAGCGTGACGCCTGCGATGGGGGCGGCGGCGCTCGCCAGTGCCGCGATCCACCTGCTGTACTCGCTGATCCTGCAGCGCGGCTACCGCGCATCGGCGTTTTCAGTCGTGTATCCGGTGGCGCGCGGAAGCGGGCCGATGTTCTCGGTCGCGGCGGCCGTCGTGCTGTGGAGCGAGCGGCCCGGCGCCGCGGGCTGGCTCGGCGTGGCGGCGGTGCTGACGGGGCTCTTCCTGTCGGCCGGCGGCGCGAACCTGCTCGGCTCCGGAGCCTCGGATCGCCAGCGCGCCGGCATGCGCTGGGGGCTTGCGACGGGGCTGTGCATCGCCGGCTACACGCTGATCGACGGCTGGGCCGTCAGGTCGCTGGGCCTGTCGCCCGTTCTCTACTACGCGCTGGGGCTGCTGCTTCGCACCCTGCTCCTCACGCCGGTCGCGTGGCGCCGCCGGGCCGACCTCCGACCGCAATGGCATGCACACCGGCGCGCCATCGTCGTCGTCGGACTGCTCTCCCCGGCCGCCTACCTGCTGGTGCTGCTGGCCATGCAACTGGCGCCGCTGAGCTTTGTGGCACCGGTGCGCGAGGTGTCGATGCTGATCGGCACCTTCGTCGGCGCACGCCTGCTGGGCGAGGCGGTCCGGCCCGCGCAGGTGGCAGGGGCCGGCATCATGGTGGCGGGTGTGCTGGCGCTGGCATGGGCATGAGCCGATGGCCGCCCGCGCGGTCGGCGCGCCGGCGGGGACTCAGATCTGGACCCGTGTCCCGAGTTCGACCACGCAGTTGTGCGGCAGCCGGAAGAAGTCGGCCACGCTGCCGGCGTTGCGCGACATCGTGGCGAACAGCGCCTCGCGCCAGTGCGCCATGCCTGCGCCCGAAGTCGGCACCACGATCTCCCGGCTGAGGAAGTACGAGACCGCGCCGTGGTCGATCGTCAGGCCGTGCGTCGAGCAACGTTCCAGCGCCTTCGGGATGTCGGGTTCGTCCATGAAGCCGTAGTGGACCTGCAGGCGCCAGAAGCCGTCGACCAGCGGCGTGACCTGCACCCGCTCCTCGTTCGGCACGCGCGGGATCTCCTCGAACTTGACGGTCATGATCACGTTCTGCTCGTGCAGCACCTGGTAGTGCTTGATGTTGTGCATCAGCGCCTGGGGCACGGTGTCGGGGTTGGCCACGGCGTACACCGCCGTGCGCGGCGTGCGGTGGGCTTCGCGATCCTCGGCGAGCGAGGTAATGAAGGGCAGGAGTTCCGGGTCGTCGCGGCGGATGTGCTCGATCAGGAGTTCGCGGCCGCGCTTCCAGGTCGACATGATCGCGAAGATCGACGCGCCCATGACCAGCGGGAACCAGCCGCCCTGCCAGATCTTCAGCGAGCAGGCCACCACCAGCACGGCGTCGACCACGAGGAAGACCGCCGTGGCGGCCAGGGCCAGCGCCAGCGAGTGGCGCCACACGTAGCGCACGACGAAGAACGTGAGCAGCGTCGTGATGAACATCGTCACCGTGACGGCGATGCCATAGGCCGACGCCAGCGCCGACGAACTGCCGAATCCCGCGGTCGCCAGCAGCACGGCCACCATCACGACCCAGTTCACGAGCGGCACGTAGATCTGCCCGGCCTCGCGCTCCGAGGTGTTGAAGATGCGCATGCGCGGCAGCAGCCCGAGCTGGATCGCCTGCTTCGTCAGCGAGAAGGCGCCCGAGATCACCGCCTGTGACGCGATCACCGAGGCCGCGGTGGCGAGCAGCACCATCGGAATCAGCCAGGCCGGCGGAAACAGCCGGTAGAACGGGCTCTCGAGCGCGGTCGGGTCGCTCATCAGCAGGGCACCCTGGCCCATGTAGTTGAGCGCGAGCGATGGCAGCACGAGGCCCGTCCATGCGATGCGGATGGGCCGGCGGCCGAAGTGCCCCATGTCCGCATACAGCGCCTCGGCACCTGTGAGCGCGAGGACGATGGAGCCCATGACCAGGAACAGGTGCCAGCCGCGGGCATGCAGGAACGCGAGCGCCTCGAACGGGTTCAGCGCGGCCAGGATGCCGGGCTGCTGCGCGATCTCCCGCGCGCCCACCAGGCCGAGCACCGAGAACCAGACGGTGATGATCGGGCCGAACAGCTTGCCGACCGCCGCCGTGCCGAAGCGCTGGACAAGGAACAGGGCGACGATGATGGCGATCGACAGCGGCAGCACGAAGGGCTTGAAGGCCGGCGTGATGACCTCCAGGCCCTCGACGGCGCCCAGCACCGAGATCGCCGGCGTGATCACGCTGTCTCCGTAGAACAGCGCGCTTCCCAGCACGCCAGTCAGCAGCAGCAGGTTGCGACGCGCCGGCGTGCCCGCGGCGGCCAGCGCCGTCAGCGCCATGATGCCGCCCTCGCCCCGGTTGTCCGCCCGCAGGATCAGGATCACGTACTTCAGCGTGACCACGACCATCAGCGCCCAGATGATGACGGACACCGCACCGACGATGCCGTCGCGGTTCAGCGGAACGCCGTTGGCCGGGTTGAATACTTCCTTGATCGTGTACAGCGGGCTGGTGCCGATGTCGCCGTAGACGACACCCAGTGCACCCAGCGTCAGCGCGGCCAGGCCGTGGCGGATGTCGTTGGTTTTCATGCGCGGTCCGGTGGTTCTGCGTCCGAGGTTAGCAGGCCGGCGCGACAGCTCCGCGCGAGCCACGGTTGGCGGCGCCGTCACAATCCCGGCGTGGAACTGACCCAACTCCGAGCCTTCCTGGCCGTCTCCCGAACGGGGCAGCTCGTGCGGGCGTCCGAGCAGTTGCACCTCACGCAGTCGGCGCTGTCCAAGCAGATCAAGAGCATCGAGGACGAACTCGGCGTGCTGCTGTTCGTCCGCACGCCGGCAGGCATGGTGCTCACCGGCGCGGGCCGCCGCCTGCTTCCGCTGGCGACGCGCACGGTCGAATCGGCACAGGAGATCGCCGCGCTGGCGGCGTCGATGCGGGGCACCGTATCGGGCGCGCTGCGGCTGGGCACGATCGTCGATCCGGAATCGATCCGGCTCGGGCCGCTGCTCGCGGCGCTGGTGCAGTTCTATCCGCAGGTGGACGTGTCGCTGCTGCACGGCATCTCCGGCGGCGTGCTGCAGTGGCTGCGCGAAGGCCAGGTGGATGCCTGCTTCTACCTGGGCGTGGTGAAGGACGCCGAGATCGCCGTGCGGCAACTCACGCTCGAGCACTACGTCGTCGTCGGCCCCGCGGCCTGGGCGGACCGCCTGCGCAGCGCCACCTGGGACGACCTCGCGGCGCTGCCCTGGTTGTCCGCACCCGCCGGGAGTTCGCAGCACGGCCTGGTGGACCAGATGTTCGCCGAGCGCGGGCTGACCTGCCGCACCGTCGTCCAGGCCGACCAGGAGGCCTCGATGATCGAGCTGGTGCAGACCGGCGTGGCACTCGGCCTGATGCGCGAACGCATCGTCGCGCCGGCGCTGCGCAACGGCCAGGCGGTCGTCTGGCGGGGCGCGCGCCTGCCCTGCCCGCTGTCGCTGCTGTACCGCCGATCGAGCGAGGACTCGGCGATCCTGCAGGCGCTGCTGGCCACCGTGCAGGTGGTGTGGCAGGCCGACGCAGCCTGAGGGTTTGCACCTAGGCCGGTGGCCGCATCCGAACGCAAGTCCTTGTCAGACAAGGCTATTCCGGCGCGGCGAGGCGGGCTTGCCGATATGTCACTCGGCCGGCGGGCGCTTCCTTCCTAGACTCCCGTCACACCGCTCCCGTCACACCGAATCGCCGCCCGCCGCCAGCGGCGGCCAGGCGGCCGAACACCGACAACATCCACTCCCATCGGAGACCCGAATGCCGAGCACCAGCCCCTCCAGCGCCGCCACCGCCCTCCCCCCGGCCGATCGCCGCCCCCTGCTGCGCAGCATGTTCGATGCGGCCGTCGCCGCCGCCCAGCCCGCGCTGTGCCTGCCGCGCCACCTGCCGCCGCGGCCGAAGGGCCGCACCATCGTGATCGGCGCCGGAAAGGCCTCTGCCGCCATGGCGCGCGCGCTGGAAGACCATTGGGAGGGCCCGATCGAAGGGCTGGTCGTCACCCGCTACGGCTATGCGGTGCCCTGCCAGCGCATCGAGATCGTCGAGGCCGCGCACCCGGTGCCCGACGCCGCCGGCCTGCTGGCCACCGAGCGCATCCGCCAGCTGGTGAGCGGCCTGAGCGCCGACGACCTGGTGATCGCGCTCATCTCCGGCGGCGGCTCGTCGCTGCTGGTCGCGCCCGGGCCGGGGCTCACGCTGGCCGACAAGCGGGCCGTCAACACCGCGCTGCTCGAATGCGGAGCCAGCATCTCCGAGATGAACTGCGTGCGCCGCCACCTGTCGGCGGCCAAGGGCGGGCGGCTGGCCGCGGCCTGCCACCCGGCGCGCGTGTGGACGCTGTCGATCTCCGACGTGCCTGGCGACTCGCCGATCGACATCGCCTCCGGCCCGACCGCGGCCGACCCGACCACCTGCGCCGACGCGCTGGCCATCATCGAGCGCTACCGCATCGACGTGCCGCCGGCGGTGCTGGCGCTGCTGAACAGCCCCGAGGGCGAGAGCGTGAAGCCCGGCGACCCGCGGCTCGAGACGGCGACCACGCGGATCATCACCGCGCCGCAGATCTCGCTCGAAGCGGCGGCCGAGGTCGCCCGCGCGGCCGGCTACGCCACCTACATCCTCGGCGACAGCCTCGAGGGCGAGGCACGCGACATCGGCAAGGCCTTCGCCGGCATCACGCGCCAGGTCGTGCTGCGCGGCCAGCCGTTCCAGGCGCCGTGCGTGCTGCTGTCCGGCGGCGAGACGACGGTGACGATCCGCGGCAAGGGCCGCGGCGGCCGCAACGTCGAATTCCTGCTGGCGCTGGCGGTGGGGCTCGACGGCCTGCCCGGCGTGCACGCGATCGCCGGCGACACCGACGGCGTCGACGGCGTGGAGGAAATCGCCGGTGCCTGCCTGACGCCCGATACGCTGGCCCGCGCCTGGGCGCAGGGCATCAACCCGCGCCGCAGCCTGGACGACAACGACGGCCACGGCTTCTTCCAGGCGCTGGGCGACTCGGTCGTGACCGGCCCGACGCTGACCAACGTCAACGACTTCCGGGCGATCGTGATCGACGCGCCCGCCGGCGGGGCGGCCGCCCGCTGACACGAAACGACGCGAGACGACGCGACGCGCCCGGAGCCGATTCAGGAGGACGTCTTTCCGGGCGCGCCGCGAAGCAGGTTACAACCCATGCCGCATCGGATGGCGCCAAGCGCAGCGCCAGCCCGAGCCCCGTCGCCACCGGTGGCTTGAACACACAGCAGCATGACCAGCCCGAACCCTGCCGCCTGCCCTGCGAACAACCCGGCCGAACTGTTCCGCCATGTCAGCGTCGAAAAGGCGGGCCTGTACCGCCGCATCATGGACGTGTTCGCCGCCGCCAAGCGGCAGTACCGCCTGCAGTTGCGGCCCGACGAGGTGCTGGCCGAGGCGCGCTGGCCCGACGCGCCGCCGCGGATCGAGGAGCTCAACGCGGCGCTGACGCAGCTCGCCGAATGGGGCAACCTGCAGTCCCAACCGGACACGGCGCGCGTTTCGTCGCTCGACGACTTCTACCGCGCCCGCTTCCTGTACCGCCTGTCGCATGGCGGCGAAGCGGTCGAGGCGGCGCTGGCCGTCTTCTTCCAGACCTTGCAGCACCGGGCCGAGCTGCAGACGGTGGCGCTCGAAGACATCGCCAGCCGGCTGATGGCGCTGCAGGCGCTGATCGACGCCGCCCCGGGCGTCGACGAGCCCGACACCGCCAAGGTGCACGAGATCCTGCGCGACCTGGTGCGCGTGTTCGAGAGCCTGGCCGACAACGCGCAGGCCTTCATGGCCGGCGTGGCGCGCAGCATCGAGCTGCAGCAGGCCGACGCCGGCTCGCTGGTCGGCTACAAGCGCCGGCTGATCGACTACCTCGAACGTTTCATGGGCGATCTGGTGCGGCGCTCGGACACCATCGCGCGCCTGGTCCACGCGCTCGCTCCGCGCATCGACCCGCTGCTGCTGCGCGTGGCCGAACGCGAGGCGCGCGACGCCGCGCCCGGCAGCGACCAGGACCTGGCCGACGAACGGTTCCGCCGCTGGCAGGCCTGGCGCGAGCGCTGGAAGGGCCTGCGCGGCTGGTTCCTGCAGACCGGGCAGGAGCCGCCGCAGGCCGAACTGCTGCGCGCGCGGGTGCGGGCGGCGATCCCGCAGCTCCTCGCCGCGATCGCGGCAATCAACGAACGGCGCAGCGGGCGCAGCGACCGCTCGGCCGACTTCCGCATGCTCGCCGGCTGGTTCGCCGACTGCGCCGACGAAGCCGACGCGCACCGCCTGGCGCGCGCGGCGTTCGCGCTCCAGCCGGCGCGCCACTTCTCGCTGAACCCCCAGCTCGACGACAAGCTGCCGGCCAGCACCCGCTGGGCCGATGCGCCGCCGCTGCAGGTCAACCCGCGGCTGCGCGAATACGGCGAGGCCGCGCCGCGCGGCCCGCTGGCCCGCGTGCGCGACCGCAGCGACGACCGCGCCCGCATGGCCGGCCAACTGGCCGAGGAATCGCGCCAGGTCGACGCCGCACGCCGGCGCCTGGCCACGGGCCGCGCCACGCGGCTGTCGGAACTCGGCGAGCTGGACATCCACGCGTTCGGCCTGTTCCTGAACCTGCTGGGCGAGGCGCTCGCCGAGCAGTCGGGGCCGGAGGCGGCCGTCGAACGCCAGACCGGCGACGGGCTGCTGCACATCCGCCTCGAGCCGCTGGCCGGCGACAGCCGGGCGCGCATCGTCACGCCGGCCGGCGTGTTCGCGGGGCGGGATCATCGGGTGACGATCACGTCGACCCAGGAGGCTGGATGATGGCGTCGCGCCCCGCCCCACGCGGCCGGCAGATCGGCGAATGGCAGGCGCGGCAGCAGCGCGACGAGTTCCGCCTCGGCTTGCGCGCCTTGCTGATGCAGCCGCTGATGAGCCCGGCGCACGAAGACTTCCCCGCGGTGCGCCGCCAGGCCGACCGGCTGCGCGAGTGGTTCTTGCGCGAGGCCGGCTGGGTGCTGCAGGTCGAGCGCGAAGGGGCCCGGCTCTACAAGCGCCCCGGCGACCTGCGGGACGCCACGCGCGGCCTGAAGGACTTCGACCGCCAGCGCTACGTGCTGCTGTGCCTGGCCTGCGCCGTGCTGGAGCGCGCCGAACCGCAGATCACGCTGCACCTGCTCGGCGAACGCGTGATGGAGATGGCCGCCGAACCCGCGCTCGCGGCGCGGCAGTTCAGCTTCACGCTGCGCAGCGCGGCCGAGCGGCGCGACCTGGTCGCGGTCTGCCGCAGCCTGCTCGCGCTGGGCGTGCTGCAGCGCGTGGCCGGCGATGAAGACAGCTTCGTGCACGACAGCACCGGCGGCGCCCAGTCCGACGCGCTGTACGACATCCAGCGCCGCCTGCTGGCCGGCATGCTCGCGGCGGTGCGCGGGCCGTCGACCTGGGCCGCCGCCGATGCGCCGGCGAGCATCGACGAGCGGCTGCGCTCGCTCGTCGCCGAACACACGGCCGACAGCGACGAAGGCCGCCGCACGGCGCTGCGCCACACGCTGGCGCGCCGCCTGCTCGACGACCCGGTGGTCTACGCCGATGCGCTCGACGCCGAGACCCAGGCCTACTTCGCCAACCAGCGCGGCGTGATGGCCGCCCGGCTGTGCGACGCCACCGGGCTGGTCGCCGAGCAGCGCGCCGAAGGCCTGGCACTGACCGACGAAGCCGGCACGCTGACCGACATCGCGATGCCGGCGGAAGGCACGGAGGCGCATGTGACGCTGCTGGTCGCCGAACACCTGGCCGGCCGGGCCCGTGAAGCGCGCCCCGAGGAGGGCGCCAGGGCCAGCGTCACCGAGGATGCGGTCGCCGCCTTCGTGCGCGGTGCCACCGAACGCTTCGGCCGCTTCTGGCGCAAGTCGGCGCGCGAGCCGGGGGCCGAGCGCGAACTGGCGCAGACGGCGCTCGAGCGGCTGGAGAAGCTCCAGCTCGTCGTGCGCGAGGCGGAGCGCGTCCGCCCGCTGCCCGCCATCGCCCGCTTCGCGCTGGTCGACGCCGACGTGGCGGCGACGACACCACGCCGTGGCCCGGCCAGCGGCTCGCTGTTCTGACCCGGCCGCCCCGACCCCGCTGCCCTGACCCCGCTGCCCTCCCGCATGACCGACGACGTCTTCGCCACCGCCGACGCACCCCTCGACCGCCCGCCGCTCCCGGAGCCGCAGCGCCAGCGCTGGCAGCCATTGCGGATCGGCCTGGTCGAACTGTTCCACTACGACAGCGAGGAGTTCTGGTTCCGAGACGGGCATCTGCTGCTGCGCGGCAACAACGGCACCGGCAAGTCCAAGGTCCTGTCGCTGACCTTGCCCTTCCTTTTCGACGCGCAACTGCGCTCGTCGCGAATCGAGCCCGACGGCGACAGCGGCAAGAAGATGGCGTGGAACCTGTTGATGAACAGCTACCCGCGGCGCATCGGCTACGCCTGGATCGAGTTCGGGCGCCTCGCGGAAGACGGCCGGCTGCGCTACCTGACGCTGGGTGCCGGCCTGTCGGCGGTGGCGGCGCGCGCCCAGGTGGAGAGCTGGTTCTTCGTGCTGGAGCAACCCGACGGCGCCGGGCCGCGCATCGGCCGCGACCTGTGGCTCACCAACGACCAGCGCGTGGTGCTGACGCGCGATCGCCTGCGCGAGGCCCTCGAAGGCCGCGGCCAGCTGTTCGAGTCGGCCGCCGCCTACCGCCGCGCAGTGGACGAACGCCTGTTCCACCTCGGCACGCGGCGCTACGACGCGCTGATGGACACCCTGATCCAGCTCCGCCAGCCGCAGTTGTCGAAGAAGCCCGACGAGGCCGGCCTCTCCCATGCGCTGACCGAGGCGCTGCCGCCGATGCCGCAGGAACTGCTCGCCGACGTGGCCGAAGCGCTGAACCAGCTGGAGGAAGACCGCCGGCAGCTCGACGAGCTGAAGGGCCTGGCCCGGGCGGTGGAGCGCTTCGACCAGCGCTACCGCGTCTACGCCGGCATGCTGACGCGGCGCCAGGCGCGCGAGCTGCGCCAGGCCCAGACCGATTTCGACCAGGCGAGCCAGGAGCGCAACCAGGCCCAGGCCGACCTGCAAGCCGCGTTGGCCGCCGAGACGCAGGCGCAGCAGGCCCAGGACCAGGCCGAACGCACGCTGGCCGCACAGCGCACGCGCCAGGAGACGCTGCAATCCGACCCGATCAACCAGGACGCCAACCGGCTCGAAAGCGCCGAACGGGATGCCGTCAGGCGCCGGGCGGCCGTCGGGGCGGAACAGACCGACTGCGATCAGGCGCGCAGCCGCTGGGAACGCGAACGGCAGGCCGCCCGGCAGGCCGCGGACCGCGCGGCGCAGGCCGAACGGGCACTGCGGGCCGTCCGCCACGAAGCGGCGGAGCACGCCGAATCCGCCGGCGTGGCCGCCCCGTTCAACGGGAACCCGCTGGCCGCGCTCGCACCGCCTGAGCTCGCCGTGTTGGCGGTGCGAGAGTTCGACGCCGCTCCCGTGGCGCTGCGCAGCGCAGTGGCCACCCGCCGCGAGCAGTTGGCCCTGCTGCAACGCCGCCACGGCGAGCTCCACCAGGCCGGCCTGGCACTGGCGCAGCGGCAGGAGGCGCAGCGCGAGCGCCAGGCCGAGCTGGAGCAGGCGGCCGAGGAGCGCGCCACCGCCGACGCCGCGGCCGAACGGGCCGGGCTGGCGCTGGTCGACGCGTGGACCCGCCACGGCGCCGGCCTCGTGCAGCTTCGCCTGGACGGCGACGGCCCGCTGGAGGCCTTGGCCGACTGGGTGCAGCTGCCGCACCCCGAAGGCGACGACCCGGCCCGGCTGGCCTTGCAGGCGGCACGCCAACAGGCCAACCTGCGGCACGCATCGCGGCAGGCGCTGCTGGACACGCAGAACGCGGCGCTGCAACAGGAGCGGGAATCGCTCGAAACCGAGCGCGAGCACCTGAGCGCCGGCCGGGACGCCGTGCCGCCGGTGCCGTACACGCGAGGAGCCGACACCCGCAGCCGCCTGGACGGCGCACCGCTGTGGCAACTCGTCGACTTCCGCGAGCACGTGGACGACGCGCAGCGCGCCGGCCTGGAAGCGGCCCTCGAAGCCTCCGGCCTGCTCGACGCCTGGGTCACGCCGGACGGCGCCTTGCTTGCCGGCGAGGACGGAAGCGCGCCCTGGCTCGACACCCGATGGGCGCAGCGCCTGCCCGCGCCCGGTGCATCGCTGGCCGGGTGGCTGCGGGCCGACCTGCCGGCCGAGGCCACGATGCAGGCCGCCACCGTCGAGCGCCTGCTCGCCGGCGTGGCCTGCGGCGGCGAGGACGATGCCGCCGAGGCCTGGGTCGCGCCCGACGGGCGCTTTCGCCTGGGTGCGCTGGCGGGCGCCTGGCAGAAGCCGCATGCGGCGTACATCGGGCACGCCGCCCGCGCGACGGCGCGCCGGCAGCGCCTGGCCGCGATCGCCGGGCACCTCGACCGCCTGGCCGGCGAGCGCGCAGCCGTGGCCCGGCAGCTCGAACAGCTCGAAGCCGACCGCCGCCAAGCCGACCACGAATGGCGCAGTGCCCCCTCGGACCAGCCGCTGCGCGAGGCGCTGATGCACACGGCCGCCTGCGCGCGCGAGTTCCAGCTGGCCCGCGCCCGGCTGGACCAGGCCGAAACCCAGTGCCGCGACGCGGAGCAGGCCCAGCATGCCGCGCGCGAGCGCCTGCAGCGCGACGCCGGCGACCTGCGCCTGCCGCTGGCCGCCGACGGGCTGGCGGCCGTCGATGCTGCCTTGCAGGCGTTCAACGACGCCCACTACCGCCTGATGCAGGCGGCTCAGGAGTGGCGCCGTGCGCAGCCGGAGCTGCTCGCGCAACAGTCGCGCGAGGCCGAGGCGCTGACGCAGCTTCAGGATCGCGAAGAGCGGCTCGCGGCCACCCGCATCGAGGCCGCCGAGGCGCAGGCACGTTTCGAGGTGCTGCGCGAGACCGTCGGCGCGCAAGTCGACGATCTGCGCCGGCAACTGGCCGAAGCGCGGCATGCCGTGCAGGCCGGGGAACTCGCCCAGCGATCAGCCACCGAGGCGC
Source organism: Piscinibacter sp. (assembly GCA_044223035.1). Lineage (GTDB taxonomy): Bacteria > Pseudomonadota > Gammaproteobacteria > Burkholderiales > Burkholderiaceae_C > JBGAMJ01. Next base: position 13,252 of record JBGAMJ010000008.1, read on the forward strand.
GCCGTCTGGCCGGCGAAACCCGCGCACGCGCCGGCGCGCGGGCCGACGTCGCCGACAGCGCGCTGGCCCAGCGCAGCGGGGCTCGCGCCGCGGCCGTCGCCCGCCTTCAGCACTTTGCCGACAGCAGCCTGCTGTCGTCCGCCCTGCCCGACCTGGAGCTGCCCGACCTCCGCAGCGCCTGGACCATCGACCCCGCGCTGACGCTGGCGCGGCGCATCGAACAGGCGCTCGGCCACATCCGCGACGACGACGCCAACTGGACCCGCGTGCAGCGCCAGATCACCGAGGACCTGCAGGAGCTGCAGCGCGCGCTGAGCGCGCTCGGCCACCAGGCACCGGCCGAAGCCAGCGACTGGGGCTTCGTCGTGCACATCGTCTTCCACAACCGTCCCGAGCGCCCCGACCAGCTCGCGCTGAGGCTGGCCGACGACATCCACCAGCGAAGCGAGCTGCTCACCGCGAAGGAGAGCGAGGTGCTCGAAAACTACCTCCAGGCCGAGATCGCCGCCGAAGTGCAGCGCCTGATGCGCGCCGCCGAGACGCAGGTGCAGGCCATCAACCGCGAACTGCACAAGCGCCCGACCTCCACCGGCGTGCGCTACCGCCTGCAATGGCAGCCGCTCGGTGAAGACGAAGGCGCACCGGTCGGGCTGGCTGCCGCACGCAAGCATCTGCTGAACACCAGCGCGGACCTGTGGTCGGCCGACGACCGGCGCGTCATCGGCACGATGCTCCAGCAACGCATCAGCGCCGAACGCGAGCGTGCGGATGCAGAGCCCGGCGGACGCACGGGCGATGGCGGCGGCAGCCTGGTCGACCAGTTGGCGCGTGCGCTGGACTATCGCCATTGGCACCGATTCCTCGTCGAGCGCTTCCAGGACGGCCAGTGGCGCAAGCTCTCGGGCCCGGCCTCCAGCGGCGAACGCGCGCTGGGCCTGACGGTGCCGCTCTTCGCCGCCGTGGCCAGCTTCTACAGCCAGGGCAGCAACCCGCATGCACCGCGCCTGATGCTGCTCGACGAGGCCTTCGCCGGCATCGACGACGCGGCACGCGCCCACTGCATGGGACTGATCCGCGAATTCGACCTCGACTTCGTGATCACCAGCGAACGCGAGTGGGCCTGCTATGCGGAACTGCCCGGCGTGTCGATCTGCCAGCTGCAGCGGCGCGAAGGCATCGACGCCGTGTTCGTCTCGCGCTGGACCTGGGACGGCCGGGCCAAGCGGCGCGAGGACGACCCGGACCGGCGCTTTCCGCCCGCGTGAGGCAGCCTGTGTCCACCATGTCGCGGCGGGCCGAGCGCCGGGCCGCTCCCAAGCCGGTCCGCGTCCCCTCGGGGGACCGGCCGGCGTACTCGTCGGACGAGGGGCAGACATGACACGGATGGACCCGCGCCTGCAAAAACTGCTCGGCGGCGACGACCTGGCGGCATTGCGCCGGCGCCTGCGCCGCCACTTCGAGCGCCTCGCACCGGGCGCGGCGCCGGGCTTGCTCCGGCTGGGTTCCCTGAGCGAGGCCGAACGGGAGGCGCTGGCGCTGCTGACGGGGCGTGCGCCGCGACACGCGGCGTCGATGCAGATCGACATCGCCCGACTCGATGCCACGCTGCGCGACGCCGGCATCGCCGGCACGCTGCAGGAGGCGCTGGAGCAGATCGACGGCGCCACCGTGCATCGTGCGTCGGTGCGCGCCGCGGCCCAGGCGAGCTGGTCCGCGGTGGTCGCGGGCTGCACGCACCCGGCCCTCGCGGGCTACCTGCAATCGCCGCTCGCGCTCGGCGTGCTCAAGCGCCTGGCGCGGCAGGATGCCGCGGCGGCCCGGCAACTGATCGACGCGGCGCAGGCCGTGCTGCGACGACTGCCGGCCGACGGCGTGACCCGCGCCCAACTGGCGGCCGAAACGCTGGGCAACGCGCACGCGCTTGACAACGGCCAGGCCACCGCGACGCTGGTGCTGGCCGCGTGGCGCCGGTTCGAGAGCGGGGCCTCGAATGCAGCCGAACGGGACGACCTGCCCGACAGGCCGGCCGACGAATCACCCGACGCCGCTCGCGACGACGCACCCGAAGCCGCGCCCCCTGGCACGGCCGACGAACGCGCCCGCGACGTGTGGGCACGTGCCGGCGTGCTGGTGAACGAACTGGCCCGGCCGGCCCTGCTGCTGAACGTGCCGACGCGGGCCGGCGAAACGCCCGCCTGCACGCCGGGCGAACCGGCCTACCTGTCGCTGCGCCGGCTGCTGCGCACGCCGCCGCGGTGGGCCGTGGCGGATCGGGCGGTCTTCGTCTGCGAGAACCCCAACCTGGTCGCCATCGCCGCCGACCGATTGGGTGCAAGCTGCGCCCCGCTGATCTGCACCGAGGGCATGCCCGCGGCCGCGCAGCGGACGCTGCTCACGCTGATGACGCAAGGCGGCGCCCGCCTGCACTACCACGGCGATTTCGACTGGCCCGGCATCCAGATCGCCAACCACGTGATGCGCGTCTGGGGAGCGCAGCCCTGGCGCTTCGGCGCGGCGGACTACGAAGCCGCGGCATCGGGCGCGGAGCGCACCCGGCGCGATCTGGACGATGCCTGCGTCGTCGTCGCAAGCTGGGATGCCGCGCTGGCGCCCGCGATGCAGCATCGCGGCTGGGGCATCGCCGAGGAAGCGGTGGCCGCAACGCTGTTGGGCGATCTTTCGCCCACGGCACAGGTCACGGCACCTCCGGTTCGAGCAAGGTGAACTGCGAGCGCCCGATCAGGCGCTTGAAGGCGCGATCGAAGCTCACCAGGTGTTCGCCGAGGTGAATCGTCGCTGCGGCCAGCCAGGCATCCGGCAGATCATTGATTGCCCCGGAGCTGCTCGTCGACGCAGAGTCGACGCAGACGCGGCCATTCGGCGCCCAGTGGTGCCAGGTGAACACCCTCGGCAGCAAGCAGCGCATCGACGAAGTCCACTGCCGCCTCGACGGGCGTCGGCGCCGGAAAGATCCTGGGGCTGGTCACCAGACGCAGGAAACTGGCCAGCACCATCGGCATCAAGACAAGCGAGCTGCCCGCAGCAGCGGCCATGAGCGCCTGCTCCAGCCAGGCGCGGGCAAGCTCGTGGTGAGGATGGTCGCTGCGAGACGCCGCGACCAGAACGTTGACGTCAGGCGTCATCGCCCAAGGCTGCCAGCATCGCCTTGTTGCGCAGCGGATCGACGCCGACCGCCAGGCCACCCTGCCCCTTGAACGCCGGAAGGCGGGGCTTGCCGCGCCGCGGCCTGGCCTGAGCTCGCAGCCGCATCTGCAGCCCCTCCTCGATCAAGCGCGTCAGGCTGGTGCGCTGCCTAGCAGCCAGCGCCTTCGCATCCGCAAGCAACTGATCGTTGATGTCGAGCGTGGTCTTCATGTGAGCGCGATACAGACTGCTGTATTGACTGGACCATGCATCCTGTTGGCCGCTTCGTGCGCATCAGCAGACAAGCCCGCGGGGGCGCAGCACCGGTATCGACGCGACCACCTACCCGCTCCCGCTCGACGATGCCCAACGTCACCAGCCTGATGGATGCACATGGCATGAGCACTGCCGAGAATCCGCCCCGACGCGATCCGGGCGTCCAACAACATCAACGAGGGAACACATGAACCGATCGAACCCCACGCTCCATCCGGGCGCCCTGGCCATGGGCCTGTGCATTGCCAGCCTCACGGCCTGCGGTGGCGGCGGCAGCAGCGATACCCCGACCGCGCCCGCGGCGCTGACGCTGAGCGGCACCGCGTCGAACGGCAGCGCCGTCGCCGCGCGCCCGGTGGCCGCCCGCTGCGCCACCGGCACCGGCAGCACGACGACCAGCGCCACGGGCGCCTACAGCCTGGCCATCGAAGGCGGCGCGCTGCCCTGCGTGCTCGAGACCAGCAGCGCCGACGGCGAGGCCCTGCATTCGGTGGCAACCGGCAGCGGCAGCAGCGCCACGGCCAACCTGACGCCTTTCACCGAGCTGCTGGTCGCGAATCTCGCCGGCGGCGACACCGGCGCCTACTACGCGGCCTTCGGCAGCGCCGCCGCGGCCGGCGTCACCGCCGAGACGGTGGCGGCCGCAACCGCCGCCACCACGCCGATCATCGCCTCGGCCGGCGTCGACCCGGCCACGCAGGGCAACGTGCTGACCGCGCCGGTGGACAGCGCCGCGCTCGCTGCGCTGTCGGCGGCGCTTGCGGATGCCCATCTCACGCTCGCCGAGCTGAGCACCCGCTCCGCCGCCGGCTCGGCAAGCAACACCGCGCCCAGCAACTCGCCCTCGCTGCCCGCGGCGCTGCTGATGAAGACCCAGGCCAGCAGTTGCGCGGCGCTGCGCAGCGGCACCTACCGGGTGATCGACCCGCACTACAAGACTGCGGACGAACCGGAGCCGAGCTACCTTGCCAGCCTCGATGCAAGCACCCTGGTCGTGACCGACCTGCGCGACAACAGCGCCGAAACCTGGACACCCAAGGGCGAGTGCCGCTACCTCGCCGAAGGCGGCCTGCGCGAGATGGTGATTTCGCAGGCCGGTGTGGGCGTGGTGCGTTACCGCAGCGCCAGCGGCCAATTCCGCGTGGCCCTGGTCATCCCGGAACAGAGCCACACGGTCGCCGAACTGGCCACCACGTGGAACCTGGCCGGCCTGCAGCTGGCAACCGGCAACTCCGCCGCCAACGCGCTCTATGAATTCAACCGCATTGCCGGTGCCACGATCAGCAGCGCGGGCGTCGCCAGCGCCCCCGGCGTCACCGATTCGATCACGATCCACGCGAACGCCGCCGGCGGCTTCGACCTGGTCAACAGCACCGAGAACTTTACCGACCGCTACCACGCCTACCGGGCCGGCGGCGGCGAGCTGATGCTGGTCGGCGCCGGCGACGACGGCGAATTGATGCTCTGGACGCCGCAGCGGGCGGTGACCCTGCCGACGGTCGGCACGCGAACCACCAGCTGGGATGCGCAGCTGAACACGGCACTGGTTTCGCCCTCGGCGATCGGCGAGAGCGACTTCACCATCGACACGGTCGACGCCACCGCCGGCTCCTGGACCCGCGTGGACAACCAGAACGGCGTGATCCAGACCCTCCTTGCCAACAACCCGGCGACGGGCTACTCCTTCCGCCTCGGCGGCACCGGAACGACGACCAGCGGCGCCAGCGTCAGGATCTACGAGTCGACCCGCATGCAGCTGCGCGGCATGGGCATGACCGCCTCCTGGCTCCCGCAGGCGGGCACGCCATCCGCGCCCGGCATCATGTATCTCTCGGTCGGCAAGCCCTGAGGCCAGAGCGTCAACGGAGTCCGGCGGACTGGCGCCATGAGCGCCTGCTCCAGCCAGGCGCGGGCAAGCTCGTGGTGAGGATGGTCGCTGCGAGGCGCCGCGACCAGAACGTTGACGTCAGGCGTCATCGCCCAAGGCTGCCAGCATCGCCTTGTTGCGCAGCGGATCGACGCCGACCGCCAGGCCGCCCTGCCCCTTGAACACTGGAAAGCGGGGCTGGCCGCGCCGCGGCGCGGCCTGAGCTCGCAGCCGCAGCCCCTCCTCGATCAAGCGCGTCAGGCTGGTGCGCTGCCGAGCAGCCAGCGCCTTCGCATCCGCAAGCAACTGATCGTTGATGTCGAGCGTGGTCTTCATGGGCCCCTGATACAGATTCCTGTGTCGACCGGACCATGCATCCGGTTGGCCGCTTCGTGCGCATCAGCAGACGAGCCCGCGTGGGTTCGTGGAAGCGACGACACCTCATGGACACCCGCACCAGCACACCCGGCAGCCGCACCCGTCACCGCAGTCCGTCCTCGCGGCTCCGCCTGCGGATCCTCGTCCTTGCCGCAGCGGCCGTCTGCGCCGGCGGGTCCGACATCGCCGCAGCCGAGGACAAGGTCGACAAGGTGGTCGTGACGACGGAGATCCGCTACGAGCCGCATCCGGCGGTCGAACCGGTCGAGCTCGTCCGGACGGTGCGTTTGATCGCGCCGGGCGCCGTTCTCCACCATGTCGATTGCGTCATCGTCCTGAGCAAGCGCCCGCCGGCCGACATCACGCGCCAGGTGGACGACATCGCGGCACGGATCTCCGGTGAGCTCGGCGCAACCTACGAGCGGCTGCTGAAGCGCAAGGTCGACGTTCCGACGAGGGTCGTGGTCCAGGGCGAAGGGGGCGACCACCACGCACGGGCGCGCGAGCGCGGTTTCCGCAAGCACTCGAGCGACACCTCCAATGGTGTCGGCTACGCGATCTACTTCCGCGCGGCCTATCCGAAGGACGCCGACCTCGGTCAGGCCGAAGTCGTCGCCACCCTCGCGCCGACCGCCTCGATCGACGCACGGGGGCACATCCGGCTGTCGGTCACGAGCACGGTCCGTCGCGAGACCCGCGGCGTTCCCGAAGACGCGGCCCCGGAAGTCGTCCGCGCGCTCCGGGAAGACTTCTATCGCCGCACCGACACCGATCTCGCGTCGCTGATCGCGACGCTGGAGGCCGGCACCACCGCCCTCGAACGGAAGGAGAAGGAAGCGTTTCTGGACGGCAAGACGGAAGTTTCGGCCGCGGTCCGCTTCGAATGGGATCGCCAGGCGCGTGCGTTCCCGGTGACCGTCCGCGGCCGGCTCGGGCGCAAGGTCATCGAAAGCCTCCCCGGCGGCTTCTGATCGCACCGGAGCGAAGGCTGCCGCCCCGTCTCGATGCCGGCGCACGGAGATCTTCATGAACCCATTGGCAAACCCTTCGCTTCGATCTCTTCGATCGCCGCGCATGCTGGCGATCGCCTGGCTGGTCGCCTGCCTGGTCGCCTGCTTCACCCCGCTCGCCGATGCCGCCGAGCCGGCCGATCTTGCCGGCCGATGGCGCAGCCGCAGCGCCAGCGTCATCGAACTGCTCGTCGCCGCGGACGGTGCGCTCGAAGGACGCCTGGTCGAGCCGTCGACCGATGCGCTGAAGGCCGGCTACCTGCGCGGCGAAACCGTGCTTCGCGAGCTGAAGCCGGCAGGCGTCGGCTTCGCGCTGAAGTGGATCGTGCACAACCAGCGGCCCGACATCGCGCGTCTGAAGCCGTCGCACCAGGCGCTGGCCTCTGCCACCTATGACGCCGTCACGGCCACCCTGATACTGCGCCGGCCCTACGGCCGCTTCGTCGCGGTGGCCGAAGCCGGCAGCGTCAAGGACTGCGAGTACGTCGAGGACCCGCAAGCCGAGCCGGTCGTCGACGTGCTGACCCGCGTCGTGGCGGAAGCGGCGCACATCACGATCACCGATGTGACGGTGCGCGGCGTCCGTGACGACGCGGTGGCCGCGGCCGAGGTCGTCGATCCGGTCCTGCCGCGCTTCTTCGTCGACGAGCACGGCCGACCGAGCCTGGACCTCGACGTCGCCACGGCGCGCTCGGCACGGGCGATGCGCGTCGTCGCCTACGCGCCGGGCGGCGGCGAACTGGCCGCCGGCGATGTATCCGATGTGATGCGCTCGACCGCCAACCCGGTCTCCGGCGCCCGCTGGGCGACGATCGACCTGGCGCGTGTCCTCGCTGCCGGCGGCTTCGACCTGATGCAGCCGATCGACGGGATCGCGATCGTCGTCGAGTGGACGACGTCGCCCGGCGCCAGGGTGCGCCTCGCGGCGCCGGCCGCCGACCGCTATCGCATGCTCGACTGGTCGCGGCAGCGCGGCCGTTGGCTCAGCGAGCTGCTGCTCGCCCGGCCGCTGGCGTTCGCCCGCACGCTCGGCGCCGACGAGCGCAGGCGCCTCGCGTGGGACCGGTTCCTGCGCAGCCAGGACGTCTCGGTGGCCGCCGAGCTTCGCAACCCCAGCGAACAGGCGGCGGTGCGCGACGCCGTCGCCGCGTTCGCGATGTTCGATGGCGACAGCGCCGGACGGCCGGCCCGGTTCGAGCCACTGAAGTCGGACCGGCTGTCGCTCGGCCCGCTCGAGGAGGGGGTGCTGCTCGTCGATCTGCAGCTGAAGGCGTGGGACGACACGAAGGCGCGCAGTTTCCGCGGTGTGCGGTTCGTCGTCGGCGACACGAACGCGCCGCGGCCGGGCGGGCCCGATCGCGACGGCCGCTCGTACACCGTGCGCATGACAGTCGAACCGAAGGATCCGCGACGGCTGGCGGCGCGCTACATGCAGGGCCTGCGGCATGCAGGCGAATCGTCGGCCGAACTTGCCGACCGGTTCCAGAACTTCCGGCCTGTCGACCCGCGCGAGGCCGACCGGGTCGTGGCGAGCGTGCGCGCGGCGCGGCAGTGGGCTGCGGCCATCGACGAACTCGAGCGCGTCCTCGCGCGTCTCGACGCGGCCTTCGCGACGAGCCAGATGGCCCGGCTGCACGAGCTCGTCGACGGCGCCGCCGCGAACGTGCACTTCGGCTCGCCGGCGGCCGGGCGGGAGTCGGTGCGTGCCGCCGACTTCAGCGAGACCTGGAAGGTCCACGACAAGGTCGAGCTCGAGAAGTCGCTGTCGCAGCGGCTGTTCGCCGGCCTGATGGCCACGGCCACCAACGGCCTGGCCGCCGGCGACATCCCGTACGCCGACGATCCACTCGACATCGAGCGCCGGCTGCTGGCGCGCAACGGCGAAGCCGTCGGTCTCGCCAGCCATGCCTGGCAGGCGCCGCGACACTACATCGACGCGTTCACGCAGCTCAGTCCGGAGGATGCACGCGCACTCGTCGCGACGATCAAGGCCCGGCACCCCATCGATGCCGTGCGCGGCGAGCTCGCCGAGGGCTTCTCGGCACGCCAATTCGGCCGGCAATGGGTCCGGGAGGCGCGCGCGGCGGGGCGCGATCCGATCTACGTCAACGGCTGGTCGATCCGGCAGTACGAGATGACCGACGGCAAGCTCGGCGGGCCGGGCAGCAAGATGGCCGACGGGTTGCTGCTCAGCGTCGACGGGCCGTTACTTCGGGTGCACAAGATCGTCGAGGTCAAGGCCGGGACGAGCGGCGTGGACACGGCGGCCGACCAGCTTCGCAATCACGAGAGCCGCATCCGCCGCAGCGGCATCACGCTGGTCGAGCCGACGCGCAGCGAGATCGGCTACTTCCGCCGGCTCGGCATCGAACCGTTCACGCACGTGATCGCCGGCCGGCCGCGCACCGTGCTCCACATTCCGCCGGCGCGGCTCGTCTTCGATTCCGGCCGGCTCCACGAGCTGGTGACGGCGCGCGACGTGCCTCCCGCGGCGAACAGCCAGCGGCGCGTCTCGCTGACACGCGACCGGATCCACGACCTGGCCGCCGACCTGATGGCGTACGCGGGCGCGCGCCCCGCGGCGTGGAACGATCCGCATCTGTCGCTGACGGGCTACCGCCGGTACTACCAGTCGCTGCTCGAGCGCGGCCTGGTACCGGCGGGAAAGCGGCTCACGCCTGACCAGTTGACCGAGATGTTCCTTTCCGGCCGCCGGTTCGACCCCGACCCGGGCGTGCGGGACTGGCGGCCGATCTTCAGCGAAGGGGCGCTGCGCAACACCGACCCCTTCATGTCGATCGACGACTTCATCCGCGCTTACAAGGCGCAGATCGGGCGGCCGGTTTCGCCGGCCGAGGAGGCCGAAGCGCGCGAGAGGTTTCGTGCGGGCCGGCGCTGGAACCCCACCCACCGGTGGCAGGCGCCGGTCACACACCTGGTCGACCCGCACGACCCCACGCTCACGCCGGAAGAGCACACGCGCCACTGGCGCTCCGGTGCGAGTTCGGCGCGCATCGACGAGGCGCGGTCGCGGGAGATGTTCGAGCGCCAGGGGCTGGTGTACGACACGGGACTGTCGCGCTGGGTCAAGCGCCACGGCGAAGGATTCGTCACGCCGTCCGATCGCGCCGAGACGGCGCTCGCGGCCCGCCGCGGCGAGACGCGCCAGGCGAAGGGCTCGGCCGCCGCCGAGGCGCTGGCGATGGCGGCCAGCGGACTCCGGGAGTCGGAGCGCCTGGCCCGTCAGCGCCTGCTCGTGCTGGTGCGCCAGAAGGATCAGTCGAGGCACCTGTTCCTGATCGTCTACCGCGGCGAGATCGACGCCGGCGGCACGGTGCGCCGCTGGGAACTGGCGGGCAGCCCGGCGATGCAGCAGTTGCTGCTGACGCAGTGGTTCACGAGCCAGGGCCTGCTCGACGATGCGCCGTTGCCGGCCTGGCTGGCCGAGGCGAAGCCGGACGGCCCGGAACACTCCTGGTGGGGCCATCGCGCCGCGGAGTCGGAGTAAGGCGGGCGACCGCGGTGCGCTCGCGCGAACGTGTGTTGTATTGTATTGGCATGCGCAACCCCACCTTCGATCTGGAGCAGTACCTCGACCAGCTTGCCGACGAAGCGCGCGCCGGCGATCGCCTGCCGACGATCCGCGACCTGATGCAGCGCTTCGGCGCCTCTCAGATGCTGGTGCAAAGGGCATTCCAGAACCTGAAGGCCCGAGGGCTCATCGAGTCCCAGGTGGGCCGAGGCACCTATTGGCGAGTGCGGGGCGCCGGACCGGCCGCCAAGTCGACGACCGCGGCCTCGGAGCGCCCCCTTCCCGCCACGGCGGAGCGCTCCCGGCCAGAGGGCGTGAAGTCGGTGCTCCTGCTGCGCCGCTCGATCAGCATCGTCCGGGGCCGGCTGCTGGCCGAAGGGCTGCAGCGTCGCCTCGCCGCGAGCGGCCATCGCGTGCTCGAGCTGTCGTACACCGATCCCGACCATGGGCTGGCCGTGCTGCGGGGCCTGCCGCGTTTCGATGCCTGCGTGGTCCAGTCCACCTACAAGATCATCCCCATCGGGCTGCTGGCGGCCTTGAAGGAGAAGAGCGAGGTTCTGGCGATCGATGGCGCGGCACTCGTCGGGGCCGACGTGGAGGCGGTCGGCACCGAGTGGGGGGAGCCGCTGGCGGCCGCGATCGCACTGCTTCAGCAACACGGCCACCGGCGCATCGCGTACGCCACCACGTCGCACCCCTTCCTGGCCAGCCAGCTCGGGCGGCGCCGGTTCGAGTACCTGCGCAAGACCCTGCCCGGCGTCGAACTGCAGGAGATCACGCTGCCGCTGCTGCCCGACGCAGATTACGCAGCCGCGCTCGTGGACAGGCTCAGGACCGGCCTGGACGGCGCCGCGCAGCCTCCCTTCACGGCCGTGGTGGCGTGGGGCATCGAGGACGGAGCACAGTTCCGCGGCCTGTTGGCCGACGCCGGCATCGCCATCCCGGCGGCGCTGAGCGTGGTGCTGCTCGGCCGCACCGATCTCGCCAGCGAACATGCCGACTTCTTCCACGCGGTCGGGTGCAGCCTGGCCGATCAGGTCGAGGGACTGCACCAGGCCATCGTCGAACGCTGGGCGGATCCTTCCGCGCCCTACGGCGTGCGCCTGACCCCGGTCACCGCGCGGGCGGGCACATCGGTGGCACCGCCGCCGAAGGCCGTGATCGGCGGCCGGTCTCAGCGCTGAGCGCTCACGCGCTCGACCGTCTCGAGCGTCAGCGCGACCGACTCGCCCACATAGGACTCGGGGTCGAGCGCACGCGCCAGATCGTCCGGGAGCCCGCCTTCCCGGAACGGCGGGAAATCACCGATCGCCACGATGAACGGCACACCGTCGGACTGCGACCGCTGCGCCGCGTGATACAGCAGGCGGTGGGCTTCGTGGCGCCCCATCATCGTCGTCAATCGCATCATCACGGCCTCCGCGGCGATCAGGCCCTTCGACAGGGCGAGGTTCCGGCGCATCGCGTCGGGATCGACGACCAGGCCCTGGGCCAGCCGGGCGAGGGTTTCGGCGATCGACGTGGCGATGATGGCGATCTCCGGTAACAGCGTGTCGGTCACGTTGCTGGCCGACGAGTCGCCTTCGTCCATCCGGACCATCGCCTCCAGCGCCGGCGGAACGCGCGCGCGCAGCAAGCGCGCCAGGCTGGCCAGCAGCAGCGCGGTCGACGGATTGCGCTTCTGCGCCATCGTGGAACTTCCGACCTTGCCCAGGTGGAACGCCTCTGCGGCCTCGCCGATTTCGGTGCGCTGCATGAACACCACGTCCTGGGCGATCTTCTGCACCGTGCCGGCCAGCAGGCCCAGCGACGAGATGTAGTCGCCGGCCCGGTCGTACGAAGACCGCATCGGCAGGCCGGCCGGCAGCAAGCCGAGCTGTTCGGCCATCCGGGCCTCGATCCGGCGACCTGCCGCGCCGGTGGCTGCGAACGTGCCGATCGCACCGCCCATGCACGCGGGGAACGACGAGGCCAGGCGGTGGTTCAGTCGCCCTCGGTCGCGATCCAGCTCGTCGATCCAACCGGCCAGCTTGAATCCGAAGGTCATCGGCAGTGCGTGCTGGCCGTGGGTGCGGCCGGGCAACACGGTGGACTGGTGCTGCAGCGCGAGCGCGCCGAGCGCGGCGATGGCGTCGTCCAGGTGGCCGACCAGCACGCGGTGGGTCTCGGCCATCTGGAGCGCGCTGGCCGTGTCGAAGATGTTCTGGGTCGTCGCACCCCAGTGGATGAACCCTGCGGCCGGTTCGCCGCACAGCTTCTCGAACTGGTGCAGCACCGGTACGAGCGGGTGCTGCGCGAAGGCGATCTCCTGCGCCAGACCTTGCACGTCGAACAAGCCCGCGTCCGCATGTTCGGCGATGGTGTGCGCCGCCTCCGCGGGGATGACGCCCAGATCCGCCTGGGCGCGCGCCAGCGCGGCCTCCACGTCGAGCCAGGCCTGCAGGGTGGCGACGTCGCTCCAGATGCGCTTGGCGTCGGCGTTGAACCAGTGGCCTGTGACGAACGATTCGAACATTCCGATGGACATGAGGCGAGCTCCGGCGGCCGGCTGCGACGCCGGCCACGATGGGTGCATTGATTGAGTTGCGTATTGTATTGCTTTTTTTGCGTAATCGCGCCACTCGATCGAGTCAATTCCCCCGGCACCACGCGGAAAATGAGCTGGCACGCCCGAGCCTCCCGATCGGGACAATACAAGTATTGCGAAACACATTACATTGCAATACACTTGTGCATCGACGGCGGGCGTCGGTTCCACAAGGAGACACATGTGACGACACTTTTCGCGGCGAGTGCGGCTCGCCGACTCGGCAGGGCCACCGCGCTGCGCTCGGGCATGCTCGCGATGGCTGCGGTGGCAGCCGCAGCAGCCCAGGCCCAGTCCTCGGTGACGATCTACGGCATCATCGACCAGGGGGTCGCGAAGGCGAACGGCGGAACCACGCCGGGCTCGCTGCTACCGGGCCGCGGGGCCTCGCCCGACGTCTGGACGCTGAAGGCCGGCAACACCTCGCGACTCGGTTTCCGCGGCCAGGAAGACCTCGGCGATGGCGCCTATGCGCGCTTTCAGATCGAGCACCGGTTTGCCGCCGACACCGGCGCCTCGAGCAACGCCAACGTGTTCTGGCTGGGGCGCTCGGTGGTGGCGCTGGGCAGCGCGAAGTGGGGCGAGGTCTACGCCGGGCGCGAGTACTCCGCCGCGTACACCGTGGCGCTCAACGCCGACCCGACCTACTGGAGCTACGTCAGCCAGCTCGGCACCGCCTACACGTACGCGGGCTACACGCCGGTCGCGTCGACGATCGAAGCCTCGAACATCCGCTGGAGCAACGCGGTGGGCTACAAGTCGCCGAGCTTCAACGGATTCAGCTTCGAACTCGCCAGCGCGCTGGGCGAGGGAACGCGCAAGCGATCCTCCTCCGGCAACGCGCAATACAAACAGGGGCCGGTCTGGATCGGCGTGGCCTTCGATCGCCTCGATGCGCGCACCCACATGACCATCGTGGCCGGGGGCTACGACTTCGGTTTCGTGTACCCGACCGCCAGCTACAGCCGCGCGAAGGGCGGACTGAACGGCGACGCCAGGTCCTTCTCCGCATCCGCGCTGGTGCCCTTGGCCTTCGGGCGCGCCTACCTTTCCTACGGACGACTGAGCCCGGCAACGAACCTGGACTCGAGCATGCTCGGCGCCGGCATCCAGTACGACCTCAGCAAGCGCACCTTGCTGTACACCAACGTCGGGACCGCCAGGCAGGACGGGCAGACACGCACGACGGCATTCGACGTCGGCATCAAGCACACGTTCTGATCAGGAGACATCGAATGAACCGCAGACTCCTCGGCCGACTGGCCGCCCTCGCCTCCTGGGCATGGCTGGCCGGCGCCGCCAACGCACAGTCCGACAAGCCGATCTCGCTGGTCGTCGGCTATTCCGCCGGCGGCAGTGCCGATTTCGTCGCCCGCGTCGTGGGCGCTGAGCTCTCCAGGCGCATCGGGCGGCAGGTCATCATCGAAAACGTCGCAGGTGCCAGCGGCATGCTGGCGGCGCAGAAGGTGCTCAACGCCCCGGCCGAAGGCAACCTGATCTACATGGGCGGGACCGACACCATCGTCGTTCCGATGGTCAACCCGAAAGTCAGGCTCGACTGGGAGAAGGAACTGCTGCCGATCGGGCGCATGACCACGGTGCCGATGGTGTTCGCCGTGCCCAGGGCGTCGCCACACAACACGCTGTCAGACCTGATCGCCGCGCTGCGCAAGGGCCGCAACGAGAACTTCAACTATGCGACGCCCGGCATCGGGACGATGCAGCACTTGTACGGCGCACTCATCAACAAGCAGGCACAGGTCTCGATGCTGCACATCCCTTACCGGGGCGGCGCCCAGATCGCCAACGATCTCGTCGGCCAGCAGGTCGACAGCGCCATGCTTGTCATGTCCACGGCGATGCCGTTCCTCAAGGAGGGCAAGATCAAGGCATTGTCGGTGTCGGACACAGCGCGCGTTCCGCAACTTCCGGCCGTCAGGCGCATCGGCGAGGAAGACGGGTTCGCCGGCATGGCCCTGCCGTTGTGGCAGGGCCTGTTCGTGAAGGCGGGTACGCCCGCCGCCATCGTGGCCGCGTACGAGAAGTCCCTGCTCGAAGCCCTTGCGCTGCCCGAGGTGCGGGCCAAGCTGCAGGAGTCGGGTGTCACCGCGGCACCGCTGAGCGGGCCGGAGCTGCGCGCCTTCGTCAAACCTCAGGCGGCGCTGTATCGCGAGATCGTCACGGGCGCGAAGATCACGATGGAGTGACGGGGCCGGTGCCATGCGCCGGCGGCACGGGGAAAGCCCATGCCGCCGGCGCGAACGCTCCTACAGCTTGCCGGCGCCCGCGGTCCTGCGGACGTGGCTTTTCACCTGCTCGGGCCGAAGCACGGTGTAGTGGTAGCTGGACGCCGGCATCCAGACGAGGTTCGTGTCGGCCAGCGGCGGCTTGCCCTGGGTGACGGCCGTCGCCTGCGCGGCCGACGTGATGCTGCGCGGCTGGCCGTTCAGCAGCGTGCCGCTGTCGTACAGGTAGGTGGACTGCAGCGTGCCATCGACGACGGCGTTCGCGCCGTACCAGTTGAAGAACATCACCGAGTCGTCGACCTTGTCGCCGGTGCCGCGCGGCGCCCGCGGGGCGTCCTGGATCTCGAACACGTTGTTCTCCGCATAGATCTTGGCGAAGTTGCCGATGCCGATGCCGTACAGGTAGCGGTTCGGCGGGATGAACTGGTCGGTCATCGGCGCGTACTGGCCCAGGTAGCCGATGCGTCCAGTCACGTAGTTGTTGTAGACGTGCACCTTGCCGAAGCGCACCCGCGGCAGCCTCTGGCCGCTGTCTTCGTAGAAGTTGCCCGCCAGCGTCACCGACAGCGCCCCCCAGCCGTTGGCTGCCGTGGCGGTGTTGGACGAACCCAGCAGGTTCGTCTTGTCGTGGCCCTTGAAGTGGTTGCTCGAGAGCGTCACGAAGTCGGACGCGCCGGTGACGTCGACCGCGCCGTCGTGGCGCTGCACCACGTAGTCATGGCCGATGTGCGGTGCCTCGAAGACCGACTCGTATTTCCAGTCGCCGCGCCGGCCGTCGGTGAAGGTGCAGTGGTCGACCCACACGTTCTTCGAGTTGAAGATCTGCACGGTGTCGTACTCGGTGTTCCAGCGCCCGCCCGGGCACTTCTGCGGGCCGGTACCGGCGTCGACGTACGCGGCCTGGCAGCCCGGCACGGCTGGCGTCGTCAGCGAGAAGGAGTCGGTCGGCGTCCACTCGGGAAAGTGGTCGAACGCGTCTTCGAAGGTGATGTTGCGGATCACGACGTTGCGCCGGCCGCTGACCTGGATCTGGCCTTGCACGATGCGCGCGTCAGCGCCCAGGCCGATCAGCGAGGTGTTCGAGCCGAGCGGGATGTTGACGATGCGGGCCTGGTTGTCGGCGGAACGGGCGCGCGCGTCTTCCAGCGGGCCCGTCACCGGCAGGGGCCGGCTGCGCGGGGCGTCCCAATTCGCCGGATTGGCATTCCACACGCTGGGCTTGGCGTAGGCGACGTAGGCGTCGAAATCGAAGGCCGGGTCCTTGAAGTCTTCGTAACCCAGCGGCCGGCCGAGCGCGTCGCTCGACAGGTTGATCGTGCCGCGGACGTAGACGATCTTGGGCGTGTCGTCGGCGCCGGCCGCGCTGCTCCAGCTCCCGTCGGCGGCGATCACCGCATCGGGGTACAGCGCGCGGATGAGCTGGCTGCGGTTGCTCACCGTGTAGGTGTGGGCGGCATCCGCCACCGCACCGCCGGTGGTGCCGCCGTTGGCCGTCGCCCAGCCGAAGGCGCCCAGCGAGCTCGGCGGCGCGGGACCAAGGTCGCGGTTCGGGTCAGCGTGGGCCCACGCGGTGCCGCCGCCGACCAGCGCGAGGGCCGCCGCGAGGGCCGGCAGGCGATGAGGATGGCGTGAGCGGAAGGTGCATTGCGGTTCGGCGTGCATGGCGGTCTCGGTCGGCGGTGGGTGGATTCAGTAGGTGGCCACGGTGTGCGCGGCGATGTGGTCGAAATTGATGTCGTCGCCCAGGCCCGGCTGCTGCGACAGGTGGACGAAGCCCTGCTCGTCCATCGGGTCGCTGAGCCGGTTCAGGTAGGCCGGCACTTCGTCGTAGTCGAGGAAGGGGTGCAAGAGGCCGCGCTCGTACCAGCGGCAGTTCCTGATCGCGGCGCAGACCGTCAGGTTGGCGGCGCCGTTGCCGTGCACCTCGCAGTTCATGCCGAAGGACTCCGCCAGGTGCGCGACCTTCAGCGTCGGCGAGATGCCGCCGGTGCCTGTGACGCCGGCGCGCAGGATGTCGCAGGCGCCCGCGCGCACCCAGTCGGCTCGGCTGTGGTGCTTGCCCGACAGGCTCTCGGGGCCGACGATCGGGATGTCGAGCTGGTCGGCGAGCCACGCGTACGAGGCCATGCTCTGCTCGTTCATCATCTCCTCGAACCAGGCGAAGCCGAGCCGTTCGAGTTCGCGGCCGATGCGCAGCGCATCGGTGCGGCTGTAGTTGTGGTAGCCGTCGATCATCAGTTCGATGCCGGGGCCCACCGCCTCGCGCACCGCGGCGCAGGCCTTGATGTCCATGCCCGGATCCGGCGCGAACGACACCGGCGGCATCCAGGTGTGCAGCTTGATCGCCTTGTAGCCGCGCGCCACCAGCCGGGTGGCGAACGCGGCGTATTCGTCCGGCGTCGACAGCCCGCCTTCGAGTTCGTCGCCACACATCGTGCTGCCATAGGCCGGCACCTTGTCGCGGTAGCCGCCGAGCAGCTTGTAGACCGGCACGCCCAAGGCGCGGCCGGCGAGATCCCACAGCGCCTGGTCGACAGCGGCCAACGCGCGATCGGTCAACTGGCCGGCACTGCCGCGCTGCCAATGCTCGAGCGCCATCCAGATCGCTTCGCGCTGGAACGGATCGCGGCCGGGCAGCACCTTGCGCACGAAGGCGTCCAGCACGTGCGGGCGGATGACCTCGGGCGGCGCGAAGGCGTGCCCCTGGTGACCCTCGTCGGTCGTGACGGTGAGCATCGCCAGGCGCCCGGGGCCGAGCGGGCCCGGGTGCGCGTGGCCCGCACTGTCCACCGCTCGCCGGGTGGGGTAGGTGAATTCGGTGACTCGAACGCTTTCGATCTTCATGGCATCCCAACTTGTCAGTCGTCGTATGTGATGAATCCTAGATGAGACGTCAGACAAGTTTGATGAGTGAAAACCCTCGATTCACGAAAATCGGCGGCGCAGCGACACCAAGACAACACTTGTCAATTCACGCTCATTGCCCGCGACCGAATCGAGGATCTAGGGTTTACACCAGATGACGCCAAACAAACGCGGACTACCATTTGATCACTCGTCTGATGACTGACGACGTACCAGACAGACCCACCCGAAACGATTCCCAACCCTCACCACTGCAGTCAATCGCCATGAATCAACGTCTCGTCGCGGCAGCCGCGCTCGCCTCGGTCATCCCTCTCGCTTCGGCGCAGTCCAGCGTCACGCTTTACGGCGTCATCGACACCTGGGTCGGCCAGATGGATACCAAGGTCGGTCCGCAGCCGGGCAAGGTCTCGGTCAACGAACCCAACGGCGGCCCGGCCACCCGCTGGGGCCTGCGCGGCACCGAGGACCTGGGCGGCGACCTGAGCGCGAAGTTCGTGCTCGAGCAGGGCATGGGCATCGACACCGGCGCCATCAGCACCGTGTCGGGCTCGAAGGAGGGGTTCAACCGCAGCGCCTGGGTCGGGCTGGCCAGCCGCTACGGCGAGTTCCGCTTCGGCCGCATGCTGACCGCGTACGACGCGTTTCGCGGCTCCAACAACCAGCTCTGGGATGCGGGGTTCGCGGCCACTGGCCAGGTCTGGAGTGCCGGCACCACAGCGGCCGGCAACCTGGCGGCGATCAACGGCAGCGACTATCTCGCCCGCGGCAACAACACCGTCTATTACAAGACGCCGCAATGGGGCCCGGTGCTCGCCTCACTGAGCGTCAGCGCCGGCGAAGGCGCAACGACGGCCACCGCCAGCCCGCGGCTCGTCACCGGCCACGCCGAATACGCCTCCGGACCGCTGCGCTTCGGTGTCTCGTTCCAGGACGAGAAGTACACGACCGGCTTGAACAAGTTCAGGATGGTCGCGGCCCGCTATGACTTCGGCTTCGCCCGGGTCCTGGGCAATTACCAGCGCCAGGACGACCAGCGTGTCGTCGGCGGCCAGGAGTCGGACGAATACCAGATCGGCGTCGATGCCACCTTCGGCGTCGTCCGGGCGGCGATCGGCTACGCCAAGGCGATCACCCGCAATGGCGCCGGCGCGAGGCTCGTCGATGCGGATGGCGTGGCGCTGATGGGCATCTACGATCTTTCCAAGCGCACCAGCCTGTACGCCGCCGCCCGCAAGGTCTCGGTGGACCGCGCCGACGGCAGCAAGACTTTCGATCAGACGCGCTACGGCGTCGGCATCACCCACAACTTCTGATCACCCCGCCGCGCCCCGCAGTGCCGCGGAGCGCGTATTCAACCAACGGAGGCACAGAGCATGAACAAGGTTGCATTGAGCGGCGCAGGCGGCAACGTCGGCCGCATCCTGCGCGAGGAACTGCCGAAGCACGGCATCGACCTGCGCTCCGCCGGCGGCACCCGCGCGCTGGTGCCGCTGCGCGACGGCGAAGACGTCATGCACGGCGACCTGCGCGACCCCGCGGTCGTCGACCGCCTGCTGGCCGGTGTCGACGTGCTCGTGCACATGGCCGGCACCAGCGTCGAGCGCCCGCTGCCCGAGATCATCGAGAACAACCTCGTCGCGCTGCACCAGGTGTACGAAGGCGCCCGCCGGCACGGCGTACGCCGCATCGTCTTCGCCAGTTCCAACCATGCCTTCGGCATGTACCCGGTCGGCGACCGGCTCCGCCTGGGCGCCGCCTACCGGCCCGACGGCTTCTACGGCCTGTCCAAGGTCTGGGGCGAGGCGATGGCGCGCATGTACTGGGACAAGCACGGCATCGAGGCCGTCGTGCTGCGCATCGGCACGACGATGGGACGGCCACCCGAGAACCGGCGCCAGTTGAGCACCTGGATGGGCGCCGACGATCTGGTGCAACTCGTGCTGCGTTCGGTGCGTGCCGAGAACGTCGGCTATGCCGAGGTCTGGGGCATCTCGGCCAACACGCGCGCCTATTACGACCTCGGCGAAGGCAACGCCATCGGCTACGCGCCGGCGCAGAACGCCGAAGACTGGGCGGAACAGGTCACCGCCCAGCCCCAACCGGTCGATCCGGTCGCGCAGGCCTTCCAGGGCGGGCACTTCGTCACCGGCGACTACACGCCGGTGGACCGCCGTCCGCTGCGCGGCCGGGCGGCCTGAGCGCTGCCGCGACAGCCGCCGCCCCACCTGGACCGTACCTGCAAGGAGACATCAATGTACGAGAACCGACGACTCGGCTTCCTGTTCGTGCTGCCGTTCGTATTGGGCGTGCTGCTGTTCAAGGCATTCCCCTTCTTCATGAGCTTCGCGCTCAGCTTCACCGAGTACGACGTGATGAGCCCGCCGGTGTGGGTGGGCGCCGAGAACTACCAGCACCTGTTCACCAGTGATCCGCTGTTCGCCAAGTCGCTCGGCGTCACGCTGTTCTTCGTGGCCGCGGCAGTGCCGCTGCGGGTGGGCTTCGCGCTGTTCATCGCCCACGTGCTGAACTACAAGCTGCGCGGCATCAACTTCTTCCGATCGGCGTTCTACCTGCCGTCGATCCTCGGCGGCTCGATCGCGGCGGCGGTGCTGTGGCGGTTTCTCTTCTCGCAGTACGGCCTGGTGAACATCGTGCTCGCGAAAGTCGGCCTCGAGCCGATCGCCTGGCTGGCCGACGAGCGCTACTCGATCTGGACCGTGATCCTGCTGTTCACGTGGCAGTTCGGCTCGGCGATGGTGATCTTCCTGGCCGCATTGCAGAACGTGTCGCCATCGCTGTACGAGGCGGCGGAGATCGACGGCGCGAGCAAGC
Source organism: Piscinibacter sp. (assembly GCA_044223035.1). Taxonomy (GTDB): domain Bacteria; phylum Pseudomonadota; class Gammaproteobacteria; order Burkholderiales; family Burkholderiaceae_C; genus JBGAMJ01. The sequence goes on from JBGAMJ010000008.1 coordinate 33,992, forward strand.
TGCAGCAGTTCTTCCGCATCACCGTGCCGCTGATCACGCCGGTGATCTTCTTCAACCTGATCATGCAGATGGTGCAGGCGTTCCAGGAGTTCAACGGCCCCTACATGATCACCGAGGGCGGCCCGCTGCACTCCACCTACGTGCTGTCGCTCTACATCTACGAGCAGAGCTTCAAGCTGTTCAACCTGGGCTACGGCGCCGCCCTGTCGTGGGTGCTGTTCGCGATCGTCGCGGGCTTGAGCGGCCTGTCGTTCGTGACCTCCAAGTACTGGGTCTTCTACGCCGGCGAAAAGGACCACAAGTGATGAACACCGCCACCTCCACCCTGCGCGACGGCCTCGTCGCCTCCGACCACGAAGCCCGGCTGACGCGGCGCCGCGAGCGCGCGGCCACGGCCCTGCGATACGCCGTGCTGGGCGCCGTCGGCCTGCTGATGCTGTACCCGATGATCTGGCTCGTCGGCGCGTCGTTCAAGTCGAACACCGAGATCTTCACCGAGATCGGCTTCATCCCGTCGCACCTGGACTTCACGGCCTACCTCAAGGGCTGGAAGACGAGCACCGAGTACACCTTCGCGACCTACTTCCTGAACTCGTTCCTGATCACGGTGCCGCGGATCATCGTCACGGTGATCTCCTGCGTGCTGGTGGCCTACGCCTTCGCGCGCTTCGAGTTCTTCGCGAAGAAGTTCCTGTTCTCGGTGATGGTGGGCACGATGATGCTGCCGCTGATCATCCTGCGCCTGCCGCAGTACCTGATGTTCAAGGAGTTCGGCTGGCTCGACACCTACCTGCCGATCATCGCGCCCTCGGCCTTCGCGACCGACACCTTCTTCGTCTTCATGCTGGTGCAGTTCCTGCGCGGCATCCCGCGCGACATGGAAGAGGCCGCGCAGATCGACGGCTGCAATGCGCTGCAGATGCTCTGGCACATCATCGTGCCGCTGCTCAAGCCCGCGATCATCTCGGTCATCGTCTTCCAGTTCATCTGGACGATGAACGACTTCATGGGGCCGCTGATCTACCTGTCCACGGTCGAGAAGTACCCCGTCTCGCTGGCGCTCAAGATGAGCATCGGCGCCACCGAGGAGGTCGAATGGGCCTCGGTGCTCGCGATCTCGGTGGTCGCGCTGCTGCCCTCGGTCGCCGTGTTCTTCGCCGCCCAGAAGCACTTCATCGAAGGCGCCGCCAGCAGCGGCATCAAGGGCTGAGCGCCCGACCCCATTCACGCAACATCGGAGACATCCCATGGCACAGGTCAATCTGCAAGGTATCGAGAAGGTCTACGCGAACGGATTCAAAGCCGTGCACGGCGTCGATCTGGACGTTCGCGACGGCGAGTTCATGGTCTTCGTCGGCCCCTCGGGCTGCGCCAAGAGCACGCTGCTGCGCATGGTGGCGGGGCTGGAGTCGATCACGAACGGCCAGCTGCGCATCGGCGAGACGGTCGTCAACAACCTCGCGCCCAAGCAGCGCGGCATCGCGATGGTGTTCCAGAACTACGCGCTGTATCCGCACATGAAGGTCTACGACAACCTCGCCTTCGGCCTGCGCCTGGCCGGCACGCCCAAGCAGGAGGTCGACTCCCGCGTGCGCGACGCTGCCCGGCTGCTGGAGATGGACCACCTGCTCGAGCGCTACCCGAAGCAGCTCTCGGGTGGCCAGGCGCAGCGCGTGGCCGTGGGCCGCGCGATCGTGAAGAAGCCTGGCGTGTTCCTGTTCGACGAACCGCTGTCCAACCTCGACGCCAAGCTGCGCGCCTCGATGCGCGTGCGGATCACCGAGCTCCACCGCACGCTGCGCGAACAGGGCCGCGCCTCGACCGCGATCTACGTCACGCACGACCAGGTCGAGGCGATGACGATGGGCGAGCGCATCTGCGTGCTCAAGGACGGCACGATCCAGCAGGTCGACGTTCCGACGGCGCTGTACAACCACCCGGCCAACGCCTTCGTCGCCGGCTTCATCGGCTCGCCCGAGATGAACATCCGCGAAGCGACCGTGGCCGCCACCGACCGCGGCGCCGCGATCGCGCTCGATGGCAGCTTGCTGACGCTGCCGTCCGAGCACGCGCGCAAGCTGGCGCCCTGGCTCGACCGCAAGCTGCGCTTCGGCATCCGCCCCGAGCACATCGTGGCCGACCTCGACGCACCCGGCGTCAGCGCGATGAACGAGCTGGTGCGGGTCGACGGCAGGCTGCGCTTCATCGAGCACATGGGCAGCGAGGTCTTCGTGCACTTCGATCTCGGCGACGTGCCCTTCACCTGCCGCGCCAGCGCCGACCTGCTCGGCGGCGTCGATCGCAAGCAGCGCGGCGAGCTCCATCGCTTCGGCTTCCAGATGGCCCAGAGCCACGCCTTCGAGCCCGAAGGCGCGGGCCGCAACCTGCTGCTGTGAGGCGCCCGGCCGCGCGCCCGCGCGGCTGCCGCATCGCCTCCCCTTTCGCTCCCCTGCTACGCCATTCCCCCTTTGAACTCCCGACTCCGGAGACACACGAGATGAACCGCCGCCAAGGCCTGAAGACCGCCGCCACCGCCGCCTGCCTGCTGCTTGCCAGCACCTGGGCCTTCGCCAATGAAACCAGCCTGCGCTTCTCGTGGTGGGGCGGCGGCGAGCGCCACGAGAACACGCTCAAGGCCATCGCCGCGTTCGAGGCCAAGAACCCGGGCGTGAAGATCAAGGCCGAGTACATGGGCTTCAACGGCTACCAGGAACGCCTGACGACCCAGATCGCCGGCGGCTCCGAGCCCGACATCATGCAGATCAACTGGGCCTGGCTCGCCAGCTACTCCCGCTCGGGCGACGGCTTCTACGACCTGAACCAGTCGAAGGCGCTGCTCGCGCTGAAGGAGTTCTCCGACGAGGAGCTGCGCATGGGCACGGTGGCCGGCAAGCTCAACGGGCTGCCGACCTCGTACTCGGCGCGCGTCTTCCTCTGGAACAAGGCGGCCTTCGACCGCGCCGGCATGAAGCTGCCGACCACCTGGGACGAGCTGTTCGCCGCGGGCCGCACGTTCCAGGCCAAGAACGGCGACAAGGCCTACGTGCTCGACGGAGAGCTGTACGACATGATCCTGCTGTCGCAGACCTACGTGCAGCAGAAGTACGGGGCGCCCTACGTCGACCCCAATGCGCCGAAGGTGGCGATGAGCCCGGCGGCGCTGCTCGAATGGCTGCAGGTCTACAAGAAGCTGGTCGACGGCAAGGTGGCCACGCCGCTGCCGTACCGTGCCAGCCTGGGCGGTGCCGACAAGCCGACCGAACAGCAGCAGGACTGGGTCAACGGCAAGTGGGCCGGCAACTACACCTGGGACTCGGTGCTGCGCCTGCGTGGCAGCACGCTCGACAAGGAGCAGAAGCTCGAGCTCGGCGAATTCCCGATGCTGGCCAATGCGAAGAACTCGGGCCTGTTCGGGCGCCCCTCCCTGCTCTTCGCTGTCAGCAAGCGCAGCAAGCAGCCCGAGCTGGCGGCCAAGTTCGTCAACTTCATGCTCACCGACCCCGAGGCCGCGCGCATTCTCGGCCTGACGCGCGGCGTGCCGGCCGCCGACAGCCAGTACAACGCGCTCGTCGCCGACAAGCGCATCGAGCCGCTCGAGCAGAAGGCCTACCTGCAGATCAAGGGCTTCAAGGACGCCGGGCGCATCACGCTGCCGTCGCCGCTGTTCGAATCGCCGCGGATCCAGAAATTCATCCGCGAGGTCTTCGAGCAGGTCGCCTACGGCAAGGTCAGTGAACAGGAGGCCGCGAACCGGCTGCTCGAAGAAGGCAACACGATGCTGTCGCGCCTGAAGTGACGCGGCCTCCGACGAACCACCCGCACTCCCTCCTGCACCACTGCCATGCCCCAAGCCACCCTGCGCCCGCTGCAGTTCCAGGTCGAGGCCGACCCCGACACCGGCGCCCGCGTCACGCGCCTCACCCCCGAGGACGTGACCTGCCACCGCACCTACTTCTATCAGAAGTGCTTCAGCAACGACGGCCGCCGCCTGGTCTTCGGCGGCGAGTTCGGGCCCGACGCCGGCTGGCACTACCACCTGCTCGACCTCGACGCCCGCACCGCGCTGCAGCTCACCGACCAGCCGGGCGAGAACACCTTCGGCGGCTTCCTGAGCCCGGACGACCGCTTCCTGTATTTCGTGCGCGGCCAGCGGACCCTGGTGCGCCTGGAACTCGAGACGCTGGCCGAACAGGTCGTCTACGAAGTACCGCCCGACTGGGTGGGCTACGGAACCTGGGTCAGCAACAGCGCCTGCACGAAGATGGTCGGCATCGAGATCCTGGCGAGCGACTGGATGCCGCTGACCGACTGGCAGCGCTTTCGCGAGATGTTCCTGCGCAAGCCGCGCTGCCGCCTGATCCGCATCGACCTGGCGACCGGCGAGCGACAGGTCATCCACGAGGAGCCGCTGTGGCTCGGCCACCCGCAGTACCGCCCGTTCGACGACCGCACCGTCGCCTTCTGCCACGAGGGCAACCACGACCTGGTCGATGCGCGCATGTGGTTCATCGACGAGGACGGCAGCAACCTGCGCTGCGGCAAGCGGCACGGCGAGGGCGAGAGCTGCACCCACGAGTTCTGGGTGCCCGACGGCTCGAAGATGATCTACGTGTCCTACGTGAAGGGGCAGCGCGAGCGCTGGATCCGCTCGCTCGACCCGGTCACGCTCGAAGACCGCGCCCTCGCCGTGATGCCGCCGTGCTCGCACCTGATGAGCAACTTCGACGGCTCGCTGATCGTCGGCGACGGTTGCGCGTCGCCGTCGGACGTGGCCGACGCGGCCGGCTACGCCGTCGAACCCGACCCGTATCTGCACCTGTTCGACATGGCTTCGGGCACGACCCGGCGCCTGGCCCGGCACGACAGTTCGTGGAGCGTCTACAAGGGCGACCGCCAGGTGACCCATCCGCACCCGTCGTTCACGCCGGACGGCAAGCAGGTGCTGTTCAGTTGCGACAAGCGCGGCGAGCCGGGCCTGTTCCTCGTCGATCTGTAGCCCGAGCTTCCGCTGCCTTCCGCGCCCGTTCGACCGTTGCCGGCAGGCGATGGGGAAGCGGGCGCCGCGTCAGGGCCAGGCCGCGAACAGCAGCCGGAAGAGGCCGGCGGCGATCAGCGCCGCGCCGAGCACGGCGGCCAGGCGCTCGCCCCCGCGGGCCAGTTTCTCGATCGCGACGGCGATCGACAGCGCGGCAACCCAGGCCAGGTTCATCGCACCGCCGACGAACAGCAGCGCCATCAGCGCCCAGCAGCAGCCGACGCAGAGGCGGGCTGCTGCGATGATCGAAACTTGATCAGCGTTTCCCAAGGCAGTCCCGCCGTGAACCTGCACCGCCTCGACCTCGTCTCGCTGTCGCTGTTCACCCTGATCGTGCGCACCGGCAGCATCAGCCGGGGCGCGGAGCTGGCGCACCTGGCCGTCGGCGCGGCCAGCAAGCGCATTTCCGATCTCGAGGACACCGTCGGCGCCGAACTCTTCGAACGCCACTCGCGCGGCGTCACCCTCACGCTCGCCGGCCAGGCGCTGCACGGGCACGCGCAGCGCATCCTGGCCGATGTCGACCACCTGGCGGCCGACCTGTCCGACCATGCGGCAGGCATCGTCGGCGTCGTGCGGCTGGTGGCCAACACCTCGGCGGTGACGCAGTTCCTGCCGTCTGACCTCGCCCGCTTCGTCGCCGCGCATGCCGGCATCCGCATCGAGATGGACGAATCCGACAGCCGCGAGGCCGTGCTCGCGGTGGTGGACGGCCGGGCCGACCTCGCCATCTTCGCCGAGCGCACGCCGAGCTTCGGCCTGCAGACGGTGCCGTACCGGCGCGACCGCCTCGTGCTCGTCGTGCCGGCGGCCCACGCGCTGGCTGACCGCACGCCACCGGCGCCGCTGAGCTTTGCCGAGGTGGCCGACCTCGACTTCGTGAGCCTGCCGCCGGAGACCTCGCTGGCGCAGCGCCTGGCCGCCGAGAGCGCCGGCATCGGCCGCCGGCTGCGCGTGCGCATCCACGTGCGCAGCTTCGACGCGATGTGCCAGATGGTCGCCGCCGGCCTGGGCGTCGCGGTGCTGCCCGATGCGGCGGTGCGGCCGCACCTGCGCTCGATGGGCCTGGCGCGCATCGAACTGGCCGACCCCTGGGTGGAGCGCGAGCTGCTGATCGGCGTGCGCGGCCTGGCGGCGTTGCCGCGGCCGGTGCGGCTGCTGCTCGATCACCTCGTGGCGCAACCACCGGGTTAACCCGCGATTTCGCGACTTGCGAAAGCAGGGCTCGCGAACCGGTCATTCCGCGGCGGCGCCGTGATTTCCACAATCACGCACCCCACACGGCCAAGCCACCGCGATGACCACTTCCGCCGTCCCGCAGACGCTGTTCCACAAGCTCTGGCAGCGACACCTCGTCGAGCAGACCGGCGATGGCGAGGCGCTGCCCTGCGTCGACCGCCACCGGGTCTGCGAGGTGACCAGCCCGCAGGCCTTCCAGGGCCTGCGCCTGGCGGGCCGTCGCGGCGCGAGAGCCGGCAGCAGGGGATCAACCCGAACTCGACCCCCGGAGACAACCGCCATGACCCTCACCCGCCGCCACGCCGCCGCCTGCCTGCTGGCCGCCCTGGCCACCAGCGCCGCCGGCAGCGCCTTCGCCCAAGACAAGTACCCGGGCAAGCCGGTCACGGTCATCGTGCCGCAGGCGCCGGGCGGCGCCAACGACACCATCGCGCGCATCGTGGCGCAGAAGCTCACCGAGGCCCTGGGCCAGCAGTTCATCGTCGACAACCGGCCCGGCGCCGGCGGCAACATCGGCACCGCGGCCGCGGCCAAGAGCAAGAACGACGGCTACACGCTGCTGCTCACCGTCAACAGCGCGCACGTGATCAACCCGTCGCTGTACAAGAGCACCGGCTTCGATCCGGTCAAGGACTTCGAGCCGATCACGCCGGTGGCCACGGCCGGCTACGTGCTGGTGGCCAACAACGCCTTCCCGGCGAAGAACGTGGCCGAGTTCGTCACCGCCGCCAAGGCCGCGCCGGGCAAGTACACGATCGCCTCGGCCGGCAACGGCACGCTCAACCACCTGATCGGCGAGATGCTCGGCAAGGCCGCCGGCATCGAGCTCACGCACGTGCCGTACAAGGGCGCGTCGGCGGCGGTCACCGACGTCATCGGCGGCCAGGTGCAGGTCAGCGTGCAGAGCCTGCCGTCGTCGATCTCGTTCATCAAGAGCGGCAAGCTCAAGGTGCTGGGCGTCGTCAACGAGAAGCGCGTCTCGGCGCTGCCCGACGTGCCGACCATCGGCGAGACGATCAAGGGCTTCGGCTCGACGCCGTGGTACGGCCTGTTCGCGCCGGCCGGCACGCCCAAGGCCATCGTCGCGCAACTGCAGGCCGCGGTGGCCACGGTGCTGGACGCACCGGACACCAAGGAGAAGCTCGCCACCGTCGGCTGCGAGCCGTTCAAGAGCACGCCCGAGCAGTTCGCCGCGCTGATCAAGGACGACCTGCCCCACTGGGCCAAGATCGTCAAGGAAAGCGGCGCGACGGTGGACTGATCGATCCGACCAGGAGGACACACGATGCAATCCGGAGCATTGGACGGCCTGAAAGTCGTCGAGATGGGCCAGTTGATCGCCGGCCCCTTCGCCGGCAAGACGCTCGGCGAGTTCGGCGCCGACGTGATCAAGATCGAGGCGCCCGGCGCGGGCGACCCGCTGCGCAACTGGCGGCTGATCCAGGACGGCACCTCGGTGTGGTGGCAGGTCCAGTCGCGCAACAAGCGCTCGATCGCGCTCGACCTGCGCAGCCCGGAAGGCCAGGACATCGCCCGCAAGCTGATCCGGCAGGCCGACGTGCTGGTCGAGAACTTCCGCCCCGGCACGCTCGAAGGCTGGGGCATGTCCTACGAGGAACTCGCCGAGGACAACCCCGGCCTGGTCATGCTGCGCATCAGCGGCTACGGGCAGACCGGCCCGTACCGCGACCTGCCGGGCTTCGGCTCGATCGGCGAGGCGATGGGCGGCCTGCGCCACCTGACCGGCGAGCCGGGGCGCGTGCCGGTGCGCTGCGGCATCTCGATCGGCGACACGCTGGCCGCGCTGCACGGCACGATCGGCGTGCTCACCGCGCTGTACCACCGCAAGGTCAACGGCGGCCGCGGCCAGGTCATCGACGTCGCGCTGCACGAGGCGGTGTTCAACGTGATGGAGAGCCTGGTGCCCGAGTACAGCGCCTTCGGCGTCGTGCGCGAGCCTGCCGGCAGCGCGCTGCCGGGCATCGCGCCGAGCAATGCCTACCGCTGCGGCGACGGCGGCGTGGTGCTGATCGCCGGCAACGGCGACAGCATCTTCAAGCGCCTGATGGCCGCCGTCGGCCGCGACGACCTCGCCGCCGACCCGGCGCTGGCCGACAACGCCGGCCGCGTGAAGCGGGTCGGCGAACTCGACGCGGCGATCGAGGCATGGACGCTGCAGCGCCCGTCGGCCGAGGTGCTGGCCGTGCTCGGCGAGGCCAAGGTGCCGGCCGGGCGTGTGTACACCGCGAAGGACATCGTCGAGGACCCGCACTACCAGGCACGCGACATGGTGCTGAAGCAGCCAACGCGCGACGGCCACGTGGTCGACGTGCCGGGCATCGTCCCGAAGCTGACGGGCACGCCGGGCACGGTGCGCTCGTCGGCGCCGAAGCTCGGCGACGACACCGACGCGGTGCTGGCCGAGATCGGCTTCTCCGGCAACGACATCGCTGCGCTGCGCGACAGGAAGGTGGTGGCATGAACATCGGCACGGGCATCTGGAACGGCGCACGCCGGCGCATCCACATGCAGGAAGTCGGCCCCCGCGACGGGCTGCAGGTCGAGGCGCGCTTCGTGGAGACCGACGACAAGATTGCGCTGGTGAATGCACTGTCGGACGCCGGCCTGGCGAAGATCGAGGTCACCTCGTTCGTGTCGCCGAAGGCGATCCCGCAGCTGCGCGACGCCGAGATCGTGCTGCGCGAGATCCGCCGCGTGCCGGGCGTGGTCTACGCCGCGCTGGTGCCCAACCTGCGCGGCGCCGAGCGGGCGATCGAGTCGAAGGCCGACGAGCTGAACCTCGTGATGTCGGCCAGCACGAGCCACAACCTGGCCAACCTGCGCATGACGCAGGCGCAGAGCTTCGCCGCGCTGGCGCAGACGGCCGCGCTCGCGCGCCAGGCCGGCGTGGCGGTGAACGTCTCGCTGTCGTGCAGCTTCGGCTGCCCGATGGAAGGCGACGTGCCCGAGGCGGCCGTGCTCGACTGGTGCGCCCGCTACGTCGACGAGATGGGCGCCGGCGCGGTGACGCTCTGCGACACCACCGGCATGGCCTACCCGACCCAGGTGGCGCGGCTGACACGCGCCTTCCGCGAGCGCTTCGGGCAGACCGAGCTGACCTTGCACTTCCACAACACGCGCGGCATGGGCCTGGCCAACGTGCTGGCCGGCATCGAGGCCGGCGCCGACCGCTTCGACGCGTCGTTCGGCGGCATCGGCGGCTGCCCGTATGCGCCGGGCGCCACCGGCAACGTCTGCACCGAGGAGATCGTGCACGCGCTCGAGCTGATGGACTACGACACCAGCGTCGACCTGCCGCGCCTGCTCGCCGCCAGCGGGCGGCTGCCGGCACTGATCGGCCACGATGTGCCGAGCCAGTTGCTGAAGGCCGGGCGCCGCCTCGACCTGCATCCGCTGCCCGGCGACTTCGAGCAGATCCGCGCCCGCGCGGAAGCGCGCTGACGCCTCACTCATTCGGATGGCCGCCGCACCTCTCGTCAGCATGGCCTTTGCGCGCGGTTCGTCGACGCACGAGCCGATGCCGGAAGTGTGATAGGGTCCCCGTGAGAGGCAACGGCCACCGCGGTTCGCGATGTCGGCCGGTCGCTGCCGACTCGCTGCCGCCCGTCGATCGCCATCGATGCGGACACTCGCCATTCGAGGGATTCAGCAGCCTCGGCCCGGCTCCCTCCACCGCAGGCTGCCTTCCGATGAAATTCAACATGCCGAACGTGTCGTCCGCCATCGCTGTGATGGCGATCCTGTTGGCCGGCAACTGTGTGCATGCTGCCGGCTTCCAGCGAGGGGTCGCCGCCGACCCGGGTGACAAGCCACTCGTGATCGGCATCTGGTATCCGAGCCAGGCGGCCGCAAGACCCGTGTCCATGGGCCCGACGACGATGACCGTCGCCATCGACGCGCCGGTGGATGGCAAGGCATTGCCGCTGGTCGTGATGTCCCATGGAACCGGCGGTTCCTACATCGGACATTTCGACACGGCCATTGCCCTGGCAGACGCGGGCTTCGTCGTGGTGGCCATGAACCACACGGGCGACACCTACGCCGACCAGAGTCGCAGCGTCGACATCATGGACAGGCCGAGGCATGTCACTCGCGTGATCGACCACATGCTGTCGGCTTGGGAGGGGCGTGCGGCGATCGACCCGCAGCGCGTCGGCATGTTCGGCTTTTCCTCAGGCGGATTCACCACGCTCGCGCTCATCGGTGGCGTCCCGGACTTCACGAAGATCGGTCCGATGTGCATCGAGCATCCTGGCGACTTCGCATGCCGGTTGGTGGCCAGGAGCGCAAGCCCGCTCGTCGCGCCGGCCGCGAATGCGGTCGCCGACGCACGCATCAAGGCCGCCGTGGTTGCCGCACCCGCACTCGGATTCACGTTCTCGCCGGACGGCCTGAAGAACGTCAAGGTGCCGGTGCAACTGTGGCGAGCCGAGAACGATGTCATCGTGCCCCATCCACGGTATGCGGAGGCCGTGCGACTGGCACTGCCCGAAGCACCGGAATACCACGTCGTCCCGAATGCCGGCCACTTCGACTTCCTGGCCCCCTGCAGCCCTGCGCTCGCGTCGGTGGCCGCTGCGATCTGCACGAGCGCGGCAGGCTTCGATCGCGCGGCGTTTCATGTGGACTTCGATTCAGACGTCGTGAAGTTCTTTCACAAGACGCTCGAAAGTCACTGAAAGGCCATACGCCGCCCGAGTCGGCGGTGGCCGACAACCGCCCGGCCGCCGCCGCACAGCGCGAATTGGCAGAGGCCGCCCGCAGCAGCCCGCAGGCGACTGCGCAGCGGGCGCTGGGCGACGGCATCCGCGGCAGCGCCTACGCCACGGCCCAGCGCCGGCAGCTCGGGAGCCTGTTCGGCCCGTCCGCCCCGGGAGTGGTTCAGCGAACGATCTACCAATACGTCGACAAGAAATGGCAGGTCGCGGAAATCGGCACCCGCGGAAAATACAAGCGGCCGCGCAATGCCAGAAAGGGCGCCTTCTTCAACAACGTCACCGGGGTCAGCGGCAAGAGCATCGATGAAGTCCGCGGCGGCCTGCTGGACCGGATGCTGACGACCGGTTCCCTCGAGGACATGAAGGAACTGAACGTCACCTGGGACACCTTGTCCAAGAAACTCAAGAGCGAGGCGCGCAAGGCCATCAAGAACGCGCGACCGGTGGCGCCGCTTGAACTGGGCGAATTCCAGATGAAGTACGACTCGCCGAACCACACCTACGTGGTGATATCGAAACCCGACGTGGACAATACCGCGGTGATGACCACCGCGAACTACATGGCGGCGTGGGAGGCCGAGCAGAAGAATATCCGGTCCGTCCCGGGAGACTGGATCAAGCTGTGGGCCGACATCGACCGCTTCGACTGGAAATCGGTCAAATGGTCCGCCCGCTCAGGCAATGAACTCGACAAGGACAAGCGCACAGGATCCAAGAAATCGTACCTACCCACCGGCGTCGAAGGCCGCCCGCGTGCGAACAGCAACGCCGAAACCCTCGCGAAGGTGAAGAAGGCCGCCGCCAACCAGAAACTGCGGTCCTTCATCCGCACCTGGGTGCGCGTGGTGCGCAAGCCGAAAGGCAAGTCGTAGTGCAGTGTTCGACGCCAAGCGGCGCATGAAACCGCGTCGTTGCCGACATGGCGTCGCGGCCCCGACGACTTCCGGGCGAACGACCGATGAACGGCCTGAACGACGCACTGTCGCGCCGACGGACCGGAACGGCGTGCGCTGTGGGGCCGCATGGACGCATGGCAGCCGCTGACGGTGGCAGTGAGCGGCAGTGGCAGGGAGCCTGTATGCCGCGGGCGGGCCATTCGACGCCGCCCGGATCGCGGCCCATCCGGAGACGGCGGGCCCGGTGTGCACGGGCCGCCGATCGGCGGCTGGTCGTCTGCGCCGAACACTAGGGGCGGTTCCGCGCACGGGTCCGCGTTCTCGGGTTCGGCATGCCGGGCTGAGCGGCCCGGCTTCTCAGAAGCTCGACCAGTCGCCGTCGGTGCCGGTCCCCGCGGCTGGCGTCGGCGCGGGTGCCGCGTCCGCCGGCGCCTTGGCGCGGAAGTCCGGCCGGGTCACGTTGCGGGCGCGGTTCGGGCCGCGGCGCTCGACCGACGTGACGGCGGCCACAGGCTTGCCGGCCGCCGGGCGCACCGACACCGGCGCCGACACCGGCGCCGCGACGAGCGGCGACGGCGCGCTGCGGCGATCCACCGCGCCCAGCTTGAACACCGCCACCGCCTGCACGAGCTGATGCGCCTGCACCTTCAGGCTCTCGGCCGCGGCGGCGCTCTCCTCCACCAGCGCGGCGTTCTGCTGCGTCACCTGGTCCATCTGGCTGACCGCCTCGCCGACCTGCGCGACGCCGGCGCTCTGCTCGGTGCTGGCCGCGCTGATCTCGCCCATGATGTCGGTGACGCGGCGGATCGACGACACCACCTCGGCCATCGTGACGCCCGCCTGGTCGACCAGGCGCGTGCCCTCGCCGACGCGCTCGACGCTGGCGGTGATCAGCGTCTTGATCTCCTTGGCCGCCTCCGCGCTGCGCTGGGCCAGGCTGCGCACCTCCGACGCCACCACCGCGAAGCCGCGGCCCTGCTCGCCGGCACGCGCTGCTTCCACCGCGGCGTTCAGCGCCAGGATGTTGGTCTGGAACGCGATGCCGTCGATCACGCTGATGATGTCGACGATCTTGGTCGAGCTGTCCTGGATGCCCTTCATCGTCTCGACTACCCGGCCGACCACCGCGCCGCCCTCGACCGCCACCGTGCTGGCGCCGACCGCGAGCTGGCTGGCCTGCCTGGCGTTGTCGGCGTTCTGCCGCACGGTGGAGCTGAGCTCCTCCATCGACGCGGCGGTTTCCTCCAGCGCGCTGGCCTGCTCCTCGGTGCGGCTGGACAGGTCGGCGTTGCCCTGGGCGATCTGCGCACTCGCGGTGGCCACGCCGTCGGCGTTCTGGCGCACGCCGTGGACCACCCGGGCCAGGCTGTCCTGCATCTCCTTGAGGGCCGCCAGCAGTTGCGCGGTCTCGTTCCGGCCGCTGGCGTCGAACTGCAGGCTCAGGTCGCCCGCGGCGACGGCGCGCGACACCTCCACCGCCCGCTTGATCGGCCGCGTGACGGACCGGATGATCCACACGGCCATCAGCGCCGCCAGCGCCAGCGCCACGCCGCCGGCGGCCAGCATGGCCGCCTTGAGGTTCTCGACCGCGGTGCTGGCCTCGGCCGCCGACTGCTGCATCAGCCCATCCTGGAACTTGATCAGGTCGTCCACCGACTTGAGGTAGGCCGATTGAGTCTGGCGCAGCTCGCCCAACAGCAGCGTCTTGGCGTCGTCGACCTTCGCGGCGCGCACGAGGTCGATGAACCTGTCCTGCAGCGGCACGAAGCGGCTGCGCGCCTCGACGACCTTCGCCAGTTCGGACCTGCCTTGTTCGGACGTGATCTGCGTGTGCAGCTTCTCCAGGCGCTCACCGATCCCCTTGCGCGCGGCGTACACGCGCTCCAGCTCCTTGCGGCTCTCGGCCCCGTCGCCCAGCAGTGCGATGTTGCGCAAGGCCCGCGCGATCACGTTGACATCGCCCTTGACCTCGTTGAGCGACGCGATCTTCGGATAGCGGTCGTCGACCACCGTGTGGAAGGCGGTGTCGACGGTGCTGATCTTCACCAGCGACACGCCGCCCATGACGGCGACCAGCAGGGCGAGCGTGCCGAACCCGAGCGTGAGCCGGGTCGAGATCTTCATGTCGTTCAGATTCATGTGGAACGTGCCCTCGAGGTTGGGGGAGTGGACGGCGGCCGGGACACCCCGCCGCGGACTGCGGGAGACGGTCGAAGGCCGGTGCGCCTGCGACGCGGCGAAGTGGTCTCAGGAACGGAGGACGCCCGCAGCGCCGGACCGGACTGCTGCCTCGTGCGCGGCGGACGGGGAATGCTTCGACGGGCACACCAGACATCTCCGTTTGGATAGCAGGCAGGCACATCCGACGCGGGTGCAGGTCAGCAGCGCGATGTCCCGAAGCGTTTCGACCTGCGCGACCGATACTTGAGCCGCAAGCAGGATTTCCAGCGTCGCAAGACGCCTTCCGGCCGTCGCCGCGCCCGCGGGAGAGCAGCGGGCAGCGCGGCCTTGAACCCCGACCGCCGACCGGCCAACGATCAACAAGCTGATGGACCTGACGCACGAGACCGACGTGCACGCAAGCGGCATCGACGAGGAGCGATTGCCGGCTGCGGTGTGCACCCACTGGAATAGCGCCGCGCTTTCAGGGCGCACGCCAGGAGCGTGAGTCGGCGAGCGCGCCGGGAAGCTGAGCCGGGTGACCATCGGCGCCGATGGCAAGGTCAAGTCCGAGGCGCTGACGGCCGGGGTGTTCCAGATGTTCAGCTCCTTCTGGAAGCTGGACGATCTTGAAGGGTTGGCTGCGGACCGCGCGGGCCTTGTCTACGCCATCACATCGCATTCGCGCGATGACGATGGCGACGAGAAGACGTCTCGTGAGAATCTGGTCCGGTTTCGGGTCGAAGGCGATCGGGTGGTGGACCCCAAGGTCGTCGACGGGTTGAAGCACGCCCTGACGACACGACATGCCGTGCTGGCGGCAGCAGCGAAGCTGCGCGACGTCAAGGCCAGTGGCGGACTCAACATCGAAGGGCTGGAGATCAGCCCCGACCAGCAGCGGCTGTTGGTCGGTTTCCGCAGCCCCTTGCGCAACGGTCGAGCACTCGTCGCCAGAGTCGAGAACCCATCGGCCATTTTCGAATCGGATGAGGCCCCTCGGATTGCACCATCGCTCGAGGAACTGGATCTCGGCGGCCACGGCATCCGCGGCCTGTCGTACGTTCCCGCGCTGGGCGCATATCTGGTGATCGGTGGCCCCGCATCGCGTGAACCGGCCGACTTCGACCTCTGGCGCTGGAGCGGCGAGCCCGGCGCGCCGGCGCGTCGGGTGACCGTTCCCGGCTTGCGGGGCTTCGAGAAGGCTGAAGAGGTGAGCCCGGCCACCATCGACGGCAAGGAGCGCATCGTTGTCGTCAGCGACGACGGAGACAGGAAAGCCGGCCGGCCTGCCAGCTATCTCCTGCTCGACCCGGCTCGACTGCAGACCTCGGATTGATCGACCGGCCGCAGCGGCGACGGCGGCATCGACCGTGACGAGCCCCATGCGACTGGCCTCTGGGGCAACGTGCCTGTGCGACGACAACCTGCGTCGAGAACCGCCGCGGGACGGTGGGCCGCGTGAGCTACGCGACGCTGAATATCCAGGGCTCGTGCAGCAACCTGTGTGATACCGCGCCGGATCCGGCCGATGGGCCGCTCGCAACGCTGCCGACATCCAGTGGCTGCGCCAGACCTTCGCCGCCCAGGCGTGCCCCGACACACGACGCGAAATCGCTGGCGCAGGCCAACGGCCTGCCCGACGGCTACCACGCCTTCCTGCCGGCGCAGCGCGATGATGTGACCGCCTTCCGCAGGCCCGTCGCCTGCCTGCACGGCGATTCGCACCACCGGATCCGGCGCCCACGCTCAGCGCGGCGCCGCCGGGTCCGGCGTGCCGGCGATGCGGTGCTCCAGCAGCCGGCTGCACAAGCCCTCGGCGCGGTTCTCGTTGGCGACCGCGGCGAAGCCGAGCAGCGGGTTCTTCAGCGCCCGCCAGTCGGCGGCGCTGCGCCCGCGAGAGGCATCCAGCAGTTCGTTCGACGCCACCATGAGCACCCGGTTGGCCGCCTCGGTACGCGCCAGTGCGGCAACGCTGCGCTCCAGCAGCGTCGCCAGCGCCCGGTTGACGTTGCTGCGATCGTCGAACGGCCGCGGCGATCCGCATGCGGCGCACCGCGCCGCTGCGACCGGCTAGCGCCGGTTGCTGCGCACCGCGTCGACCAGCCCCAACCCCCGCAGGCGCTGCACCGCCTGTCCGACGTCGTCCGGCCCGCCGACGCCCAGCGCGATCAACGCATCCAGCGGCGTGTGGCCGTTGACGACCAGGAGCATGCGACGTTCGAGCGTCGACAAGGCGCCTTCGGCGCCGACGACGACTTCGCGTTGACCGGCGGGGGTACGCAGCAGTACGGGGTTGTCGTTCACGACCAGGGGCTCCTCGACAAGCGCCGTACCGGCGACGGGTGGTGGTGATCGCATCGTAAACGACCGGCCGGAGGACGCGGAAGCCCCACCATCGGCCCGCCCTTGGCCCGCCCTCGGCCCGCTCCCGTTCCGCCGTGGGCGCGCGTGGGCCACCGGCGGGTGCCCCGGTCGCTGGAACGCCGCGCCGGCGGCGTCAAGGCGCGGCGATGACTTGCAGTGCCGTGCGCAGGCCGCGCTCGTAGATCCGGTCGAGGCCGATCCCGGCGGCCGTGGAGGTCTCCGCCGTCTGAGCCGGCACCGCGGAATCGCCCACCCCGCCGTCGACCCAGGCGCGCAACTCCGATGCCGGGCGCCAGCGGGCGTCGGGGGCCGTCGCGCCGCCGGCACCGCCGACACCGACACCATCGGCGCCCGTGAGCACGATGCCGGCCAGCCGGCCGGCGGCATCGAACAGCGGCCCACCGTGCGGCCCGGGCGGCAAGCTCATCGCCAGGCGGCGCTCGCCCGACGTGGAGAGCGAACCCGCGAAGCCCCGCCACAGCCGCGGCCAGGCGGGTGCGGCCGGTGGCGAATCGCTGTCGGCCGCGGCGCCGGCCTCGTCGGATGCGCGGGCCGCGGCGTCGGCGCCCGGCGCCGCCGGCAGGTCGTCGGCCGCGTACTCGACCAGGAAGGCGGGGCTGCCGGCAAACGGGTCGCGGGGCGCCCACGGATCCGCAGCGCCCAGGCGGGTGCCGGCCGGTGCGAGCGGCCGTTCCAGCCGCAGCAGCGCCAGCGTCGCGTCGCGCCGCTCGACGCGGGCCGCGACCGTCTCGCCCAGGCCGTTGCGCAGCCACAGCCGCGGCGTCTGGCCGGGCAGCGGCCGAAGCACCGGCCACGACAGGGGCCACGGCACCAGCGCCCGACGCCCGCCATCGACCAGCACCCCGCTCGACACGATGCGCGCGGATGTGGGCAACGCGGGCGCCGGCCCGCCGTAAGGGGCGAAGCGGGCCACCGATCGGCGCAGCACGCAGCCGGCACTCGGCCAGTTGGACTCCAGCCGCCGTTCGGTCTCGCGCAGCAGCGGGTCGTGTGGGGCGATCCGGCGGGCGTCGACGAGCAGCCGCCGCGCCACCTCGGGCTGGCCGCCGGCGTCCAGCAGCCAGGCGTAGAGCGCGGCGGCGGCGGGCTCGTCGGTGTGCGCGCCGGCCACGTGGGCCGCGAAGGCCATCGCCTGCGCATACTCGCCGGCCTGCAGGCGGGCGCGCAGCAGCGCCAGCTCGGCGTCGGGCTCGTGGCGCATCTGCGCGGCGCGCTCGAAGCGCTCGACCGCCTCGGCCGCGAGCCCCTGCGCGAGCGAGCGCTCGCCGGCGCGCAACAGCGCCAGCCGCGGGTCGGCGGGCTCGGCGGTGGTGCCGACATCCGCGGCGGCGCCGGGACACCCGGCCGCAGGCGCGGCCATCGTCGGCCCCGGCGCGTCGGCGCCCTCGGCAGCCCCGGCGGGCGGGCCCGTGCCGTCGATCACGGCTTCGGCCCCCGCCAGCGTCGCCGTGCCGCCACCGAGTCCGATCACCGCGGCCGCCAGCGCGGCCCACCATGCCCGGCGAACGGCGCAGCCGGGCCGGCGAGCGACGGACGACGCCCGGCAGGCGATGCACCACGCCCGGCGGGCGATGCACCACACCCGGCGGGCGGTGCACGGCCGGCGCCGGCCATCGGCGCCGCGCGCCGCGGCCATCGCCACGGCAGGCGCGTGATGCGCGGGCGGTGCAGGCTCGGATCGTTCGGGTTGTAGGCGGCCTTCGGCGCCTTGTAGCCCTCGCCGAGGTAGGCCACGAGCGCATCGATGTCCTGCGCGCCGCCGAGCGCCGCGGTGCCGCCGGTCAGCACGGTGAAGCCGTCGCCGCCGGTCGCGAGGAAGTTGTTGACGGTCACGCGGTAGCTGCGCGCCGGGTTCTGCACCACGCCGTTGGCCACGACGATCTCGGGCGCGCCGGTGACGACCGGCGGCACGACGGTGACGTCGGTCGGCGTCAGCGTCAGGTCGACGATCTTCGAGCAGGGCGCGGCCGACGCGCCCCACGAGTAGGCCAGGCCGTTGGACACCTGCAGGATGCGCTGCGTGGCCTGGCCGAGGCAGCCGACGAACTGCTGCTCGAGCAGGTTCTTGAGCTGCACGGCGGTCAGCGTCAGCGTCACCAGGCTGTTGCCGAACGGCTGCGTCGTGAAGGCGTTGCCGTAGGTCACGTCGTAGGGGTAGGCCGCGGTCGGCGACACCAGGCCGGGGTTGCGCACGCCGCCCGGGTTCATGAAGGCGGCCACCGCGCCGCCCAGCGAGGCCGGCTGCGTCGCCTTGAGCTGCGCATCGGCGATCAGGCTGCCGGCCGGCATCTCGCCGGCGGCGTTGGCGCTGTTCGGCAGCCCCTCGGTGATGCTGCCGATCACCTGGTTGGCCAGCGGCGAGACCAGCGCGGCATAGCCCTCGACGACCTTGCGCACCGACGGGTCGGCGGCGATCGCGTCCTGGATCGCCGGGTCGGTCTGGTCGACCAGCCGATTCGTCGCCGACACCTTCGTCACGTCGCGCGTGCGCGGATCGATTTGCAGGTCGATGTCGGTCAGCACGCGGCCGAAGGCGCTGGCGCTGGTCACCGGCACCAGCCGGCCGTTGCGGTTGGGCAGGCCGGTGGGGCGCGGCGTGCTCAGCGCCACGCCGCCGGCGCTGACCACGTCGACGGTGTTGGCCGAGCAGTTGTAGGCGGCGTGCGTGTGGCCGCTGATCACCAGGTCGACGGCGTTGTCGAGCCGGCGCACGATCTGCGCGATATCCGACGGGTTGCCCTGCGCGTCCTTCAGGTCGCCGTCGCAGCCGTTGATGTCGCCGACGTTCGGGCTGGTCTGGAAACCGCCCTGGTGAACCAGCACGACGATCGCCTCGATGCCCTGGGCGCGCAGCCGGGGCACCAGCGCGTTGACGGTGTCGGCCTCGTCGCGGAATTCCAGCCCGGCCACGCCGGTGGGCGTAACGATGTTGGGCGTGCCCTTGAGCGTCATGCCGATGAAGGCGACCTTGACGCCGCGGAAGCTCTTGATGCCGTAGGGCGCGAACAGGGTGCGGCCGGTGGCCTTCTCGACCACGTTGGCCGACAGCCACTTGAACCTCGCGCCGTCGAAGGTGCCCGGCGTGCCGGAGCCCAGGCCCTTGCAACTGTTCGGGTCGGGCAGGCCGTTGACCGTCTTGCAGCCGCCGGACTGCAGGCGGCGCAACTCGGCCGAACCCTTGTCGAACTCGTGGTTGCCGACGGCGTTGAACTCGACGCCGATCTTGTTCAGCGTCTCGACCGCCGGCTCGTCGAAGAACAGCGCCGAGATCAGCGGCGAGGCACCGATGAAGTCGCCGGCGCCGACGACGGCGTTCAGCGGGTTCTGCGCCTTCATGCGCGCAACGTAGGCGGCGAGGAAGTCCGCACCGCCCACCGGCGGGCGCTGCGCCGGCGGCACGATGGTGTTGACGCCGAAGCTGCCGGGCGACTGCAGGTTGCCGTGGTAGTCGTTGAAGCCGATCAGCTTGACGGTGATCGGCGGCGGCGCCGGGTGCGGCGGTTCGGCCGCCGCCGTCGCGGCCAGGCCGAGCAGCGCGGCGCCGGCGGCGATGCCGGCCGCGGCCCGCGCGGCGCGAGCGAACGTTCGGCGCAGGCGAGCGTGCGCCAGTGGGTTGCGCAGCGGCTTCAGGAGGTCGTGCGAATTCATGTCGGTGGCTCCCCGGATCAGCGCTGGCGCCGGCGGCGCAGCAGCAGCACGAAGGTCACGCCCAAGCCGGCGAGCCAGGCGGCGCGCGTCGAGGCCTCTGGCACGGCGCTGGTCACGGTCAGCGACACGGCGCCCACCGTGGCGTTCAGCGGCAGCCCGCCGAACGTGACGGACCGGTCGAGCCAGCCGGTGATGCGGTGCGTGCCGGCGCCGAGCTGGAACTCGCCGCGGCTGAAGCGCACGTCGTTCCAGGCGGCCGCGAAGTCGGTGCCGATGTCGACCGCGTTCTCATAGCTGCCGGCCGGCACGGCGGCGCTGTGCCCGAGCAGGCTGCCCTGGTCGTCGATGCCGAAGGTGTCGCCGGCGAACCCGGCATCCACCACCCGCAGCCGGCCGGTGTGGCCAGCAGGGATCACGAACGAGAACTCGATGGGCGAGCCGAAGTCTGGCGACAGCGAATCGGTGGCGTCGATCCACTCGACGCCGAATGAG
Organism: Piscinibacter sp.; assembly: GCA_044223035.1. GTDB lineage: Bacteria > Pseudomonadota > Gammaproteobacteria > Burkholderiales > Burkholderiaceae_C > JBGAMJ01. The sequence goes on from JBGAMJ010000008.1 coordinate 54,586, forward strand.
CGCGACGACAGTTCGTCGACGTCGAAGGCGAACCAGCTGCCGTGGTCGGCAGCCGCGGGGTCGCTGGGCAGCACCACGGTGGTGGCGCTTGCGGGCGCGGCGGCGACTGCGAGCACGCCGACGATCGCACAGGCGAACGCACGGCTGAACGTGGACGGCAGGAACTTGCGTCGGTCGATCATCGGAAGAATCCTCGCTTCGGCGCCGGCCCCGCGGCGCGGGCGCGCGGCGGACGGCAGGGCTTCGATGCGACCGACTATCGAGCGGGGAAGTGTCGAGGATGTGACCGGCGGGACGGGCCGTTGGGCGGTTCAGGCCGCTGTCGATCGCCGGCCGATCGAACCGGGCGCAACACGACGCGGCGGCCGGGCCGTGGAGCCGTCAGCGCCCCCCGCGGAGCCCGACCCCCATGCGCTCCATCGCATGGCGCACCGCCTGGTTCAACACCCCGGACGCCAGGTCGAGCTGGCCGATGCACTGGCCGTTCATCACGCCCGCCAGGCCATGCATCGTGGACCAGATGTAGAGCGCATCGAGTTCCACGGTCTCGCGCATCGCGGCGGAATCGCCGTGCAGGCGCCTGAGCACGCCGCGCAGGACGTCGAACGCGTGCGTGGCATCGTGCACCAGCTCCAACCGCTCGGCCGATTCGGGCCAGGTGGTGCTGAACATCAGCCGGTACTCCAGCGGGTGTTCCCTGGCATAGCTCAGGTACTGCAGTCCGAGCGACTCCAGGTCCTGCTCGGGATCGTCGAAGCGAGGCCGCGCGTCCAGATGCGCCGCGAAGCGCTGGAAACAGCGGCGCATCACCTCGGCCAGCAGGTGATCGCGGCTAGGGTAGTGCCGGTAGGGCGCCTGGTGAGACACGCCGAGCTTGCGGGCCACGTCGCGCAGGCTCAGGTTCTCGATGCCGTGTTCGGCAATCACTTCCTGCGCTGCCACGATGCAGGCATCGCGCAGTTCGAGTGTCGGCGCGGATTCGTTCTTTCTGCGGGGCATGCGGCGTCAGGGCACGAACAGGCTGGCGACCGAAACTACCACAGGCCCGGTCGCGGTCGCGGTCTCGGTCGCGTTCATGAACGCAGCGCAGCGGTTCAGGCGGAGGGGTACCCGGCGGGCCGGCCCTGGTGCGACGTCATGCCCTTCATCACCTGGGTCATGACCAGCACCTGCCCCCAGCGCGGCAGCATGGCCAGCGACCAGCCCAGCAGCTTCGACAGCCAGCCCGGGCGCACCGTCGTCCTGCGCCCCAGCGCCTGCATCGTCACGCGCGCCACCACCTCGGCCGGCAATGCCTGGCTCATGTGCATGTTGGCGCGCGACGCAAAGCCGCTGTGGATGGGGCCGGGCGCCGCGGCGATGACGTCGACACCGTGCACCGCCCATTCCACGCGCAGGCCCTCGGCCAGCGTCTGCACGTAGGCCTTGGTGGCCGCGTAGTGCGCGGCCCGCGGCGTGCCCTGGAATGCCAGCAAGGAACTCATGAAGACCACTCCACCCCGCCGGCGGCTCGCGAATCGCCGGCCGAAGTGCCAAGCCTGGGCCATGACGGCGCGGCAGTTCAGATCGGCCATGCCGGCCTCGTCCGCCAGGGCGGCGTCCAGCAGCGGACCAGACGTGCCGAAGCCCGCGGCGGCCACCAGCAATCCGACATCGAGGTCGGCGGTCGCGTCGGCCAGGACCCCGGTGGCCGCGAGATCCGACAGATCCGCGGCCAGCACGCGGCACTGCACGCCATGCGCCGTCCGCAGTTCTGCAGCCAGGGAGTCGAGGGCGGCTCTGCGGCGCGCCACCAGGACCAGGTGCAGGCCTTCGGCGGCCAGGTGCCTGGCGAATGCCCGGCCGATTCCATCGCTGGCGCCGGTGACCACGGCCCACGGGCCGTATCGCTGTGCCAGCCGAGAGGCGGCGGCGCTCACCGGGCCACCTTGATGTCGATCACCACTTCCGCGGCGTCGGCGGCGACCTTGAATGCCGCTTCGTCGAAGCGCGGCGCGCGCAGCCTGGGCCGGGCATTGTTCGACACCCCCCATTGCTCGGTGGGCATGCCGATGAAGTTGGTATCCACCCGCCGGTTGCCGTTCAGGTCATGGCCGATCGACAACGCGTAGGTGCCTTCGGGCACATCGGCGTAGCGGCAGGTGACGCCCTTGGCGTCGGCCGCCAGCCACTGCACGCGCGCCGCCGCGTTGTCCATCGGAAAGCCGGTCGCGCCGGCAAAGAGCGAGCAGCCGATCTGTCCGAATGGTTCGCTCAGGCCGCTGATGCGCGCCACGACGTCGGCGGCGCCGCTGGCTCCGCAGGCGCAAAGCATCCATCCGATCATCGGGCCCTTCAGGGCCATCGTGACCTTCCGTCCCGGTGCAAGTGGCATCTCGACTCTCCAGGGTGAAGCACCGGCCGCGGTTCCGGCCCCGATGCAAGTAGACAGTGTCTACAAGTGTAGGAACACAAGTAGACACTGTCAACACCATGGCGATCGATCACCTTGCCTGCAGCGAACGGGCTTCAACTTGTCGATGGGAGGCCTGTGTCAAGTCAGCCGACTTGCCTCGACGACGCCGCAAGCCATTGCAATGGCGTCGGCGATCGGTATCCGTGGCCAGCAACATCACCCCGTCGGCCGAGCAGGCGTGGGTGTGGATCGACGGGTGGCTTCTTCAGCGCTTGCGCAGGCCAAACGTGAACGAGCGAGCCACCTCAATCTCAAGGATCACGGCTTTCAGCTCAGCCAGCTTGGTCATCACTTCCGCGTACGTCACGGAGACGGGCTCCAGGGCAGGACCCTGGGCAATCAAACCATCGGCGGGTGCGGCCGAATCAAGAGACTGTCTCGCCGGCGAACTCGCCGCAGGCACGGTAGGCGTCGCCGACGCGTTCTCGACGCCAGGCTCCGGCCGCCTGCTGTACACAACGCTGACCGGACCAGGCCGCTTGTCGGGGCTCGACTTGCGCACCGGCGGCGTTGCCCGTTCCGAAACAACCAACGTCTGCGGGGGTGCGTCCGTGGCCACCGGGGCTGCAAGTCGGAAAACCCGTGGCTGGCGGGCCTGGATTGCCGGGTAGGTGGGTGCCGTGCGGGTCGTCGGCCACGCTGACCCGTGCGTCGTAGGGATGTCGTTCCGGTCCGCTGCGGGAGCCGGGATCCGGGGCGCGAACGCCTCCTCGGCGGCAAGTCGGGCCAGACTCATCGTCGATCGAGATTCAGGCTGCCACGGGATAGCTGCGCGCCCGCCTTGAGCAGAGTCGGAAAGGCGATCCTGCCCAGAGTGCTTGGAATGGTTCATGCGGTATGGAATTGATCAGCTTTCAATGTTCATCCTGCGTGCGCCGATTGACACCAGTCCCTCCGAACGGAGCGAACTCTGACCCGGGAATGGAAGCCGACAGCGGGGCTCCCGGCTGTGGGCAAGTGTAGGAGAAGCACGCAGCGTACAAGCCCGCCCCGGGCAGGCGGGCGTGGTTGCAGGGTGCGGCGACGTGTTCCTTGTTCGGGTGAGCCAGCCAGGATTCGATCAAGACCTCCGGAAAATGGGGCGTCGTTGAGCCGCTCCCAGTCTTTATTGCCAGTTCCCTGGTGTGCACGGCCGTCCCCGGCCCTCGTTCAGTCTTGACGCGGCCACGCAAGTCCCCAGCGCGACCGGCTTGATTTCATCGAGATTCAGCTTCCGGACGATCGGAAACGTCGTGGGACGATCTTGGCTCATTCCCACTCGATCGTCGCCGGTGGCTTGCTCGACACGTCGTACGTGACCCGGTTGATGCCGCGGACCTCGTTGATGATCCGGCTCGACACCTTCTTCAGCAGGCCGTACGGCAGCTCGGCCCAGTCGGCGGTCATGAAGTCGCTGGTCTGCACCGCACGCAGCGCGACGACGTGGTCGTAAGTGCGGCCGTCGCCCATCACGCCGACGCTCTTGACGGGCAGGAACACCGCGAAGGCCTGGCTCGTCAGGTCGTACCAGTTCCGGCCGGTGGCTTCGTCCTTCCAGGCGCGCAGTTCGTCGATGAAGATCGCGTCGGCGCGGCGCAGCAGGTCGGCGAACTCCGGCTTCACCTCGCCGAGGATGCGCACGCCCAGCCCGGGGCCGGGGAAGGGATGGCGGTAGACCATCTCCGGCGGCAGGCCGAGCGCGACGCCGAGTTCGCGCACCTCGTCCTTGAACAGGTCGCGCAGCGGCTCCAGCAGCTTCAGGCCCAATGTCGCGGGCAGGCCGCCGACGTTGTGGTGGCTCTTGATCGTCGTCGCCTTCTTGGTCTTGGCGCCGCCCGATTCGATCACGTCGGGATAGATCGTGCCCTGCGCCAGCCACTTCGCGCCGGCCACCTTGCGGGCCTCGGCCTGGAACACCTCGACGAACTCGCGGCCGATGATCTTGCGCTTGGCTTCGGGGTCGGTCACGCCCTTCAGGTGGCCGAGGAACTGCGCGCTGGCGTCGACGTGGATCACCTTGGCATGCAGCCGGCCGGCGAACATCTCCATCACCATCGCACCCTCGTTCAGACGCAGCAGGCCGTGGTCGACGAAGACGCAGGTGAGCCGGTCGCCGATCGCGCGGTGGATCAGCGCCGCCGCCACGCTCGAATCGACGCCGCCGGACAGCCCGAGGATCACCTCCTCGTCGCCCACCTGGGCGCGGATCGCCGCCACCGCCTCCTCGACGTGGTCGCGCATCACCCAGTCGGGCTTCGCGCCGGCGATGTCGAGCACGAAGCGCTCGAGCAGCGCGCGGCCCTGCAGCGTGTGCGTGACTTCGGGGTGGAACTGCACGCCGTAGTAGCCGCGCTGCTCGTCGGCCATGCCGGCGATCGGGCAGCTCGGCGTGCTGGCCATCAGCTTGAAGCCGGGCGGCAGCGCGGTGATCTTGTCACCGTGGCTCATCCACACCTTCAGCATGCCGTGGCCTTCGGGCGTGGAGAAGTCCTCGATGCCTTGCAGCAGCTTCGTGTGGCCGTGGGCGCGCACCTCGGCGTAGCCGAACTCGCGGTGCGTGCTCGCCTCCACCTGCCCGCCCTGCTGCACCGCCATCGTGAACATGCCGTAGCAGATGCCGAGCACCGGCACGCCGGCGTCCCACACCGCCTGCGGCGCGCGCAACTCGTGCTCCTCGTAGGTACTGGCGTGGCTGCCGGAGAGGATGATCGCCTTCGGTGCGAAGTCGCGGATGAACGCGTCGCCAACGTCGTTGGGATGGATCTCGCAGTAGACGTGCGCCTCGCGCACGCGGCGCGCGATGAGCTGCGTGACCTGCGATCCGAAGTCGAGGATCAGGATCTTGTCGTGCATGGCGGTGGAGGCAGGATCAGGCCCGCGCGGTGGGCGGGGTGCGGGGGCGGAGGTCGGTGTCGCCGGACGCAGCGGCGTTGCCGGCCGACGGAGTGGAGGAGACGGCGCCGTGGGCAGCGGCGGTCGAAGCGCCGTCGGCAGCGGCCGGCGCTTCCGCGGCGTGGGCGGCCACCGGTGCCGCCGCGAGCCGCGCGCGCCGCACGCGGCGGAAGTGCGCCCAGGCCAGCCACAGTGCCACCGCCTGCAGCGCGCCGCAGACGTAGAACGGCGTGCCGATACGCCAATCGCCGACAGGCAGGTGCGAGACGATGCCCAGCAGCGGTGCGCCCACCAGCGGCGCGACCACCGCCATCAGGCTGTTGAGCGAGCTGACGGCCCCCAGCGTCTGCCCCTGCGACGATGCATCGGCCGCGCCGGACAGGATGCTCTGGATCGCCGCGTTCACGGTGTAGCCGAGCAGGTTCAGCGAGACCACCGCGTACATCATCCAGCCGTCGGTGGCGCCGCCGTAGGCCAGGTAGGCCAGCGTGGACGACACCAGGCCCCAGATCGCCAGCTTCTGCGGGCTGTAGCGCTTGAGCAGGCGCCCGAGCAGGAAGCCCTGCACCACCACCGAGGCCACGCCCACCACCGCCAGCGAGCGCCCGTTCTCGAGCGGGCCCCAGCCGAACTTGAAGGTCGTGTACAGCACCCACAGCGTGTACATGATGAACTGCGCCAGGCCGGTGAACGCGACCACCGCCACCAGCGAGCCGACGCCGCGCAACTGCGACAGCGCGCGCAGCGAGGTCACCGGGTTGGCCGCCCGCCAGTCGAGCGCCCGGCGCCGATCGGCCGGCAGCGACTCCGGCAGCACGAACCAGCCGTACAGCAGGTTCACCAGCGCCAGCGTGCCGGCGGCGAAGAACGGCAGGTGCAGGTCGATCGCGCCGAGCAGCCCGCCGACCATCGGCCCGAGGATGAAGCCGAGCCCGAACATCGCGCCGAGCAGGCCGAAGCGCTTGGCGCGCTCCTCGGGCGCGCTGATGTCCGCCACGTAGGCGTTGGCGACCGCGGCGTTGGCCTGCATCGCGCCGCCGACCAGCCGCACCGCGACCAGCATCCACAGCGCGGTGCTGAGCGCGGTGGCGAAGAAGTTCAGCGCCAGCCCGCAGAAGCCGAGCAGCAGCACCGGCCGGCGGCCGTAGCGGTCGGACAGCGCGCCGAGGATCGGCGAGCCGAAGAAGTTGGCGATGCCGAACGCGAACGACACCGCGCCGAGCGCGAAGGCCTGGTCGGCCGGCGAGCCGGTGAAGGTGCCGACCAGCGCCGGCAGCACCGGCACGATCAGCCCGATCGACATCATGTCGATCAGCACCACCAGCATGATGAAGCGCATCGCCGCGGCGCGCGGCGGCGTCGCCGCCACGCCCGGGCCCTGCGACGGTTCACTCGGCACGGTAGTTGGGCGCTTCCTTGGTGATCTGCACGTCGTGCACGTGGCTCTCGCGGATGCCGGCGGTCGAGATCTCGACGAACTCGGCCTTGGCATGCATGTCGGCGATGCTGGCGCAGCCGCAGTAGTGCATCGTCGCGCGCAAACCGCCCGCCATCTGGTAGACGATGCCGACCAGCGAACCCTTGTACGGCACCTGCCCCTCGATGCCTTCGGGCACCAGCTTGCTGGTGGCCGGGTTGTTGCCGCCGTTGTCCTGGAAGTAGCGGTCGGCGCTGCCCTGCTGCATCGCGCCGATCGACCCCATGCCGCGGTAGCTCTTGTAGCTGCGGCCCTGGTACAGGATCACCTCGCCGGGCGCCTCCTCGGTGCCGGCGAAGGCGCCGCCCATCATCACCGAATCGGCGCCGGCGGCGATGGCCTTCGCCAGGTCGCCGGAGTAGCGCACGCCGCCGTCGGCGATCAGCGGGATGCCGCTGCCGTGCAGCGCCTTCGCCACCTCGTCGATCGCCATGATCTGCGGCACGCCGACGCCGGTGACGATGCGCGTGGTGCAGATCGAGCCCGGGCCGATGCCGACTTTGACCGCATCGGCGCCGGCCTCGGCCAGCGCCAGCGCGGCGGCGCCGGTGGCGATGTTGCCGCCGATCACGTCGACCTGCGGATAGTGCCGCTTGACCCAGCGCAGGCGGTCGATCACGCCGGCGCTGTGGCCGTGCGCGGTGTCGACGACGATCGCGTCGACGCCGGCGCGCACCAGCAGCTCCACGCGCTCCTCGGTGCCCTCGCCCACGCCCACCGCGGCGCCGACGCGCAGCTTGCCCTGGGCGTCGCGGGCGGCGTTCGGGAAGCTGGTCTGCTTGGTGATGTCCTTGACGGTCATCACGCCCTTCAGCTCGAAGGCATCGTTGACGACCAGCACGCGCTCGAGCTTGTGCTTGTGCATCAGCGCCTTGCCTTCGGCCAGCGTGGCGCCTTCGGTCACGGTGACGAGGCGCTCGCGCGGGGTCATGATCTCGCGCACCGGCACGTCGAGCCGGGTCTCGAAACGAAGATCCCGCCCGGTGACGATGCCGACCACCGTCTTGCCCTCGAGCACCGGGAAGCCCGACACGCCGTGCTGGCGCGAGAGGTCCATCACCGCGCGCACCGGCACGTCGGGCGTGATCGTGATCGGGTCGCGCAGCACGCCCGATTCGTAGCGTTTGACGCGCGCGACCTCGAAGGCCTGCTGCTTGGGCGTCAGGTTCTTGTGGACGATGCCGATGCCGCCTTCCTGCGCGATCGCGATCGCGAGACGCGCTTCGGTGACGGTGTCCATCGCGGCCGAGACGATCGGCACGTTCAGGCGGATGTTGCGCGACAGCGAGGTCGACAGGTCGGTGTCGCGCGGCAACACCTGGGAATACGCCGGCACCAACAACACATCGTCGAAGGTGAGCGCTTTGCCGAGAAGGCGCATGGAGAAGCTCCTGAGGCGGGTGAGGACGGGACCGCAGCGGCCCATCCACCCTGAGAACCGGCGCGAGAACCCTGGCCGTGGCCGGCCCGGGCCCACCGCGGGTGCGGTTTCGGGGAGCACGCGATTGTATCAGCCGCCCCTCCCCGCCCCGGGCCGCGGGCCTTCGCGCAGCCGCAGCGCGACCGTAGGCGATTCGCGCACCGCGGCCCCGGCGCCGGGGCCCGCCGTTACACTCCGCGCCTTGTCCGCGTCCCCTTGCAGCCCACCATGCGCCGGAGCCCCTTCGCCCTGCTCTCCACGCTGATTGCCGTGTCTGCGCTGTCACCGCTGTCGCCCGCCGTGGCCCAGACGCAGTGGAAGTGGACGGACAAGAGCGGTACGCACTACAGCGACCTGCCGCCCCCGCCCAGCGTGCCGGACAAGGACATCCTGCAGCGCCCGGCGAGCGCCCGCAAGCCGGTCGTGGCGGCGTCGGCCGCGCTGGCACCGGCGTCCGACGCGTCGGCGGTGGACGCGCTGGCGCCCAAGCGCGTCGAACCGGAACTCGAGGCCAAGCGCCGCAAGGCCGAGCAGGAAGAGGCGGCGCGCAAGAAGGAGGCCGACGACAAGCAGGCCGCCGCCCGCGCCGACAATTGCAACCGCGCCAAGACCCAGTTGCGCACGATCGACAGCGGCATGCGCATCGCCCGCGTCAATGAAAAGGGCGAACGCGAGATCCTCGACGACCAGCAGCGCGCCGACCAGGCCAAGCGCGCCCGCGACACCATCGCGAGCGACTGCAAGTAGCGCGCTGCGTCAGCGCTTCGGCCGGGCCGCCGGCCGGGCGGATGCGGCGCGCTGCTCCCGCTGCAGGCGCTGGCGTCGGCGTCGTGCTTCCTTCGGATCGGCCGTCAGCGGGCGGTACAGCTCGACGCGGTCGCCGTCGCACAGCCGCGCGTCCAGCGTCCGGCGCCGGCCCCAGATGCCGACGGCGGGGTTCGCCAGGTCGACACCGGGGTGGCGCTGCAGGAACCCGCTCGCGTGCAGCGCGTCGCCGAGCGTGGCGCCCGCGGGCAGCGTGAGTTCCACCTGCTCCACGCAGCGCGGCGCCGGGCTGTAGGCCACCCGCACGCGGACGACTGCGGGCGGCGGCGCGTCAGCCGCCGGCGGCGTCGCCATACACCGCTTCGGCGCGCTTGACGAACGAATCGACGAAGGTGTTGGCGACGCGGTCGAACACCGGGCTCAGCACGCGTTCGAGCGTGCCGCCTGCGAACGCGTAGGCCAGGTCGAAGCCGATCTTGCAGGCCTGGCCGTCGGCACCGAGCGGCGCGAACACCCAGGCGCCGTCGAGCTGGCGGAACGGGCCGTCGACCAGCGACATCTCGACGCGCTGGTCGGCCACGTGCCGGTTGCGCGTCGTGAAGGTCTGGCGGATGCCGGCGTAGGCGAGGTGCAGGCGCGCCGTCATGCCCTGCTCGTCCTGCTCGAGCACCTCGGCGCGCTCGCACCACGGCAGGAACTTCGGATAATCCGGAACCGCGGTCACCAGATCGAACATCTGGCGGGGCGAGTACCACAACAGGACGGACTTCTGCACGTGCTTCATACAATCCGCCGATTGTATTGACGGCCGGTCGCCCCCAGCTTCGCTCCCATGCCCATCGCCGAGAACCGTCGAGCCCGTTTCGACTATCACATCGAAGAACGATACGAGGCCGGCATGGTGCTGCAAGGCTGGGAGATCAAGGCCGTGCGCGCCGGCCAGGTCCAGCTCACCGACGGCTATGTCGTGATCCGCGACGGCGAGCTGTACCTGATCGGCTGCCGCATCAACGCGCTGCGCAGCGCGTCGACGCACGTCAGCCCCGAGGCCGACCGCACGAAGAAGCTGCTGATGCACAAGGAAGAGATCCGCCGGCTGATCGGCAAGGTCGAGCAGAAGGGCTTCACGCTGGTGCCGCTGGACCTGCACTACAAGGGCGGCCGCGTGAAGGCCGAGCTGGCGCTGGCCAAGGGCAAGGCGCAGCACGACAAGCGCGACACCGAGAAGAAGAAGGACTGGGAGCGCGAGAAGGGCCGCCTGATGCGGCAGAAGGTGTCGTCGAAGCCGAAGGGCTGAGCGAGTTCCCGCGGCGTCAGCCGCGGTCGAGCCGCGCGAGCGCCTGCGCCAGGTCGGCCTGCAAGTCTTCCACCGTCTCCAGCCCGATCGACAGGCGCACCAGCGGGCCGCTGAGCGGCGTCGGCAGGCTGCGCATCGCCGACACCCGGTACGGCACCGCCAGGCTGGTCGAGCCGCCCCAGGAGTAGCCGATGCGGAACAGCCGCAGCGCGTCGACGAAACGATCGACCTGCGCGGTGCTGAAGCGAGGGTCGAACTCGATCGAGAACAGCCCGGCCGCCGCGCGGCAGCAGCGCGCCCAGTGCACGTGCCCGGGCGAGCCGGGCAGCGCCGGGTGCAGCACGCGCACCACGCCGGGCTGCGCGGACAACCACACCGCGAGCTGACGCGCCGCCGCGTCCTGCGCCGCATAGCGCAGCGCCATCGACGGCAGCGAGCGCAGCACCGTCTCGGCGTCGTTGGCGCCCACGCCGATGCCGATGCGCATGTGCGTCTCCAGCAGGCGGTGGTGCAGCGACTCGTCGCGCGTGGTCACCGAGCCCATCAGCACGTCGCCGCCGCCGGACGGGTACTTGGTCAGCGCCTGCATCACCAGGTCGGCGCCCAGCCCGCTGCCGGCGCCGCCCACCTCGAAGGCGTTGAACGCCAGGCCGGCGCCCCAGGTGTTGTCGAGCGCCGTCGTCACGCCGTGCGCGCGGCAGACGCGCAGCAGGCCTTCGAGGTCCGGGAACTCCATCGTCACCGAGCCGGGCGGCTCGATCCACACCAGCCGCGTCGCCGGGCCGATCGCCGCCGCCAGCGCCGCCGGGTCGGACGGGTCGTACAGCCGGTGCGCGATGCCCCAGCGCGCCAGTTCGTGGCGCGCCAGCTCCTTGCCCGGCCCGTAGGCGTTGTCGGGCAGCAGCACCTCGTCGCCGGTGCGCAGCAGCGCCATGTCGACCAGTGCGATCGCCGCCAGCCCGCTCGGCGCCAGCACGCAGTGGCGGCCGCCTTCGAGCGTGGCGATGCGCTCCTCCAGCGTGAAGGTCGTCGGCGTGCCGTGCAGGCCGTAGGTGTAGCCGGTCTTGTGGCGCCAGTCGCGCGCGCGCATCGCCGCCGTGTCCCGGAAGATCACGGTGGACGCCTTGTGCACGCCGACCTGCGGTGCCTCGAATCCGGCCGGAGGGCGGTACGGGTGGTGGATCAGCGCGGTGCTGGTGGCGGCGGCGGACACGGCGCCCGCAGGGACATCGGTGGAGGCAGCGGCTTCGGCGTCGGTGGTGGCGCCGGTGGTGGTGCCAGTGGTAGTGCCGGTGGTGCCATCGGTGGTCGCGCCGGCGTTGCCGCCGCTGGCGGCACCGGTGATGCCCTCGGTGCGGGGCGCGGTGCCCGGCGCGTCGTCGGGGCGAGGGCTCGGCATCACCACCCTCTCAGACGGGCACGCCGACCAGGTCGTGCCCCTGCGTGCCGACGATGCGCACGCGGGTGAAATCGCCGGTCTTGAACGTGCGCGAGGCCTTGTCGGGCGGCAGGATCTGCACCACGCCGTCGATGTCCGGCGCGTCGGCATAGCTGCGGCCGACGCCGCCCTGGCGGCCGAGTGCCGACGCCCGGTCGACCAGCACCTGCATCGTCGCGCCGATGCGCGCGCGCAGCTTGTCGGCCGACACCGCCTCGGCCACCGCCATGAAGCGCGCACGGCGCTCCTCGCGCAGCTCCGCCGGCGGAAGGCCGGGCAGGTCGTTCGCGGCGGCGCCGGCCACCGGCGAGTAGGCGAAGCAGCCGGCGCGGTCGATGCGCGCCTCGCGCATGAATTCGAGCAGGTGCTCGAACTCCTCTTCCGTCTCGCCCGGGAAGCCGGCGATGAAGGTGCTGCGCACGACGATCTCGGGGCAGATCTCGCGCCAGCGCTGGATGCGCTCCAGGTTGCGTTCGCCGCTGGCCGGCCGCTTCATGCGCCGCAGCACCGCCGGGTGCGAATGCTGCAACGGTACGTCCAGGTAGGGCAGCACGCGGCCCTCGGCCATCAGCGGCAGGATGTCGTCGACGTGCGGGTACGGGTACACGTAGTGCAGCCGCACCCAGGCGCCGTGGCGCGCGGCCAGTTCGCCCAGGCGGTCGCACAGGTCGAACAGCCGGGCGCGCACCGGCTTGCCGTCCCAGAAGCCGGTGCGGTACTTGACGTCGACGCCGTAGGCGCTGGTGTCCTGGCTGATCACCAGCAGTTCCTTGACGCCGGATTCGAACAGGCGCTGCGCCTCGCCCAGCACCTCGCCGATCGGGCGCGAGACCAGGTCGCCGCGCATGCTCGGGATGATGCAGAAGGTGCAGCGGTGGTTGCAGCCCTCGCTGATCTTCAGGTAGGCGTAGTGACGCGGCGTGAGTTTGACGCCCACCTTCGGGTCGAAGCCGGCGGGCACCAGGTCGACAAAGGGGTCGTGCGGCTTCGGCACATGGCGGTGCACCGCGTCCATCACCTCGTGCGTGGCGTGCGGGCCGGTGACGGCGAGCACGCTCGGGTGCATCTGCCGCACCAGGTTGCCGCCGTCGTTGCCGGCCTTCGCGCCGAGGCAGCCGGTCACGATCACCCGGCCGTTCTCGGCCAGCGCCTCGCCGATCGTGTCCAGGCTTTCCTTCACCGCGTCGTCGATGAAGCCGCAGGTGTTGACGATCACCAGGTCGGCGCCGGCGAAGGTCTTGGAGGTCTCGTAGCCCTCCGCGCTGAGCTGGGTCAGGATCAGCTCGGAGTCGGTCAGCGCTTTCGGGCAGCCGAGGGAAACGAAGCCGATCTTCGGGGTGCTCGCGGCGGTGGCCGGGGAGAGGTCTGGGGTCATGGCGGGGATTTTCGCCGATCGGGCCCGGGCGGCCCCTGCAGGCTAGCGGGCACGTTCCCCGGCTCGATCGGCCTGCGGCCCGACTGCCGCGCTCCGGATGGCCGCGCGGGCAGCACCCTCCTCGGCGCGTCGAGCCTTCATTCCTCGAACACGTCGGTCCCGAACACCTCGTAGTGCAGGCGCTCGTCCGCCACGCCGAGCGACTTCAGCGCCTGCACCTGGGCGCGCATGAACGGGATCGGGCCGTTCACGTGGTAGTCGGCGTCGGGCTTGACGACATGTGATTCCACCGGGGCCCGGTCGACCCGGCGCGCGGCCGTGCCAGCCGGGCGCTGCCTCAGCCCAGGCGTGCGAACAACACGCCCCAGGGCTCGAAACGCAGGCCGGCCGCATCGACCGTGCCACCGGTCGCGCCGCTGCCGTCGAGGACGGTCACGGTGCCGGTGCCGGCCGGCAGCGCGTAAGGCGCCGGCTCGTGGCTGAAGTTGAAGGCGCACAGCACGCGCTCGCCCGCGTGCTCGCGCACGTACGCGAGCACCTGCCCGTGCACGGGCAGCAGGTGCATGTCGCCGTGGATCAGCGCGGGCTGAGACTTCCGCCAGGCCAGCAGGTGCCGGTAGAAGTGCAGCAGCGACGTGCCGTCGGCCTCCTGGCGGTCGACCGCCAGCGCGCGGTGGCTCTCGGCCACCGGCAGCCAGGGCTTGGCGCTGCCGAATCCCAACTGCGGATCGGTGCTCTCCCACGGCATCGGCGTGCGGCAGCCGTCGCGGCCCTTGAACTCGGGCCACATCGCGATGCCGTAGGGGTCTTGCAGGTCCTCGAATCCGATCTCGGCCTCGGGCAGTCCCAACTCGTCGCCCTGGTAGAGGCAGGCGCTGCCGCGCAGGCTCAGTTGCAAGGCCGCGGCGGCGCGCAGCAGGCCGGCGGGCGGGTTCGCCCCACCCCAGCGCGTCGCGACGCGCGGGATGTCGTGGTTGGCGATCGCCCAGCACGGCCAGCCGCTGCCGACCACCTCGTTGAAGCGCGTGAAGACGCCGTGCAGGAACGGCGCGTCGTGCGGTTCGCCGAGCAGGTCGAAGCAGTACGCCATGTGCAGCCGGGCTTGGCCGTCCGCGCTGCTGCTGGTGTATTCGGCCAGGCGCGCCAGCCCGTCGTCGTCACCGATCTCGCCGACCATCGCCGTGTGCGGATACGCATCCACCAGCGCGCGCAGTTGCTGCAGGAACCCCAGGTTCTCGGGCTGGCTCTTGTCGAACCGGTGCCATTGCCAGCCGTAGGGGTTGGCGGCCGGCACCGCCCCGTCGCTGCCATCCGGAGCGCCGCGCCCCGGGTTGCTGCGCAGTTGCCGGTCATGGAAGTAGAAGTTGACGACGTCGAGCCGGTAGCCGTCGACGCCGAAATCGAGCCAGAACTTCACCGACGCGAGCACCGCCTCCTGGACTTGCGGCGCATGGAAGTTCAAGTCCGGCTGGCTGGTCAGGAAGTTGTGCAGGTAGTACTGACGGCGCCGTGTGTCCCACTGCCAGGCGCTGCCGCCGAAGACCGACAGCCAGTTGTTCGGCGGCGTGCCGTCATCCTTGGCATCGGCCCAGACGTACCAGTCGGCCTTCGGGTTGTCACGGCTCCCGCGGCTCTCGACGAACCACGGGTGCTGGTCGGAGGTGTGCGAATACACCTGGTCGATCATCACCTTCAGTCCGAGCGCATGCGCCCGGTCGACGAGCGCGCGGAAGTCGGCCAGCGTGCCGAACATCGGATCAACGTCGTTGTAGTCGCTGATGTCGTAGCCGAAGTCCTTCATCGGGCTCTTGAAGAACGGCGACAGCCAGATCGCGTCGGCGCCCAGCCGGGCCACGTGCTCCAGCCGGCGCGTGATGCCCGGCAGGTCGCCGATGCCGTCGCCGTTGCTGTCGGCGAAGCTGCGCGGGTAGATCTGGTAGATGACCCCGCCGCGCCACCAGCCGTCGTTCGGCGCTGCAGGCTTCGGGAGTGGTGATTCAAGGTCGTTCGATTGCATGGGGTCTCGCCTCATCGGCGGGTTGCTGGGTGGTCGGCAAACGGGACGCAGCCGCGGCCTCGATGTCATTCGACACGATGGCAGAAATCTTCGATTCCAGCGGCGTGATCGTCCTCGGCTCTCGGGCCGTGCGATTGCTCCGTCCCTAGTGCCGTCATGATAGGTGTCTGACCGCCCTCTGCCCAAGCCGAGACGCTGGCAGAAAACTGCAATGAATAAGAAAATTCCGGGGAGGATGTCACCGGCTCACCGGCTCACGAAAGTCAGGGCGGTCGCCGCCCGTCCGCGTGATTGCCGGTGTGGGGCGGTGTCGCCGCGAGCAACAAGCCCGGTGATGACCGACACCGGTGCGGCGCACGACCGAACCATCGCGGCGGCGAGACCGCCGTTGAACCGGCCGCCGGAAGGTTCGCCAACCGCCGCGCAACGCCGCCCGGCCGTGGGCGGCGGACCGCCGGTCAGTTGGTCTTGCTCGCGCTGGTCAGGGCCTTGACCAGGTCACTGAGCTGCTGCAGTGCCTCGGCGTCGGCCTCGCTGACGGCGCGGTTGTTCTTGCAGCGCGGATCCGTCCGCTGCAGCGCACCGAACATGGGCCGCGTGAACGGCACCGCGTCGCAGCCGTGGCCCTCCTCGCAGACGAAGTCGAACTCGGGCTTGGCCTTCACGTGGCACGTGAAGCAATTCCCGCCGAACCGGTTGTTGACCTCGGCGAAGCCCCGCTTGTAGATCTTCGATCCCTGGTCGGAGACGTCGATGAAGAAGAACTCCCAGTCGCGTGTCGGAGGGCTGAAACCTTTCGGCTGCTTGACCATCACCTCGTTCGGCACCAGTTGCAGCACCGATCCCACCGGGTAGTCGCCGCGACCCTGCTGCGCGACGGCCACCGTCGCAGCCACGTCACCGAGCAGGTTGTCGACGAAGAAGTGCCGCACCGGCTTCATCTCGGTGATGCACTTGAACGACGAGTCGTCGATCGCGATCTGCCGGTCGGCGCCGCTGGCGGGGCCGAGCAGCGCCATGCCCATGGCAACCAACGATGCGACACGCCAGCGGCGAGCCGACCGACACTGAATCCGCGCGGCCGTGTCCGATGACGGTACAGGGTAGATCACGGCAAAGTCTCCTTTCGGTTCTCTGGCCGGGCCCGCAACGGGACGGAGCGTGCCCGGCACCCTGGGTCGGTGGCCGGGAACTCTAGTCCTCGCGCGAAAGGACGGCTCGAACGAATTCGGCATTCGGATCGATGGCGAGCGGCGGCGCAGCGCGGGCGTTTGCGGCTGAAGGCAACGAGCCTGCCGCCGTCCATGCCGGTGCGCAGGGTGGATCACTCCGGCTCGATGCCCGAGGCTCTCCGGATGACCCGCCCCACTTCGGAGCCTCAAAGCGCCTCGGTTTGCCCCCGGTGCGAGCACCGCGCGGCCGCGGGTCCGCCACCGATTGCTCTGCCGCCGCACCCACCCTACATTGCGCCCCCGACGATGCTCGCCACGACGCTCCCCGCGGGTTCCGGGCGCCGTGCCGGCAGCGCGGGAACACCCACTCAAGGAGCGAACGATGAACCGAAGCCATCCGATCCGGCACCTGCCGGCGTGGACCGGCGTGCTGCTGGCCGCCGGCGTGCTGCCGACCGCCGCGCACGCCGCCGACGACCTCTGCGCCCGCGTGCTGCAGCGCCTGGGCAGCCAGCTCGCCGACGTCAGTTGCGTCGAAAGCGCCGACCTGACCACCACCAACCCCGCCACGACGCCCGCCAACAACGCGCTGCCCACGCTGCCGGCCTTCGCGTTCACGCCCACCACCGACCGTTCGGTGATCGCGCCCAGCGCCGCCAAGCGCGCGCCGATCACCAAGGTGGTGCCGGGCGTGCAGATCAACGCGCGCATCGCCTCCGATCCGCTGGACCAGGCGCGCTTCCTGTTGCGCCTGCCGAACGACTGGAACGGCCGGCTGGTGGTCGCCGGGGCCTCGGGCACGCGCAGCGAGTTCAACGGCGACTTCGCCTGGAGCGACTACGTGATCCAGAAGGGCTATGCCTACGCGTCGCAGAACAAGGGCATCCTGAACTTCCAGTTCAGCACCGCGGCCGACCCGCTGGCCTGCCGGCTGAACCCCGCCTCGCCGCTGTACGTCAACTTCTACGACAACGGCCCCGGCCAGACCTTCAAGCGCTGGACGCAGTACATCGTCAAGGCCTCGGCGCTGGCGCGCGAGGGCGTGCAGGCGCGCTACAACCGCAAGCCGGCCTACACCTATGCGGTGGGCACCTCGAACGGCGGCTACCAGGTGCGGCGTGCGGTCGAGACCGCGCCCGAGCTGTTCGACGGCGGGGTCGACTGGGAAGGCACCTACGTCGACGAGCGCGACCCCAACCTGCTGACCGACCTGCCGCCCGCGGTGCTGAACTGGCCCGACTACGTCGCCGCCGGCTACGACGCCACCAGCACCGCGGCGAAGAACATCCGCGCCGCCGGCTACCCGCCCGACATCGGCCCGACCGGCGCCACCTTCTGGGGCAACCACTGGACCTCGTACTGGGAGCTGACGGCCTGCCAGTGGCAGAAGCGCCTCGACCCGGGCTACGACACCTACGTCAGCGGCATCGGCACCTACAACTACCAGGCCCGGCGCTCGGTGAGCGACGTCGGCGCGCAGGTGGCGGGCATCGCGACCACCGGGCGCATCCAGCGCCCGCTGATCACCGTGGCGGGCACGATGGACGCGCTGCTGCCGATCGACCACCACGCCCGCGCCTACGCGCGGCGGGTCGAGGCGCAGCTCGGCCCGCGCGGCCCGCAGGACGACAGCGGCGACACCAACGGCCGCGACCACCGCCCCGCGTACCGGCTGTACGAGGTGCAGAACGGCAACCACATCGAGACCTACCAGGACACGTTCCCGCAGCTCGAGCTGATCGAGCGGCATGCGCAGCGCGCGTTCGACCTGCTGGTCGCCCACGTGGAGGGCCGCCAGGCGCTGCCGCCGAGCCAGTGCGTGCCGCGCGGCGGCACGATCGCTGCGCAGCCGGCCGAGCCGGGGCATTGCGCGGCGCTGCTGGCGCCCTGAGGAACCTGCCGCCTCGCCGGGCCGCCGTGGCGGCCCGGCTCAGGTGGGCGCCTCCGGCCGGCGGCCCGGCCCGAGCCGGCGCTCAGAGCCTGAGAGCGAATCGATCGCGTCCGAGCGGCGCGCCAGGGCGGCCGCCATCGAGGCGCGAAGCGCAGCCATAGCTCGGGCTATGGCGAGCATTCGCAACGATGAGGGCGGGCGTCATGGCGTGACGAGCGGGCGTGAGGGATTCGTTCTCAGGCTCTCAGCGCTTGGGCGGCGGCAGGAAGCCCGGCATCCCGGGGAACAGCGTGCCGGCCTGCTTGGCCATCTGCTCCTGCATCTGCAGGAACATCTGCTTGGACTGCTCGAGGTAGTTGCCCATCAGCCCCTGCACCACCGGTGCCTGGCCGTTCAGGAACTGCGTCCACAGTTCGGGCGACATCACCTTCGGGTCGTACAGGCTCTTCGACTGCTCGGCCAGCCGGAGCTGGATCTCGGTGAAGGTCTGCAGGTTCTTCTCGAGGTAGGCGCCCATCATCCCCTGCATCGCATGGCCGTAGAAGCGGATGATCTGGGCCAGCATCTGCGACGAGAACATCGGCACGCCGCCGGTTTCCTCCTCGAGGATGATCTGCAGCAGGATGCTGCGCGTCAGGTCGTCGCCGGTCTTGGCGTCGCGCACGACGAAATCCTGCGCGGCGAGCACCATCTTCTTGACGTCCGCCAGGGTGATGTAGCTGCTGGTCTGGGTGTCGTACAGACGCCGGTTCGGGTACTTCTTGAGGACGCGGGGCCCACCGATTTCGGCGGCTCCGGTTTCCGCGGCGGCTTCGTCCGGCTCGACGCGGCGGGTCTGTGACATTCGGGGAACTCCTGTGGGGCCATTGTGCAAAGCACAAAAGATTCTAGAAGCCCCCCCAAAAGCCCCCTGGCAGGGGTTTACCCGCGCGATGCCGGCGATGGCGGGTCCGACGACTGCGCCTGAAGGCGCTCGCGCTCGCGGTCCCGCGCCTGCTCCCGCCGCAGCTTGACCAGTTCCCACACCGCCCAGCCGATCGGCACGGCGAAGCCGATCACCAGCTCGATCACGATCAGCGGCGGCCCCGCCGGCGCACCGGCCATCTTCGATCAGCCCTGCGGCGGCCCGGCGAGCCAGCCACGGTCGCGCCGTTCGAGGCGTTCGAACAGGTCGATCTGCCGGACGATCCGCGCGCGCAGCCCGGCGAGGGCGCCAGCGGCCGCCGGGTCGCGTCCGCCTCCTTCTGGGACAGGCCGTCGGATGCCGCCGGACGCCGGTCCGGGCGCGGATCCGACAGCGACAGGGACGCCGTCGCCGTCACCGGCGCCGTCATCGAGGCCAGCACCGCGTCGGCCGACGCCGGCCGCCGCGCCACCCGAACCAGCGGCGCGATCGCCGCCAGCGGCGGACGGCCCGCCGCCGATGCATCCGGGCGCAGCGCCAACGCCGCGCCGAGCAGCAGCCGCAGCTTGCGCCGCCCCGGCACCGAGGCGCGCGCGTGCACGGCGTCGCAGCCGCGGCGCTCCACCTCGCGCCCGATCTCGGCATACAGGATGCGCGCCGCATTGATGCCCGGCCGGCAGCCCAGCGGCAGTTCCGCCACGCCGGCGCCGACACCGTCGTACAGCCGGTCCGCCTCGTCCAGCAGCCGCTGCACCACGCCGGCCAGTGCCGGCCCGTGCTGCGGGCGCGCCAGCCAGGCGTCCGGATCGATGCCGGCCTCGCGCAGCCAGCGGCGCGGCAGGTAGAGGCGGCCCATCGCGGCATCCTCGCCGACATCGCGCGCGATGTTGGTCAACTGCATCGCCACGCCCAGTTCGCAGGCGCGCGCCAGGCCGTTGTCGCTGCGCACGCCCATCAGGATCGACATCATCGCGCCCACGGTGCCGGCCACCCGGGCGCCGTAGGCATGCAGGTCCTCGATCGTCTCGTAGCGCCGGCCCTCGGCGTCCCAGGCCAGGCCTTCGAGCAGCGCGTCGAACAGCGATTGCGGGATGGCGTGGCGGACCACCACGCGCGCCAGCGAACGATCGGCGGCGCAGGGCAGCGGCTGGCCGGCGTAGGCGCGCTGCACGCGCTCGCGCAGCCGCTCGACGGCTTCCAGCCGGCCGCCCTGCCAGCCCGGATGCGGGCCGCCCTGCAGGCAGCCTTGCGCGCGGTCCGGGCGGTCACCCGGGCGACTGCCTTGCCGACCATCGTGGCCATCGCCCAAGCCGCCGCCCAAGCCGCCGCCCACCGGCCCCGCCGGCACGTCGACCGCATCGTCGGCGATGCGGCAGAACGCGTACAGCACGGTCGCCGGGTCACGCACCGCGCGCGGCAGCAGCAGCGACGCCGCGTGGAAGGTACGCGCGTGGTGGCGCAGCACCGCGCGGCATTCGGCCAGATCCGCGGCAGCGGACCGGTCCGGCGGAGGCGGCTCAGCGCGCGCCGGCCGCGCCGGAGGAGCCGGAAGCCGCCAGCGCGGACCCGAGTGAATCTGCATGGGGCACCACCTTGTCGAGGATGCGGGCCGAGGACACCCCGGGCACGCCGGCGCCGGGGTGCGTTCCGGCCCCCACGAGGTACAGGCCGTCGACCTCCTCGCTGCGGTTGTGGGGTCGGAACCAGGCGCTCTGGGTCAGCAGCGGTTCGAACGAGAAGGCCGCGCCGTGCACCGACGACAGCCGGTCCTGGAAGTCCAGCGGCGTGGTCACGCGCGAGGTCGCGAGGTGGCGGTCGAGGCCGAGCAGCAGCGTCGCCTGCAGGCGCTGCTGGATCGCCTGCCGATACGGCTCGGCCGCCTGCCGCCAGTCGGTGCCGCTGCCCAGGTGGGGCACCGGCGCCAGCACGTAGAACGCGTCGCAGCCGGGCGGCGCCATCGACGGGTCGGTCGCGGTCGGCCGGTGCAGGTACAGGCTGAAGTCGTCGGCCAGGTGCCGGCGGTCGAAGATGTCGTGCAGCAGGCCGCGGTAGCGCGGGCCGAGCGCGATGGTGTGGTGCGCCACCTCCGGGTAGCGGCGGTCGGTGCCGAAGTACCAGACGAACAGGCTCATCGAGTAGCGGGCGCGGGCCAGGCGGCGGTCGGTCCAGCGCCGGCGCCGCACCGTGGGCAGCAGGCGGCCGTAGGTCCAGGCCGGGTCGGCGTTGGAGACCACGATGTCGGCCGCCAGTGTCTCGCCGCCGGCCAGGCGCACGCCGCAGGCGCGGCCGCCGTGCACCAGGATCTCGTCGACGCAGGCGCCGCAGCGCACCCGGCCGCCCTGCCCGTCGATCAGCCCGACCAGCCCGCGCACCAGGCTGCCGGTGCCGCCCATCGCGTAGTGCACGCCCCAGTGGCGCTCGAGGAAGGCGATCAGGCAGTACACCGACGTGGTGGCGAACGGGTTGCCGCCGACCAGCAGCGACTGGAAGGTCAGCACCATGCGCAGCCGCTCGTCGCGCACGTGCTTGCTGGCCAGGCCGTACACGGTGCGCCAGCCCTCGAGCTTCAGCAAGTCGGGCAGCACGCGCGCCATGTCGGTCCAGCGGTCGAAGGGCACGTCGCCGAGCTGCTCGAAGCCGACGCGGAAGATCGCCTCGCTGGCCGCGAGGAAGCGCTCGTAGCCGGCGACTTCGCCCGGCGCGAGCCTCTCGACCTCGGCGCGCATCGCCGCCGGGTCGCCGCTGTAGTCGAAGCAGTCGCCGTCGTCGAAGCGGATGCGGTAGAACGGCGCCACCGGCCGCAGCTCCACGTCGTCGGCCAGCCGCCGCCCGGCCAGCGCCCACAGCTCCTCGAACAGGAAGGGCGCGGTGATCACCGTCGGCCCGGCATCGAAGGTGAAGCCGTCCTGCCGATGCACCTGCGCGCGCCCGCCCGGCGAATCGAGCTGCTCGAGCACGGTGACGCGGTAGCCGCGCGCACCGAGCCGCACCGCCGCCGCCAGCCCGCCGAAGCCGCTGCCGATCACCACCGCGTGGCGGCCGGCGCGGCCGGCGCCCTGATCGGCGACCCCGTCGACGACGGGCTGGACGAACGGTTCGCCGAAGGGCTGGATGTCAACATGAGTTGATACTATGATTGTCACGTCTGATTGACAACTGTCGTCCTCCCGATGCACCGCGCAGCTCCCGAGTTGCCAGACGCCGGCGGGCCGCCGCCGATGAACTCCACTGCTCTTCCCGCTCCGCCGGGTCACCCTGGCCGCCACCACGGCCGGCGTCGCCGGTGTGGCGGGGCTGTGCGCGGCGTTGTGGTCGCTGGGGAGCTGGTCGCCATCGGCGGCCGGCGACCGCGGCGCCGTCGCCGCCGGCACCTCGGCGCCGGACATCGACGCGATGCTCGCCACGCTCGCCGCGAAGCTCGCGCAGCGGCCGGGCGACGCCGCCGGCTGGCGCCTGCTCGGCCGCTCGTATGCCGCGCTCGGCCGCTGGGGCGACGCGTCCGCCGCCTACGCGCGCGCCTCCGCGCTGCAGGCCGACGACGCGCAAGCATTGGCCGACCACGCCGACGCGCTGGCGATGGCGCAGGGCCGCAGTGCGCTCGGCGAGCCGACGCGGCTGATCGAACGCGCGCTGGCGCTCGACCCGCGCCACCCGCAGGCGCTGATGTTCGCCGCCACCGCGGCGCTGGAACGCAACGACCTGACCGCCGCGCGGGCGTTCACCCAACGCGCCGAGGCTGCGGCGCGCGACCCCACGGGAAGCCCGCACTAGCGCATTTCGCGCGACTGCGACGCGTCCGACGTGTACGATGCCCGATTCGCCTTCCATGCGAGGAGAGCCTTGTGACCCAGCGGCCGCCATCGGCCCCCGACCTGAGCGCCTTGTCCGGACTGGCCACGGAACTGGCGGCCACGTTTGCGTCGATCGCGAGCGACGTGGCGCTGGTCATCGACCCGGAAGGCGTGATCCGCAGCGTCGCCGGCGGTGCCGATCTGGCCGCCTCCGCACAGGCATGGGTCGGCCGGCCGTGGGCGGACACCGTCACCGGTGACACCCGCAACAAGGTCGAACAACTCCTCGAAGAAGTCAGCGATGCCGGCGTGACACGCCGGCGCGAGGTGAACCATCCGGCGCCCGCGGGCACGACGATCCCGGTCACCTACGCGGCGATCCGGCTCGGCCTCGGCGGCCCGGTGCTGGCGGTCGGGCGTGACCTGCGGGCGATCGCCGCCATCCAGCAGCGCTTCGTCGAATCGCAGCAGGAGATGGAGCGCAACTACTGGAAGCTGCGCCAGGCCGAATCGCGCTACCGCATGCTGTTCCACGTCGCCACCGACGCCGTGCTCGTCGCCGAGGCGAAGTCGCTGCGCGTGCTCGACGCCAATCAGGCCGCCGGCGAGTTGTTCGGCCGCCCGGTCGACCAGATCGTCGGCCAGCCCGCCGGCGCCTGCATCGACGGCAGCTCGCGCGTCGCCGTCGAAGAGGTGCTGGTGACCGCTCGCACCAGCGGCCGGCCGGCCGAGATCCGCGCCCGGCTGGCGGGCCGGCTCGCGTCGGTCGACGTCTCGGCCACGCCGATGCGCGGCGACAGCGTGCCGCTGCTGCTGATCCGCGCCCGGGCCGCACAGGAGCGCCACGGCGTGGCCGGTGGCGACAAGGCCACGCTGGCCGAATTCGTCGAACACACGCCCGACGCGGTGGTGATCTCCGATTCGATCGGCCGCGTGCTGATGGCCAATCCGGCGTTCGCGTCGATGTGCCAGGTTCACGACGAGACGCAGCTCAAGGGCCGGCCGCTGTCCGACTGGCTGGTCGACGGCCCGGCCGGGCTGGAGGCGCTGCTGGTGCAGGTGCGGCAGCACGGCATCGTGCCGCGCGCACGGGTCGACCTGGGCGCCGGGCGCGACACCGCGGTCGCCGTCGAGCTGTCGGCCGCGCTGCTGGCCGAAGGCGACCAGGAATGCATCGGCTTCACGCTGCGCCGCCACGAGCCGGCGGTGGCCAGCGGGCTGCCGCTGGTCGACGAGTTCGCCGACGCGATCCGCCGCGTCACCGAGCAGCTCGGCAACGTCAGCCTGCCGCGCCTGGTGCGCGAGGCGACCGAACTGGCCGAAGGCCACCTGATCCGGCTCGCCGTCGACCGCAGCGGCGGCGACGTCGCGCAGGCCGCCGAGGTGCTGGGCATCAGCATCGACAGCCTGCTGCTGCGCATGCGCCGCCACGGCCTGGGCGTCAGCATCCGCGGCCGCGAGCCGGCAAACGAACGGTCCATCACCGAACCGGCTCCCGAGTGACCGCCGGCCCGGCTTTCGGCCACGCGGACCTCACGAACTGTGAGCGCGAGCAGATCCACCTGGCCGGTTCGATCCAACCGCATGGCGTGCTGCTGGTGCTGCGCGAGCACGACGGACTGATCGTCCAGGCTTCCGACAACACCCGCCGCTGGTGGGGCTGCGATGCCGAATCGCTGCTCGGCCAGCCGCTGTCCATGCTCGGCGGCGACATCGCCCGCCGCACCGCCGAGCAGCGCGCCTCGCTGCCGGCCGACGGCACGCATCCGTTCCGATGTGCCACCACGCTCGGCGGCGAGCGTGCGCTGGAGGCCGTGGCGCACCTGCGCGACGGCGGCCTGCTGGTGCTGGAGCTGGCATCGCGCGAGGCGGTGGACGCCACCGCCGATACCGTCGACCTCGACGCCGAGCGCATCGGCGCGGCGCTGACCGACGCGGTCAAGCGCTGCAGTGCCGCGTCCACCATCGGCGCGCTGGCCGACGTGGCGGCGCGCACGGTGCGCGAGCTGACCGGCCACGACCGCGTGATGGTCTACAAGTTCGACCCCGACGGCCACGGCAAGATCATCGCGGAAGCGCGCGACCCGCGGCTCGAGTCGCTGCTCGGCCACCACTATCCCGCGTCCGACATCCCGCAGCGCGCGCGCGAGCTGTACCTGCGCAACCGCGTGCGCGTGCTGGTCGACGTGGCCTACCGCCCCGCGCCGCTCGTGCCGCGGCTCCTGCCCGACGGGCAGGAACTGGACATGTCGCACTGCCACCTGCGCAGCATGTCGCCGCTGCACCTGCAGTACCTGAAGAACATGGGCGTGACGGCGACGCTGGTGGTGTCGCTGGTGCGCGAAGGCCGGCTGTGGGGGCTGATCGC
Organism: Piscinibacter sp.; assembly: GCA_044223035.1. Taxonomy (GTDB): domain Bacteria; phylum Pseudomonadota; class Gammaproteobacteria; order Burkholderiales; family Burkholderiaceae_C; genus JBGAMJ01. Next base: position 79,827 of record JBGAMJ010000008.1, read on the forward strand.
CGCGCACCACGACACGCCGCGCGACCTGCGCTTCGCGGTGCGCGCCGCCACCGACCTGCTGGCCGAGGTGTTCTCGACGCGCATCGCCGCGATCGAGAACTACGCCCAGGCGCAGGTGGCGATCCTGGTGCGGCGGCTGGAGCAGCGGCTGGTCGACGCGACCTCGACCGAAGGCGACTGGCGGCTCGCGCTGTTCCGCAACCCGCACACGCTGCTGCAGCCGCTGGAAGCGACCGGTGCCGCTCTGTTCCAGGACGACGAGGTGCTCGTCACCGGCGAGGTGCCGTCCACGCCCGAACTGCGCGCGCTGCGCGCGTGGGTCGACGGCCAGCGCGGTACGCAGCCTTTCGCCTGCTCGTCGGTCGGCAAGGCCGAGCCGGCGCTGGTCTCGCTGACGCCGACCGCCTCGGGCGTGCTGGCGGTCAGGCTGTCGGCCACGCGGCCGGACTACCTGATGTGGTTCCGCAAGGAACAGCTCCTGACCGTCACCTGGGCCGGCGACCCGCACAAGCAGATGGTCGGCAGCGATCCGCTGGAGTTGTCGCCGCGGCGCTCGTTCGCGGCCTGGTCGGAGATCGTGCGCGGCACCGCGCTGCCCTGGACCGGCGCCGAGATCGCGCTGGCACGCGCGGTCGGCAGCGCGCTGGTGGACATCATCGTGCAGGTCAACGCGGTGCGCCTGCTGATCGCCGAACAGCAGATCGCGCAGACGCGCGGCATGGTGCACGGCTCGAAGGAGCCGGTGCTGGTGGTCGACGGCACAGGGCGCGTGCTGTTCGTGAACACCGCGTTCCGCGCGCTGCTGGCGCGGCCGGACGCGGCGCTGGCGTCGATCGACGACATCGCGGCGCTGTTCGCGCCGGTGCCGTCGCCGCACGCCCTGCTCGACACGCTGGTCCACGCCCGCCAGCCCTGGCGCGGCGAGCTGGCACTGGCGCGCCCCGGCGACACCGCGCTGCCGGTGGGCGTGCGCGCCGAGGCCGTCCCCGGGCGTGACGGCCGGCCGCTGGGCGTGATCGTGATGCTGCAGGACCTGAGCGACAGCAAGCGGGCGGAGGCAGCGCGCAGCCACCTCGAGCAGTCGCTGGCGGTGGTCGCGGGGGCGTCGGGCGCACCCGGGGTGCCCGCCGCGGGCGGCGCGGGTGGCGCCTCGCGCGATGTCGACGAGGTCGTGCAGGGCATCCTCGCCAACGCCAGCCTGGCGGCGATGGACATCGCGGACGCCACCGGCGAGCCCTCGATTGCGCCGATGCTCGAGGAGGTCGAGGCATCGACCGAGCGGGCGACGGCGCTGTACCGGCTGATCCGGCACTTCGCCGATCGCGGCTGAGCCTCGGCGCCGCGCCGCCGCGCGCGGCGGAACGCGCCGCCGCGCGCAGCCGAACGCGCCGCTGCGCACTCCGCCGGCCGACCCTCAAGTTCCCGCCGGTACGGCCGTCAACCCGGGGGTGCGGTTGCCGCGATGCCGGCGCCCGCCGTTCCTTCACTCTTCCGGGGCCCCGCCATGAGCCAACAAAAACACCGTCTCATCACCCGCAGCGACTTCGACGGGCTCGTCTGCGCCGTGCTGCTGAACGAACTCGAACTGATCGACGACATCCTGTTCGTCCACCCGAAGGACATGCAGGACGGCAAGGTGGCGGTGGGCCCGCGCGACATCACGACCAACCTGCCCTACGTGCCCGGCGTGCACCTGGCCTTCGACCACCACCATTCCGAGACCCAGCGCCTGCCCGGCGCGCAGGCGAACCGCGTGATCGATGCCGACGCGCCCTCGGCTGCCCGCGTGGTGTACGAGCACTTCGGCGGCAAGGCGCGCTTCCCGCGCGTGTCCGACGAGATGATGGCGGCGGTCGACAAGGCCGATGCGGCGCGCTTCTCGAAAGCCGAGATCCTGGACCCGAGCGGCTGGGTGTTGCTGAACTACCTGATGGATGCGCGCACCGGGCTGGGCCGCTTCCGCGATTTCCGCATCAGCAACTACGCGCTGATGATGGATCTGATCGGCTACTGCCGGAACCACACCATCGAGGAGATCCTCGCGCTGCCGGACGTCGAGGAGCGCGTGCGCGTCTACTTCGACCACGACGTGCGCGCGAAGGAACAGATCCGGCGCTGCGCGACGCGGCACGCCAACCTGGTCGTGCTCGACCTGCGCGGCGAGGAGACGATCTGGGCCACCAACCGGTTCACGGTCTACGCGCTGTTCCCGGAGACCAACATCTCGATCCACGCGATGTGGGGCGTGCAGAAGCGCAACACGGTGTTCGCCACCGGCAAGTCGATCCTCGACCGCGGCAGCCGCACCAACGTCGGCGAGCTGATGCTGGCCTACGGTGGCGGCGGCCACACCGCGGCCGGCACCTGCCAGGTCGAGAACGACCGCGCCGACGCGGTGCTGGAAGAGCTGATCACGCGCATCAACCTGGACGGCTGAGCGGACGACCCGGCGCCGCGCCAGGCACCGGCCCGCTCATCGGCCGAGACCGGCGGCCGCACCGGGCGGCGCTTCGGCCGCGCCATCGGGCGCATCGCCCGCATCGGGCGCATCGCGCGCATCGCGCGCATCGCGCGCATCGAGGATGTGCTCGATCACGCCGGCGACGCGCCCGGCGTCCTCCGCGCGAGGTAGCCGAGCCCGGGCAGCGGATGCAGCGTCGCGCCCGGCACGCGCGCGCAGAGCCGGCGCGCCTGCGACGGCGGTACCGCGCGGTCGGCCTCGCCGACCACCAGGTGCAGCGCCGGCCGCAGCCCTGGCAGCGCGTCCCACAGCGGTTGCAGTTCCCAGTTCGCCATCATCGCGAGCGCCGCCTCGGCATGCGCCGGCGAGCTGACGAGGCGCCTGTAGAACGCGAGGCCGGCCTCGTCCAGGCGGGAACCGGTGCCCTCGACCAGCCGCCGCACCACCGCCGGGTCGGTCGCGCGCCGCGCGAAGAGCCCCGGCACCCAGCCGGCCGACGCGAGCAGCTTGGCCAGCGGCGAGAACAGCCGGCCGACCGGCCCGCCCCAGGGCAGGAAGGCACCGTTCAGCGCGATCAGCACCGGCGTGTCGATGCGGCCGTCCAGCGCCAGCCGCGCCGCCACCGCCGCGCCGGCCGAATGGCCGATCGCCGCTTGCAGCCGGCCGCCGGGCGGCGCGTCGATCACGGGCGCCAGTGCGCGCAGCAGGCCGTGGACCGCCTGCGCCATCCCCGGCAGCGTCATCTGCCGCGCACTGCCGCGGCTGCTGAAACCATGGCCCGGCAGGTCGGGCATCACCACGGTGTGGCGGTGGGCCAGCCGCGGCGCGAGTTCACGCCACGAATGTGTCGACGCGCCGGTGCCGTGCAGCAGCAGCACGATCGGGCCGCTGCCGATCAACTGCACGTGCCAGCGCAGGTCTCCGTCGCGCACGAAGCGGCTGGCCTCGCGCAGCGGCCAGTCACGGCCATCGACGTCCCAGTCGAGCCTTCGGGCCATCGCCTCAGTATGGGGGTGCGGCGGCGCGTGGGCGGTCGGCATCGGGGACCCGGTTGTCGCCGGCCGGCCGCGTGGCCGCGGGCGTGGCCGGCGGAGCAGCGCTCGCCACCGCGTTCGCCACCCCGCGCGAATCCGCCTGCGGCAGCGGCAGGTAGCGCGCGCCCATCGCCGCCGCGAGTTCGCGCGTCGAGCCGCGGGGCGTGAACGCGGTGTCGATCAGCAGCGCCTGCGCCTGCGTCGCGCGCACGTGGCGCGCGGCGAGCATCGCGTCGGCGGCAGCGCGCGCGCGGCCACCGG
>JBGAMJ010000170.1:0-11818 GCA_044223035.1 Piscinibacter sp.
GTCGGCCACCAACGCATACGGATCGCTGCCGGCAGCGATGAAGACACCCACGCCGCCGGCGGTGACGACCCCCGGATCGCCGGTCTCGGCCACCAGCACCAGCCCGTCGGCGCCGCCGCGCAGCGAGAAGCGCGTGGCGTCGTCGAGCAGCGGCACGACCATCGTGTAGCGCCCGTCGCCGCAGTCGGCCAGCAGCCACAGCGTCTCCGGCCGCACCTCGGCCTCGCTGGCCCCGACGGCCGGCTGCATCCAGAACGGCGAGAAGCGGTGACAGCTCGTGAAGCGCTGCAGGCCGGCGATGCGGCCGAGCGGCAGTTCGAGGTATGCGGCCGGCTCGGCGGCCTGCGTGCGCAGGAACGCGCCGGCCCCGCGGGCGTCGTCGACAACCGACCAGGCGGGCGGCACGCGCAGCACGGGTCGTGCGTCGAGATGGAGAACCCCATCGGCCAGGTGGCCGTTCGGCATGGACATTCAAGCTCCGGAAATCAAGGCCACATCGGGCCGGTTGACGACATGTTCGTGGAACCGATCAGAGCCTGCCGGCCCCGGCGCTCGCATGGCACACCCAGACCGACGCCGGCTCGCCGCCCGGCGAGCGGTACTGCGCGTCGACGGCGGCACGCGCAGCGCCGACCATCGCATCGGGCATCACCGCGACGACGCAGCCGCCGAAGCCGCCGCCGGTCATGCGGGCGCCGCCCGCCGGCCCGATGGCCGCCTGCAGGATCTCGACGAGGCGGTCGATCGCCGGCACCGTGATCTCGAAGTCGTCGCGCATCGAGGCGTGCGATTCGGCCATCAGCACGCCCAGGCGCCGCAGGTCGTTGGCGGCCAGTGCGGCGGCCGCGTCCTGCGTGCGCCGGTTCTCGGTCACGATGTGCCGCGCGCGCCGGAAGGCCACGTCGTCCAGGCCCGCGGCGCCGGCGTGCAGCGCGGCCAGGTCGACGTCGCGCAGCGCCTTCACGCCGTAGTGCCGGGCCGCCGCCTCGCACTGCTCTCGGCGGGCGTTGTATTCGCTGTCGACCAGGCCGCGCTTGACCCGCGAGTGCACGATCATCACCGCCATGTCCTCGGGCAGGTGCACCGGCGTCGCCTCCAGCGAGCGGCAGTCGATCAGCAGCGCGTGGCCGCGTTCGCCGCGCGCCGAGATGAGCTGGTCCATGATCCCGCAGTTGCAGCCGACGAAGACGTTCTCGGCGCGCTGCGCGATCAGCGCCAGGTCGGTCGGCGTCAGCATGTCCAGGCCCTGCAGCGACTGGAAGGTCTGCGCGATGGCCACTTCCAGCGCCGCCGACGACGACAGCCCCGCGCCCTGCGGCACGTTGCCGGCCACCGCCAGATCCGCGCCGCGCAGCGGCAGGCCGCGCTCGAGCAGCATCGCGACCACGCCGCGGATGTAGTTGGCCCAGGGCGCATCGCCGCGATGGGCGATGGGCGCATCGACGTGGAACTCGTCGACCGCGTCGCCGTAGTCGGCGGCGATCACGCGCACCAGGCTGTCGGCCCGCGCGCGTGCGGCCACCAGCGTGTGGTAGTCGATGGCGCAGGGCAGGACGAAGCCGTCGTTGTAGTCGGTGTGCTCGCCGATCAGGTTGACGCGGCCGGGTGCCTGGACCATCAGCTCGGGCGGCATGCCGCAGGCGGCGCCGAAAGAGCTCACCACGCGATCGAAGAGGGGGGACTTCATGGGGGGGTTCCGTCGGTTCAGGGGGCGGGGCTCAGTGTCTGCAGTTCAGCGGCCGGAGATCAGCGGCCCGAGTAGTGCTGGTCGCTGACCGCACGCAGCCGTTCGGCGGCCTGCTCGGGCGTCAGGTCGCGCTGCGCCTCGGCCAGCATCTCGAAGCCGACCATGAACTTGCGCACCGTCGCCGATCGCAGCAGCGGCGGGTAGAAGTGGGCGTGCAGTTGCCAGGGCGCGGCGTCGCGGCCGTCGAAGGGCGCGCCGTGCCAGCCCATCGAGTACGGGAACGAGCACTGGAACAGGTTGTCGTAGCGCGAGCACAGCTTCTTCAGTGCGCTCGCCAGGTCGGCGCGCTGCACGCCGTTGAGCTGCGGCAACTGCTGCACCGCAAAGCGCGGCAGCAGCAGCGTCTCGAACGGCCAGGTGGCCCAGTAGGGCACGATGGCCAGCCAGTGCGCCGTCTGCACCACCACGCGCTCGCCCAGCGCGGCCTCGCGCTCGGCGATGTCCAGCAGCATCGGCCGGCCGTGCTCGCGGTGGTGGTCGCGCTGCGGCTGGTCTTCGGCCGCCGGCTCGTCGGGCACGAAGCTCGTGGCCCAGATCTGGCCGTGCGGGTGCGGCTGCGAGCAGCCCATCATCGCGCCCTTGTTCTCGAACACCTGCACCCACGGATACGTCCGGCCCAGCTCGGCGCTCTGGTCGCACCAGGTATCCACCAGGTCGCCGATCGCGGCCAGCGACAGCTCGGGCAGCGTGCGCGAGTGGTCCGGCGAGAAGCACAGCACGCGGCTGGTGCCGCGCGCGGCCTGGAGCTGGAACAGCGGGTCGCCGGGCGGCGCGTCCGGCACCTCGGGCATCAGCGCCGCGTGGTCGTTGGTGAAGACGAAGGTGCCCGGGTAGTCGGGGTTGTCCTCGCCGTTGACGCGCCGGTTGCCCGGGCACAGGTAGCAGGTCGGCTCGTAGCGCGGCAGCTCGCGGGTGTCGGGCGATTCCTGCTGGCCCTGCCAGGGCCGCTTGGCGCGGTGCGGCGACACCAGCACCCACTGGCCGGTCAGCGGGTTGCGCCGGCGGTGGGAATGGTCCGTCGGTTCGAAGTTCATGACGCGTCCTCGTATCCGTTCGGGTTCATCGATTGCCAGCGCCAGGTGTCGGCGCACATGGCGTCCAGGCCGAGCGTCGCGCGCCAGCCGAGCGTGGCCTCGGCGTGTGCGGGATCCGCCCAGCAGGTGGCCACGTCGCCGGGGCGGCGCGGCGCGAATTCATGCGGCAGCTCGCGGCCGCAGGCATTGCCGAAGGCCGCCAGCATCTCCAGCACGCTGCTGCCGCGGCCGGTGCCGAGGTTGAACACGTGCATGCCGGGGCGGCCGTGGCCGTGCTTCAGCGCCGCGAGGTGGCCGTCGGCCAGGTCGAGCACGTGGATGTAGTCGCGCACGCCGGTGCCATCCACGGTGGGGTAGTCGCGGCCGAAGATGCGCAGCCGGTCGCGCCGGCCCACCGCCACCTGCGCGACGAAGGGCATCAGGTTGTTCGGCACCCCCTGCGGGTCTTCGCCGATCAGGCCGCTGGGATGCGCGCCGACCGGGTTGAAGTAGCGCAGCGCGGTCATCGACCAGCCCGGGTCCGAGACGGCGACGTCGGCCAGGATCAGCTCGATCATCAGCTTGGTGCGGCCGTAGGGGTTGGTCGCCGAGGTCGGCGTGTCTTCCGACAGCGGCATGCGCTGCGCCTCGCCGTAGACGGTGGCCGACGAGCTGAAAACCATCGTGTGCACGCCCGTCTCGCGCATCGCCTCGAGCAGCACCAGCGTGCCGTACACGTTGTTGTCGTAGTAGCGCAGCGGCTGCGCGACCGATTCGCCCACCGCCTTCAGCCCGGCGAAGTGGATCACCGCGTCGATGCCGTGCTCGCGCAGCACCCGCACCAGCAGCGCACGGTCGCGGATGTCGCCTTGCACGAAGGCCGGGCGCACGCCGGCCACCCGCTCGATGCGGTCGACGACCGCGGCCTTCGCGTTGACGAGGTTGTCGAGGATCACCGGCACATGGCCGGCCGCGATCAACTGCACGCAGGTGATACTGCCGATGTAGCCGGCGCCGCCGGTCACGAGGATGTTCATCGTCGGGCTCCTCAGGCCTTCTGCAGCCGCACGATGAACGCCGTCTCGGCCAGCGCGCGCGGCATCGGCAGGCCGGCGTGGGCGAGCCAGGCGCCGTCGACGACCACGCCGTCGGGCGTGTTGATCGCGTCGAAGAACGGCGCGGTGTGGTGCCGCCCGGTCGGCCGCTCGGTGCCCGCGGGCAGCACCTCGCGCACGCGGTAGCGCGCGCCGGCATCGAGCATCGGCAGGCGAAGCGCCGGCGAGTAGCGGTGCGTGGTCGGCTGCGGGCGGTAGACGAGCAGCACGACGTCGTCGGCGGAGCTGTCGCCATGCGCCTGCCAGACCAGCCCGTCCTCGCCTTCGCCCAGCCAGACGCGGCCGTGGTGCAGGCGGTCGCGCAGGTCCTTGTAGACGGCGATCCAGCCGCGCAGCTCGGCCTTCTCGGCCTCGGCCAGGTGGCGCGCATCGAGTTCCACGCCCAGGTGGCCGGGCAGCGCGACCGCCGCGCGGAAGGCCATCGCCTGCGTGCGCCCGGTGGTGTGCGCCGGCGCGGTGCCCACGTGCGCACCCATGATCTCGGGCGGGAAGAACTGCAGGAAGCCGCGCTGGATGTTCACCCGCGACAAGGCGTCGATGCAGTCGCTGGTCCACACCCGGTGGGTGTGGCGCAGCACCGCGAAATCGATGCGGCCGCCGCCGCCGGAGCAGCTTTCGATCTCGACCGCCGGATGGGCCGCGCGCAGCCGCGCCAGCAGCGCGTAGACCGCGTGCACCTGGGCGCGGTAGCCGGGGCTGCCGTCGCGCAGGCCGGCGGTGGTCAGGTCGCGGTTGTGGTCCCACTTGACGTAGCCGATCGGGTGCGCGCCGAGCAGCGCCGAGATCTTCTCGAACAGGTAGTCGCTGGCCTCGGGGCGCGAGATGTCGAGCACGAGCTGGTTGCGCGAGGTCAGCATCGGCCGGCCGTCGATCTGCAGCGCCCACTCCGGGTGGGCGCGGTACAGGTCGCTGTCGGGGTTGATCATCTCGGGTTCGAACCAGATGCCGAACTCCATGCCGAGCGCGTTGACGTGCGCGATCAGGTCGCCGAGGCCTTCGGGGAACTTGGTCTCGTCGGGCCACCAGTCGCCGAGCGCGGCGCGGTCGTGGTGGCGGCCGTGGAACCAGCCGTCGTCGAGCACGAAACGCTCGATACCGATGTCGGCGGCGGCGGTCGCCAGCTCCTTGACCTTGTCGGGGAAGACGTCGAAGTAGAAGCCTTCCCAGGTGTTCAGGTGCACCGGGCGCGGGCGCATGGCGCCGCCCGGCCAGTTCAGGCGTGCGCGCAGCTCGGCGTGGAAGTTGGCGGCCAGGCCGTTCAGCCCGGCGCGGGAGCAGCTCGCGACGATCTCCGGCGTCTGCAGCGTCGCGCCCGGGGCCAGACGGCCTTCGCCGGGCGCCAGCCACTCGCCCATCTGCCACTGGTACTGCGCATCGTGCAGCCACTCGATCGTCTGCTGGTGGTTGCTCGACCACGCGAGATGCGCGCCGTAGACCACGCCGGCGTCCTCGGTGGCGCCCGGCGTCGTGACGACCGCGCCGGGGAAGCAGTCGTGCGAGGTGCGACCGCGCCGGTTCTCGCGCCGCCAGATGCTGCGCGACAGCGGCTCCACCTGGAGCAGGAACTCGTGGACGTGCTGGCCGGCGTAGGAGCGAACCTGCTCGCAGTGGCCGGGCAGCGGCAGCGTGGCGGCGGCGAGCCACTGCACGTCGATCGTGCTGTCGCCGAGGTTGGTGAGCGAGGTGCGAGCGACCAGCACGTCGCTCGCCGCGTCGAGCCGCAGCGACAGGTCCGCGCGCAGCCCGGCCACCGGGTCGGTGAGCCTGAGCACCACCTCGTGCTGCGGCACGACCCACTCGACCTCGCATTGGGTGAAGGCCTGCGTGAAATCACGCCCGTCGCGGTGCGCCAGCAGCGCGCTCTGACCGAACCAGCCGACGCCGAAGGTCGGCAGCGCGGTCAGCGGCTGGTCGAAGTCGAGCATGAAGCTCGGCAGCGGCCGGGTGTCGCGCAGCGGCGCGCCGGGCGTGGCGGCGTCGGGCAGGCGCGGGCCCCAGTAGCGCCAGATCGGCGCCTCGTCGGCGTGGACCTCGAGCACGAGCGAGCTGTCGCGGCCGTGCAGCGAGACGAAGGTGGCGGGTGCCGCGGGGAGTTCGGTGTACATCGTCGTTGGGCGTTCGGAGGGTGGGGACGGAAGGGTTCTTGCTCTCTCAGGCCGCTACCGGAAGTTGCAGGTCGGCGTCGGGCACGCAGCGCGTCACCGCGTGGCCGTCGCTGTCGAAGAGGTGCATGCAAGCCGAGGGCAGGCCGATCGCGAGGCGTTGGCCGGTGTTGGCGCGCGCGCCGCCCGGTGCCTTGGTGATCCAGGATTCCTCGGCGCCGCTGTCGAGGTAGAGGTAGGTCGATTCGCCCAGGCGCTCCTGCCAGCGGACCTCGCGCACCAGGTGCTGCCCATGCGTTCCCAGTTCGGTGTGCTCGGGGCGGATGCCGAGCGTGACGCTGGCGCCGGGTGCCAGCCGGGTGGCGTCGACCTGCGCCTCGAGCGTCTCACCGGTGGCCAGCTTGACCCGCGCGCGGTCGGGGTGCGCCTCGACCAGCGTGCCGGGCAGGAAGTTCATCTTCGGGCTGCCGATGAAGCCGGCGACGAACATCGAGCGCGGCCGGTTGTACAGCTCCAGCGGCGTGCCGCACTGCGCGACGCTGCCCTCGCGCTGCACCGCCTCGCCGGCGTTCAGCAGCAGGATGCGGTCGGCCAGCGTCATCGCCTCGACCTGGTCGTGCGTCACGTAGATCATGCTGGCCTTGCCGAAGTCGTGGTGCAGCTTGGCGATCTCGAAGCGCGTCTGCACGCGCAGCGCGGCGTCGAGGTTGGACAGCGGTTCGTCGAACAGGAACACCCCCGGCTCGCGCACGATCGCGCGGCCGATCGCCACCCGCTGGCGCTGGCCGCCGGAGAGCTGCTTGGGCTTGCGGTCGAGCAGCTTCTCGAGCTGCAGCACGCGGGCGGCATCGCCGACCTTGCGTTCGATGTCGGCCGGCGGCAGCTTGGCCAGCGTCAGCCCGAAGGACATGTTCTCGCGCACCGTCAGGTGCGGGAACAGCGCATAGCTCTGGAACACCATCGCGACGCCGCGGCGCGCCGGCGGGGTGTCGTTCATGCGCTGGCCGCCGATCAGCAGGTCGCCGCCGGAGATCTCCTCCAGCCCGGCGACCATGCGCAGCAGAGTCGACTTGCCGCAGCCCGAGGGCCCGACGAAGACGCAGAACTCGCCGTCGGCGATGTGAAGGTCGACGTTGCGGATCACCGAAACGCCACCGGCGTAGGTCTTCTGGATCGAGCGCAGGACGATGTCAGCCATGGTGACTCCAAACTTCTTGAAACGGTCGTGACGGGCTGGCGATCAGCCCCGGTGCAGGGTCGGTGCGCGCGGCTGTCTTACTTGAACAGCTTGTTGGCCTTGTCGTTGGCTTCCTTGAGTGCCGGGCCGGCCTTCTGCTTGCCGAGCAGCACCGATTCGAGCGCGGTGTTGAGGATCTCCTCGATCTCGGCGCCGTTGTCGGCGATCGGCGTCAGGAAGGTCTGCTCCTTGGCCATCGCCAGGAAGGCCGACGAATCGACGCCCTTCTTCTTCTGCACCTCGACCGCCTTCTCGGCCATGCCGTTGATCGCGGGGAACACCACGCCCGAGGCCGCGACCACGTTCTGGCAGTCGGCGGAGGCCATGTACTTGACCCACTTCCAGGCCTCGTCCTTGACCTTGGAGCCGATCCAGATCGAATCGGCCAGGCCGTTCAGCATCGTCGCGCGCTTGCCGCTCGGGCCCTTGGGCAGCGGGACCCAGGCGTTCTCGAACTTCGCGTTGCCGGCGAAGTAGGAAATCATCCACGAGCCCTGCGGCACCATTGCGGCCTTGCCGGAGACGAACATCGCGTCGGAACCGAGGCCCTTGGTGTTCTCGTAGCCGGCGGACACGCCCTTGCCCGGCAGGCCGGACAGCCAGTCGATGGTCTCGGCGAGCTTGGGGTCGTCGTAGTAGTACTTCGTGGCCCAGGGCTTGTCGTGGTACTTGAAGCCGTTGCTGACGGCGAAGTGGCTCCACTGCACCTGGCCGGTCATGCCGCCCGGGCCCGGGTTCTGGTAGCCGTAGACGGCGACGCTCTTCTTGTCGAAGGCCGGGTCGAGCGCGTTCTTGCCCTTGCTGTCGAGCGTCAGCTTCTTGACCACCTGCTCGAAGCTGCCGCCGTCCTTCGGGTTCCAGGTCATGTTCTGCAGCTCGGCCAGCGTCACGCCGGCCTTCTTGGCGTGCGCCATGTTGACGATGAAGGCGATCGTGTCCCAGTCCTTCGGCAGGCCGTACTGCTTGCCGTCGCGGCCCCAGACGTCCACCAGGCCCTTCGGGAAGACCGAGGTGTCGACCTTGTCCTTCTGGATGTACGGCGTCAGGTCGACGAGCTGGCTGTTCTTCGCGAACTCGGGGTACTTGGCGAGGTGGTCGGTGAACACGTCGGGTGCCGTGCCGGCGATGAAGCCGGTGGAGACGGTGGTCCAGTAGTCGCCCCAACCCGACTGCGTGATCTTGATCGTGGTGCCGGGGTTCTTCTTGGCGAAGTCGGCGGCGCACTGCTGGTAGGCCGGGAGCTGGATCGAATCCCACAGCATGTACTTGACTTCCGCGGCGGCGGCGCCGCCGGCGGCGGCCAGGGTGCATGCGGATGCGATCAGGGAACGGGCGAACATGGACATCATCTGTCTCCGAGTGGTGGTTGGTAGAACTCGACGGGTGGGTGGATGCGGCGTCACTTGCCGCCGCTGAACTGCACCGACTCGACGACGCGCTTGCCGAAGCTCACGAGCAGCAAGATCGTCGGCAGCAAGGCGATCGTTGCGGCGGCCATCAGGCCGGTCCAGTCAGGCTGACCCGACGGCGTCTGAGACTTGAAGGTCTGCAGTGCCACCGGCAGCGTCTGCTGCGCCTCGTCCTTGGCGACGAGGAAGGGCCAGAAGAACTCGTTCCACATGCCGATGCCGGTGAGCATCGCGATGGTCGCGATCGGCGTGACAGACAGCGGCAGCACGATCCGGAAGAACACGTAGAGGTGGCTCGCGCCGTCGAGCAGCGCGGCCTCTTCGAGATCGCGCGGGATCGACAGGAAGAACTGGCGCAGGAAGAAGATCGAGAAGCCCTGCATCAGGCAGAACGGCGCCACCATGCCGGCCATCGTGTTCAGCCAGCCCAGGTCCCGCATCAGGATGAAGTTCGGGATGAAGGTCACGACGCCGGGCACCATCATCGAGGCGACGAACAGCCCGAAGATCGTGCTGCGGCCGGGGAAGCGCAGCCGTGCGAAGGCGTAGGCGGCCATCGCCGCGAAGCCGATCTGCAGCACGACGACGATGCCGGTGAACATCAGCGAGTTGCCGACCGCACGCGCAAAGTTGATCTGCGCACCCGAGCCGCCCAGCGCCATGCTCTCTTCCTGCGAGAGCAGGCCCAGCACGCGCTTGAAGTTGGCGAGCGTCGGATCGACGGGCAGCGGATTGGCCGATTGCGTGAACAGGTCGGCCGAGGGCATCAGCGCCGTCTTGACGACCATCCACACCGGCATCAGCGTGATGAGCAGCAGGGCGATCAGCACGACCCAGGCGGCGATGCGGCCGGGCTTCAGGGTGCGGCGCCGGGACACGGCGGGGGCGACGTTGGCAAGCGTGGTCATGGGGGTCTCCGGTGGCATGGGCAGGTCAGGCGAGATCGCTCTCGTTGGCGCGCATCACGCGCATCTGCACCAGGGTGTAGAGAAGCATCACCACCGCGAGGCCCATCGACATCGCCGACGCGTAGCCCATCTTGTAGAAGCTGAACGCGTTCTGGACGATGTAGTACACGATCACGCGGGTGGAATCCTCCGGGCCGCCGGCCGTGGTGACGGCGATGGTGTCGAAGATCTGGAACGAGCCGGTGACGCTGGTGACGAGCACGAACACCATCACCGGGCGCAGCAGCGGCAGCGTGATGCGCTTGAACATCTGCCACTCGCTGGCGCCCTCGAGCGCGGCGGCCTCGTACAGGTAGCGCGGGATGTTCTGCAGCCCGGCGAGGAAGAGCATCGCCACCAGGCCCATGTGGCGCCAGATGTTGACCGCGGCCACGGTCAGCATCGCCTGGTCGCCGCTGCCGAAGAACGGCTGCCGCGACAGGCCGATCGCCTCGATCCCGGCGTTCACCATGCCGAGGATCGGATCGAGCATCCACAGCCAGATCATCGCGACCAGCACGTTGGACAGCAGGTAGGGCAGCAGCACGACCGACTTGACGAACAGCGACTTGGTCAGCCGGTCCATCGCCACCGCGAGGCTCAGGCCCAGCGCCGTCTGCAGCGGGATGTTCAGCAGCACGTAGTAGGCCGACAGCTTCATGCCGTTCCAGAACTTGCCGTCCTGCAGCATCGTGGCGTAGTTGTCCAGGCCGACGAACTTCGGCGCGCGCAGCAGGTTCCAGTCGGTGAAGCTGATCTCGATCGCACGCATCGTCGGCCAGGCGTAGAACGCCAGGAAGCCGATGAAGGCGGGCAGCACCAGCGCCCAGCCGGTCAGCGTCTCGGCGCGTCGGGTGCTGCTCAGGCTGTGCGTCCGACGGGCCTTCACCGGGCCGGCGGCCGCGGGGGTATTCGACGGGCTCAAGGGCGTCTCCTGTCTCTGGGTGGTTCGTCTCGCGGCGTTTACTGACGCGAGTTAGAGGCTGTATGGTGCGGGACTCCGGGAAGATCAGCATCCGGACAAATACTGAAGCGCGTTAGACTGGTGTTAGCAGTTCAGGAGATGCGCGATGAAGAGTCCCAAGAACCCGTCGGCGACCAGCACCGAGGTCGCGCGCCTTGCGGGCGTGTCCCGCACCACGGTGTCCTTCGTGCTGAACGACGTGCGCAACCAGGGCATCAGCGAGGCGACGCGCGAACGAGTGTTCGCGGCCGCGCGCGAGCTGGGCTACGTGCCGAATGCCGCCGCCCGCTCGCTGGCCGGCGGCGCCACGCGCACGGTGGCGCTGGTGGTGCCCAAGCTGGAGCACCTGTACGTCGATGCCTTCCTCGCGCAGCTCGAGGCCAGCGTGCGCGAGTCCTGCCACCTGCAGGGGCTGAAGGTGCTGATCGAATCGACCGAAGGCGAAGGCCGCGAGCCCGGCGGCTTCCTGCAACTGGTGCGCAGCCGCAGCATCGACGGGCTGATCGTGGCGCACCTGCGCACCTCGGAGATGGAGCACATGCGGCGGGTGCGCGACAGCCGCATCCCGCACGTCGTGTTCGCCTGCAACCTGCCGCCGAGCGAGGGCTTCTGCACGATGGGCGACGACACCTGGCGATCGGCCCGGATGGCGGTGCAGCACCTGCTGCAGCTGGGGCACCGCTGCGTCGGCCTCGTCAACTACGCATCCACCGAGTTCCACTCCGCGTCGCAGCGCGAGCACGGCTGGAGCCAGGCGCTGAGCGACCAGGGCATCGAGGCCGACCCGCGCTGGGTCGCCTACGCCGACATCACCGCGCAGAGCGGCTACGACGCGACGCGCGAACTGCTCTCCCGGGGCATCCGCTTCGACGCGCTGTTCGCCGGCAACGACACCATCGCGTTCGGCGTGCTGCGGGCGCTGCGCGAGACCGGGCTGCGCGTGCCGCAGGACGTCGCGCTGGTCGGCTACGACGACATCCCGCTGGCGCCCTTCGCCACGCCGCCGCTGACCACCGTGCACTCCGACCCCGCGAGCCACGGCCGGCAGGCGGTGCAGGCGCTGCTGGCGCAGCTTCGAGGCGCCGACCCGGCGGTGGTGACCGTGCCGACGCCGAAGCTGGTCGTGCGCGAGTCCTGCGGTGCGATCCCGGCGGCCATCCCGGCGGCGATATCGGCGCCGATTCCGGCAGCGATACCTGCGGCGATGCCTCCCGCGGCCAAGGCCCGGGCCGCGGCGCCTGCGTCACCCGCCAGGCGCCGTTCCGCGTCTCGTCCGAAGCCCTA
>JBGAMJ010000171.1:0-11765 GCA_044223035.1 Piscinibacter sp.
CAGGCCGCGTACATCGCCGGCAGCGCCAGCAGCGTCAGCACCGTGGCGACGACCAGCCCGCCCATGATCGCCACCGCCATCGGCCCCCAGAACACGCTGCGCGACAGCGGGATCATCGCCAGCACCGCCGCCGCCGCGGTCAGCAGGATCGGCCGGAAACGCCGCACCGCCGCCTCGACGATCGCCGTCCACGCCGGCACGCCGCGCGCGCGGTCCTGCTCGATCTGGTCGATCAGGATCACCGAGTTGCGCATGATCATGCCGATCAGCGCGATCACCCCCAGCAGCGCGACGAAGCCGAACGGCCGGTTCAGCAGCAGCAGTGCCGCGGCCACGCCGGCGATGCCCATCGGCCCGGTCAGGAACACCAGCACCGCGCGGCTGAAGCTGTGCAACTGCAGCATCAGGAGCGTGAACATGATGAACAGCATCAGCGGCGCGCCGGCGGCGATCGAGCCCTGGCCCTTGCTGCTCTCCTCCACGGCGCCGGCGATCTCGATGCGGTAGCCGGGCGGCATGCGGGCGCGGATCGGCGCGAACAGCGGGTCGAGCTGGGCTGTCACCGTCGCGCCCTGCAGGCCCTCCACGATGTCGCCCTGCACCGTGGCCGCGTAGTCGCGCCCCTCGCGCCACAGCACGCCCGGCTCCCAGGTGAACGTCGCCTTCGCGATCTGCGACAGCGGCACCGAGCGCCCGCTGGCGGTCGGCACGTACGCGCTCGCCATGTCGGTGATCTGGCTGCGCTCGTCCAGCGGCTGGCGCAGCACGATGTCGATCAGGCGGTCGCCCTCGCGGTACTGGCCGATCGTGCTGCCGTTGTTGATCGTGCGCGAGGCCTGCGCGATGGCCTGGCTGGTGACGCCGAGCGCGCGCGCCTTGTCCTGGTCCACGTCCAGCCGCAGCACCTTCACCGACTCGTTCCAGTTGTCGTTGATGCCGCGCAGGTTCGGGTTGCCGCGCATGATCGCCTTGACCTCGTCGGCGTAGGTGCGCACCTTCGCCGGATCGACCCCGACGACGCGGAACTGCACCGGGTACGGCACCGGCGGGCCGTTCGGCAGCAGCTTGGCGCGCCCGCGCAGCTCCGGGAACTCGGTGGCGAGGATCTCGGGCACCTGCTTGCGGATGCGCTCGCGCGCCGCCAGGTCGCGCGGCTGAACGACGATCTGGCTGACGTTCGACTGCGGAAAGATCTGGTCCAGCACCAGCACGAAGCGCGGCAGGCCGCTGCCGATCCAGGTGGTCACGCTGGCGGCGCCATCGAGCTGCATCAGCCGCTTCTCGACGCGCTGCGTGACCGCCTCGTTGGCAGCGTACGAGGTGCCCTCGGCGTACCACAGGTCGACCAGCACCTCGAGCCGGCTCGAATCGGGGAAGAACTGGTTCTGCACCCGCCCCATGCCGACGATGCCGAGCGCCAGCGTGCCGATCGTCAGCGCGATCGTGATCCAGCGGTGCTGCACGCACCAGTTCACGACGCGCCGGAAGCGCAGGTAGAACGGCGTGTCGAACAGCTCGTGCGGCTCGCCGCCGCCGTGGTGCGGCTTGATCTCCAGCAAGAGCGTGCCGAGGTAGGGCACGAAGTACACCGACACCAGCCACGAGATCAGCAGCGCCGCTGCCGTGACCGCGAAGATCGCGAACGTGTATTCGCCCACCGTCGATTTCGCCAGGCCGATCGGCAGGAAGCCGACCGCGGTGATCAGCGTGCCGGTGAGCATCGGCATCGCCGTCGCCTCGTAGGCGAAGGTGGCGGCGCGCGCCTTGTCGTAGCCCTCCTCCAGCTTGCGCACCATCATCTCGACCGCAATGATCGCGTCGTCGACCAGCAGGCCGAGCGCGATGATCAGCGAGCCGAGCGAGATCTTGTGCAGGCCGACGCCCCAGTAGTACATCGTCACGAAGGTGATCGCCAGCACCAGCGGGATCGTGATGCCCACCACCAGGCCGGGCCGCCAGTCGAGCGTGAAGCGCCACGAACCCGGCTTGTGGTGCAGCCCGAGGCTCACGAAGCTCACCGCCAGCACGATCAGCACCGCCTCGATCAGCACGTGCACGAACTCGTTGACCGAGGTGGCGACCACCTTCGACTGGTTCTGGAACTGCACCAGCTCGATGCCGGCCGGCAGGTCGGCGCGGATGGCCGCGGTGGTGGCGGCCAGCGCCTTGCCGAGCTCGATGATGTCGCCGCCCTTGCCCATCGACACGCCCAGCGCGACCACCTCGCGGCCCTGGTGGTGCACCTTCACCTGCGGCGGGTCGACGTAGCCGCGGCGGATGTCGGCGATGTCGCCCAGGCGGAAGCTGTTGCCGTTGGCGCGGATCGGGAACTGGCGCAATTGCTCGACGGAGTTGAACGGCCCGCCCACGCGCACCTGCACGAAGTCGCTCGGCACGTTCACCGTGCCGGCCGACTCGACCGCGTTCTGCTGGCCGATCTGCGCCAGCACGGTGTTGAAGTCGAGCCCGAGCTGCGCCAGGCGCTTCTGCGAGATCTCGACGTAGATCTTCTCGTCCTGCGCGCCGAAGATGTCGACCTTGTTGACGTCGGGCACCTTCAGCAGGCGCTGGCGCACGCGGTCTGCCTGGTCCTTCAGCTCCTGGTAGGTGAAGCCGTCGCTCGACAGCGCGTAGATCGTGCCGTAGACGTCGCCGAAGTCGTCGTTGAAGATCGGCCCGATCACGCCGGCCGGCAGCGTGCTGCGCATGTCGGCGATCTTCTTGCGCACCGTGTACCAGATCTGCGGCATCTCGTGCGGCGGCGAGGAGTCACGCACCTGGAAGGTGATCAGCGTCTCGCCCGGCTTCGAGTAGCTGCGGATCTTGTCGGCGTAGGGCACCTCCTGCAGCGTCTTCTCGAGCTTGTCAGTGACCTGGTCGGCCATCTGGTGCGCCGTGGCGCCCGGCCAGTAGGCGCGCACGACCATCGCGCGGAAGGTGAACGGCGGGTCCTCGTCCTGGCCGAGCTGGAAGTACGCGGCCATCCCCAGCACCATCAGCACCACCAGCAGGTAGCGCGTCAGCTCCGGGTGGTCCAGCGCCCAGCGGGAGATGTTGAAGCGCGGGCCGCGCGATGCCGCGGACGGCTCGGCGTGCGGCGTCTCCACCGGCGCGCCGCTCATTGGGGCACCCTCGGCCTGCGGCCGGTCCCGCCGGGCGGGACGGAGCGCCCGCTTCGGAGCGGCCGTGCGCGGGCGCTCATTGGACCGTCACCGGCACGGGCTTCGCGTCCAGCGACGCACCCGCCGCGCCGGCCGGCTCGACGTACGCCTTCACCTTCTGCCCCGGATTCAGCACATGCACGCCGGCGGTGACGACCACCTGCCCGCTCGACAGCCCGGCGCTCACCACCGCATCGTTGCCGTCGGAGCCGGCGATCGTCACCGGCGTCGGCTGCACCGTCATCGATGATTTGTCGAGCAGCCACACGACCGTGCGGCCCTGCTCTTCCTTCAGCGCCGACAGCGGCAGGCGGATCACGCCATCGACCTTCGGCAGGTCGAGCCACACCGCGGCGGTCTGGCCGAGCCGCGCCTGGCCCGACGCGGCGCCCAGGTCTGCCTTGACCTGGAAGGTGCGCGTCGCCGGGTCGGCCGCAGCGGCGATCTCGCGGATGCGTACCGGCAGCGGCGCGCCGGGCGCGCCCCAGATCTGCACCCGGAAGCGGCCGGCGTCACCCGCCAGCGACTTGATCAGCCCGACCTTGTCCTCCGGCACCGCGAACACCACGTCGCGCGGGCCGTCGTGCGCCAGGCGCAGCACCGGCGTGCCGGCCGCCACCACCATGCCGGGCTCGGCCTCGACGGCGGTGACCACGCCGCCCGCATCGGCCACCAGCGACGCATAGCTGGCCTGGTTGCCCTGCGAACTGGCCTGGGCGCGCGCCTGGTCGAGCTGTGCCTGTGCGGCCTTCAGCGTGGTCTCGCGCCGCTCCAGATCGGCGCTGCTGATGAAGCCCTGGTCGCGCAGGTCCTTGAAGCGCTTGAAGTCCGACGCCGCGAGCGTCAGGTTGACCTGCGCGGATGCCACCGCGGCGCGCGCGGCGTCCTGCGCCAGCTTCAGATCCTGCGCGTCGAGCTGGGCCAGCACCTGCCCGGCCTTGACGACGCTGCCGACATCCACGTCGCGCCGCACGATCTTGCCCGGCACGCGGAAGCCCAGCCGCGACTCGACCCGCGCACGCACCTCGCCGGCGTAGCTGATGCTGCCGGAGGTGGTCTCGGCGCCGATCGTCATCGTGCGCACCGCACGCACCGGGTCGGGCGCGGACTCCGGCTTCGAACAGGCGCCGAGCGCTGCCGCGGCCAGCAGCAGGATCGGGACGAGCGGACGCGGAACAAGCATGGACGACCTCGGAACGGGATGGCGGCGGGCCTCGCGGGCCGGCCAGGCGGCGCGCCCCGGACGCCGTTTCGAGCCCGCGGACACTCCGGCAGACGGTCGCGGGCTGCGCAACTGACTGAGCGGTCAGTAATGTATTCAGCGGTCCGCGGGGTGTCAATCGAGCGCGGTGCCGGGCGGCGCGCGAGCGCGTCCCGTGGACAATGCCGCCCGTGAGCGTCGACCACTATGAAAACTTTCCTGTCGCATCCGTGCTTTGCCCGCGCGCGCTGCGGCCGGCCGTGACCGCGATCTACCACTTCGCGCGGACGGCCGACGACATCGCCGACGAAGGCGATGCCGCGCCCGAGCAACGGCTCGCCGACCTGCGCGACTACCGAGCCGACCTGGCTGCCGCGGCTGCCGGCGCCCAGCCCTCCGCGCGCTGGCCCGGCGTGTTCCGCCCGCTGCGCGCCGCGATCGAGCGCCACGGCCTGCCTGAAACCCTGCTCGCCGACCTGCTGAGCGCCTTCGCGCAGGACGTGACGCGCCGCGAATACGCCGACCGCGCCGACCTGCTGGACTACTGCCGCCGCTCCGCCAACCCGGTCGGCCGGTTGATGCTGCACCTGTACGGCGCGCCTGACGACGCTTCGCTGCGCCAGTCCGACGCGATCTGCAGCGCGCTGCAGCTCATCAACTTCTGGCAGGACCTGTCGATCGACACCGCGCGCGGCCGGCTCTACCTGCCGCTCGCCGACTGCCGTCGCCACGGCGTGGCACCCGAGGCGCTGCGCGCCGGCGCCGACGGCCCGGCCGTGCGCGCGCTGGTCGCCGACGCCTGCGGCTGGGCACGCGGCCTGATGGACGACGGCGCGCCGCTGGTGCATCGCCCCGGTGGACGCGCCGGCTGGGAGCTGCGGCTGGTGGTGCAGGGCGGGCTGCGCATCCTCGACCGCATCGCCGCGCTGGACCACGCGACGCTGAGACACGCCAAGCTGGTGGCCGCCGATGTGCCCGTGATGATCTGGCGCGCGCTGCGCATGCGCCGGCCGCGCGCCGGCCTGGCCGGGAGGCCCGCATGACGCCCGAGCAATACGTTCAGGACAAGGCGGCACGCAGCGGATCGAGCTTCTACTACGCCTTCCTGTTCCTGCCGCCGCCGCGGCGGGCGGCGATCACCGCGTTCTACGCGTTCTGCCGCGAGGTCGACGACGTGGTCGACGAGACCAGCGACGTCGGCGTCGCCGCCACCAAGCTCGCGTGGTGGCGCAAGGAGGTCGCGTCGGCCTTCGCGGGGCAGCCCAGCCACCCGGTCACGAAGGCGCTGATGCCGCACACCGCCGCGTTCGGCATCGAGCCGGCGCACCTGTCGGCGGTGATCGACGGCTGCCAGGTCGACCTGGAGCAGACACGCTTCCTCGACTACCCCGGGCTGGAACGCTATTGCCACCTGGTGGCCGGCATCGTCGGCGAGGTGGCGGCCAACATCTTCGGCCGCAGCGAGGCGGCGACGATCGCCTACGCGCACCGCCTGGGGCTCGCGATGCAGCTCACGAACATCATCCGCGACGTCGGTGACGACGCGCGCCGCGGCCGCATCTACCTGCCGGTGTCGGAGCTGCAGCGCTTCGAGGTCAAGGCCAACGAATTGCTGCAGCGCAGCGCACCCTGGGGCTACAGCGAGCGCTTCACTGCGCTGATGCGCTTCCAGGCTGAGCGCGCGCACACGTGCTACGACGCGGCGCTGGCGCTGCTGCCCGAGGTCGACCGCCAGGCGCAGAAGCCGGGCCTGATGATGGCCAACATCTACCGCACGCTGCTGCGCGAGATCGAGGCCGGCGGCTTCCAGGTGCTGCACCAGCGCATCGCGCTGACGCCGCTGCGCAAGCTGTGGATCGCGATGCAGACCAACTGGCGCGGGCGCTGATGGCGGAGCGCTCGGTCGCCGTCGTCGGCGGCGGCTGGGCCGGGCTGGCGGCGGCGGTCGAGGCCACGGCCGCCGGGCATCGCGTCAGCCTGTTCGAGATGGCACCGCAATTCGGCGGGCGCGCCCGCAGCGTCGACAGCGGCGGCATCACGCTCGACAACGGCCAGCACATCCTCATCGGCGCCTACACCGAGACGCTGGCGCTGATGCGCCGCGTCGGCGTCGACCCGACCGCCGTGCTGCACCGCTCGCCGCTGCGCCTGGTCGCGCCGGACGGCAGCGGCTTGCGCCTGCCGCGCGGGCCGGCGCCGATCGCCTTCGTGCGCGGCGTGCTGGCGCGCCGCGGCTGGCGTTGGCACGAGCGGCTGGCGCTGCTGTCCGCCGCGGCACGCTGGGGCGCCGGCGGCTTTCGCGCCGATCCCAGGGCATCTGTCGCCGACCTGGTCGGCGGGCTGCCTGCGTGCCTGCGCACGGACCTGATCGAACCGCTGTGCGTCGCCGCGCTGAACACGCCGGCGCAGGAGGCGAGTGCGCAGGTGTTCCTGCGCGTGCTGCACGATGCGCTGTTCGCCGGCCCCGGCGCCGCCGACCTGCTGCTGCCGCGGGTGCCCCTGGGCGCGCTGCTGCCCGAACCGGCCGCCGCCTGGCTGGCGGCGCGGGGCGCGGTGCTGCGCGCCGGCATGCGCGTCACCGCACGGTGACGCGCGACGGCCGTGGCTGGCGTGTCGACGGTGCGCCGTTCGGCCGCGTGATCGTCGCCACCAGTGCGGTCGAGGCGGCGCGACTGATCGAGCCGCTCGATGCCGCCTGGGCCGCCACGGTGCGCGCGTTGCGTTACGAGGCGATCGTCACCGTCTACGCCCGCGCGCCGAGCCTGCGGCTGGCCGAACCGATGCTGCTGTTGCGCGAAGACGAGCGGCGGCCGGCGCAGTTCGGGTTCGACCACGGGCAGCGCCGCGGTGAGGCCGGGCTGATGGCGTTCGTCGTCAGCGGCGCCCGGCCCTGGGTGGAGCGAGGCCTGGACGCGACGACCGCAGCAGTGATGCGCCAGGCCGCCGATGCGCTCGGCGCCTCCGGCGCGGCGCTGGTGCCGCTGCGCGCTCTGATCGAGAAGCGCGCCACCTTCCGCTGCACGCCCGGGCTGCGCCGGCCGCCGTCGGTGATCGCCGATGGACTGGCCGCGGCCGCCGACTATGTCGACGGGCCCTACCCGGCGACGCTCGAAGGCGCCGTCCGGGCCGGTCGCGACGCAGTTCGGGCCCTCGGCTGACCGGCCTACCCGTCAGCGCGGGAGCGCCGGTGGGCGCCGGTAGGCGCCGGGTGCGCAGGAGGCGCGGGGGGCGCGGGGCCGCGCGGGTCGCTGGCGGGAATGCTCAGGGCCCCTCCCCCGCCCCGCGCCGCGCGAACGGCGCCGCCAGCGGCTCGCCGACGAACAATCCCTGCCGCGGCCAGGCCACGCTGCGCCAGTAGGCCTCGATCGCGGTGCTGCCCTGCACGTAATAGAGCAGCAGCGCCTGCGGGTGCGGGAACTTCTGCAGGTGGGCGCAGGGCTCCGAGACGCTGCCGTAGCTCGCGGTAGCGCCGGCGGCGATCCAGTCGAGCACCGGCATCTGTCCGCCGCTGCCATCGAGCCGGCCGCCGAACGAGGTCAGGTGGTCGGCCAGCGCGCCGGGCACGAACTGCACGCGGTCGAGGTCGGGCACGCGCGACAGGCCGGTCTCGTACAGCAGCACGCGCCGCGCGTCGCCGATCGACGCGCCGCTGTCGACATGCACCTCGATGCCGACTGAAGGCACCGGCCCGGCCGGCGGGAACAGCGGCGCCCGCACATTGCGCGCGCGGTCGGCGGTGGCGACGTAGTGAACCTGGACTGGCGGCGCGCCGCGCAGGCCGAGCGTGCCGTCGGAAGCCACGCCGCGGTCGATCAGGCGCCGCGCGCCGTCCACGTCGCGCGCGGCCAGCAGCATCGCGGGGCGGACGCCGAGATCGGCGAAGGGCCGCAGCGTCGGCTGGTTGAAATACGGCGACGGCGCCGACGGCGCGCAAGTGTGTTCGCACATCGACCGGTCGAACCCCAGCGCCAGTGCACCGGTGATCGACTGGCAGGCCACGGCATACGGCTGGCTCCACGCCAGCGCCAGCGCCTGCACCTGCGCGCCGAAACGGTGGTCGACCGCCGATTTCAGCCGCTCGAAGTCGCTTTCTGTCAGCGTGGTGACAAGCGGCAGGTCGATCCTCAGCACCTGGCGCGGCGACAGGCGGCGAGCCCGGACGTAATGCGCACCGACGGCGACCGAATACGGGTCGGCGGTGTTGATCACGAGCCCGATGTCGCGGCGCGTCAGCCGGCCCGTGATGCGCGGCACGGTCATCCAGTGCGCCGGCGGCGGCACAGGCACGGGATCGACCGCACGCGGCACCGCGGGCGCCGGCGCGGGATCAGCCGCCGATCGGGGCGGCCGCGGCGCGGGCTCGGCGGCCGCTTCGGAGGGCGCTTCGATCGACGGGTTGCCGGCCGAAACCGCTGCGCTCAACGCGCCGGCGAGCGCGGCAGTGCCCAGCCGTCGCGCCATGCGGCCGAGCGACATCCGCACGCCCGGACGCCGGCCCGGGCGCCCGTCGTGCAACGCGGCTGTTGCCGGCCGCGTTGCAGTGCTAAATTTCGCCATGCAAAATGACGCCGTTGGCCGACAGAATCGATCGAATGAAGAACACGGAACCGAAGTCCCCGACGATACAGGTGCTCGAACGCAGCTTCGCGCTGCTGGACGTGCTGGCGCGCCATGAGGAACCGGCATCGCTGAAGGAAATCAGCGAGCAGACGGGCCTGCACCCGTCGACTGCGCACCGCATCCTGAACGACCTCGCGATCGGCCGCTTCGTCGATCGCCCCGCCGCCGGCACCTACCGGCTCGGCATGCGGCTGCTGGAACTCGGCAACCTGGTGAAGGCGCGGCTGGACGTGCGCGACGCGGCGCTCGGCCCGATGCGCGAACTCCACAAGCTGACGCACCAGCCGGTGAACCTGTCGATGCGCCAGGGCGACGAGATCGTCTACATCGAGCGCACCTACAGCGAACGCTCGGGCATGCAGGTCGTGCGTGCGATCGGCGGCCGGGCGCCGCTGCACCTGACCTCCGTCGGCAAGCTGTTCCTGGCGCACGACGACCCGCAGCGCGTGCGCGCCTACGCCACGCGCACCGGGCTGGCCGGCCACACGCGCAACAGCATCACCAGCCTGCCGGCGCTGGAACGCGAGCTGTCGAAGGTGCTGCAGCATGGCACCGCGCGCGACGACGAGGAGCTGGAACTGGGCGTGCGCTGCATGGCCGCCAGCATCGTCGACGACCAGGGCAAGCTGGTTGCCGGGCTGTCGATCTCCGCGCCGGCCGACCGGCTGGAGGAAGGCTGGCTCGAACGGCTGAAGGAAACCGCCGGCCGCATCTCGCAGGCGCTGGGCCACCGGCCGGCTGGCGCGGCCGCGGGCGCCCCCGCCAAGTGATTCGCGTCCTGCCGCCCCAATGACCGCGGGCCGCATCGAGCGGCCCGCGTCGTCTGCACTCTCCGCGGCGAGCGCGGTCAGGACGTCAGTTTCGGCCCGGCGTGGGCCGTCGGCGCCATGTCGGTGATCCACTTGCGCACGCGCTCGGCGTCACCGATCCGCGAGTACTTTCCGGCGGAATCGAGGAACACCATGATCAGCTTGCGGCCGGCGAGCTGCGCCTGCATCACGAGGCAGCGGCCGGCCTCGGAGATGTAGCCGGTCTTCTGCAGGCCGATGTCCCAGGTCGGGTTGCGCACCAGGCCGTTGGTGTTGCGGAAGGTCAGCTCGCGGTTGCCGACGGCCACCTGGTATTCGGGCGAGGTCGACAGTTCGCGGATCAGTTGCACCTGGTGCGCCGCCTTGACGAGCGTGGCCAGGTCGCGCGCGCTCGACTGGTTCTGGCTCGACAGGCCGGTCGGCTCCACGTAGTGGGTGTCGGTCATGCCGAGCAGTTGCGCCTTGCGGTTCATCGCGGCGACGAACACCGCCAGGCCGCCCGGGTACTGCCGGCCGAGCGCGTGCGCCGCCCGGTTCTCCGACGACATCAGCGCCAGGTGCAGCATCTCCTCGCGGGTGAGCTGGGTGCCGACGACCAGGCGCGAATGGCTGCCCTTCTCGGTGTCGACGTCTTCCTGGGTGACCGACAGCACCTCGTCGAGCGGCAGGTGCGCCTCGGTGACGACCAGCGCGGTCATCAGCTTGGTGATCGACGCGATCGGCAGCACGGCCTGCGAGTTCTTGCTCAGCAGGACCTCGTTGGTGTCCTGGTCGAGCACCAGCGCGACGCTGGACTTGAGCTCGAGCGCATCGGGCGTGTCGTGCAGGCCGTACATCTGGCCGAACGACGGCCGGGCCGGCTCGACGTGCACCACCGGCGTGGCGCGGGCCACGACGCGGCCGTGCACCCGCCTGACCGTCGCCTTGGACTTGGCGCCAGCCGCCACCCGGGCGCTCGACGCGTGCTTCTTCTTCACGGGTGCCGCGTGCGTCACGGTCGGGACGCACAGTGCCGCCACGACGGACAGCAGCAGGCCCGATGCAAATTTTGACATTGTCGTCACGAAAATCCCCTGCATTGACCGTAACCGAAGTTTAGGCCAAAGAAAAAAGACACGCAAATCAAAAACTTACGTGCCTTTCCTCAAGTGGGATATCGGTGTGTCACGAAGGTGACGATTCATCCCTGGGCGGCCACGCGCTCGACCTTGCTATAGAGCTTGTTCAACGCCGACAGGTAGGCCTTGGCCGACGCCACGACGATGTCCGGATCGGCCCCGACACCGTTGACCACGCGCCCGCCATGCTGCAGCCGCACCGTCACCTCGCCCTGTGATTCTGTGCTGCCCGAGGTGATGGCATTGACCGAATAGAGCAGCATCTCGGCGCCACTCTTCACCTGCGATTCGATCGCCTTCAGGGTGGCGTCGACCGGCCCGTTGCCGTCGCTCTCGGCGATGAATTCGACGGTGCCGGCCGCGAACGCCACCCGCGCATGCGGCCGCTCGCCGGTCTCGGAGCGCTGCGCAAGCGCGAGCAGCCGGTAGTGCTCGTGCTCGGGCGTCACCGACTCGTCCATCACCAGCGCGAGGATGTCCTCGTCGAAGATGTCGCTCTTGCGGTCGGCCAGGTCCTTGAAGCGGGCGAAGGCGGCGTTGACCTCGCCTTCGGATTCGAGCTCGATGCCCAGATCGTGCAGCCGCTGCTTGAACGCGTTGCGGCCGGAGAGCTTGCCCAGCACGATCTTGTTGGTGGTCCAGCCGACATCTTCGGCGCGCATGATTTCGTAGGTGTCGCGCGCCTTCAGCACGCCGTCCTGGTGGATGCCCGAGGCGTGCGCGAACGCGTTCGCGCCGACCACCGCCTTGTTCGGCTGCACCACGAAGCCGGTGGTCTGCGACACCAGGCGCGAGGCGGCGACGATCTGCGTGGCGTCGACGCCCAGTTCGAGCCCGAAATAGTCGCGCCGCGTCT
>JBGAMJ010000172.1:0-11784 GCA_044223035.1 Piscinibacter sp.
ATCTACCGCGCGACCCTGGCCGAGCTGCCGGCGCTCGCCGCAGCGATCGGCTCGCTGTCGTCCGAGGCCGACTACCGCCGCCTTGGCGACCGCTTCGCGATCCGTCGCACCAGCCCGGCCTTCTGGGCCGCGAGCGACGCGATGATCGAAGCCTACGCCCGCTGGTCGCCGCTCGAGGCCGGGCTGTTCGACTACAACCGGCTCGAGAACCGCTAAGGCGAGCGCACCCGAGTCGACCGGCAATGAACAAGGCCTTCACCCGCGAGCCCGACGGCGACGACGAGGACGACGACGACGCGCCTGGCGCGCCGGCACTGCCGCAGGGCGTGCGCAACTACCTCACGCCCGCGGGCTACCGCCGCCTGCGTGCGGAACTGCTGGAACTGCTCGACGTCGAGCGGCCGAAGATCGTCGAGGTCGTGTCGTGGGCGGCCAAGAACGGTGACCGCTCGGAGAACGGCGACTACCTCTACGGCAAGAAGCGGCTGCGCGAGATCGACCGGCGCATCCGCTTCCTGACCCGCCGGCTCGACATCGCCGAGGTGGTCGATCCGTCGGCCCACCACGGCAGCGACCAGGTGTTCTTCGGCGCCACCGTGACCTACGCGAACCGCCGCGGTGAGGAACGCACGATCACGATCAAGGGCATCGACGAATCCGACAGCAGCCGCGGCGAGGTGAGCTGGATCGCGCCGGTATCGCGCGCGTTGCTGAAGGCGCGCGTCGGCGACGAAATCTCGCTGACGACGCCCGGCGGGCCGGAGACGATCGAGGTGGTCGAGGTGCGCTATCCGCGGCCCGGGGCGGGCTGAGGCGTAGCGCGCTGTCGCTGTGCAAGCGCTGACATCTGCGGCCGGCGTGGCCGCCGGCTGGGCTCAAGCGCTCAAGGCTTGACGCGCGTCACCCGCTGCACCGCCGCCGAGCGCTTGAGGGTGCGGATCACGTCGGCCAGGTGCTGGCGGTCGCGCACGCTGATCAGGAGCCGAAGTTCGGTGGTCTCGTCGCCGGGTTCGTCACCCATGTCGATGTGGGTGATGTCGGCTTCGGCCGCGGCCACCGCGGCGGCCACCTCGGCCAGCACGCCCTTGCCGTTCTTCAGCAGCAGTTCGAGGCTGGTCTCGAAGGGGCGGATTGGTTGCTCGGCCCATTCCACCTTCATCCAGCGTTCGCTGTCGCGCTCGAACAGCCGCTTGCCGATGCCGCATTCGGCGGTGTGGATCGTCAGGCCCTCGCCGCGGCCGAGGTAGCCGACGATGTCGTCGCCGGGGATCGGCCGGCAGCAGGGCGCGAGCTGGATCGACGCGCCCTCGCTGCCGTCGATCAGCACCATGCCCTGGGCGGGGGCGTCGTCGCTGGCGTAGCGGCCGAGCGTCAACGTCAGCGCGTCGGGCCGCGTGCCGAGCTCGGCCAGCAGCCGCGCCATGCGCTTGGCGACGATCGTCGCGATCTTGCGGCCGAGGCCGATGTCGGCCAGCAGTTCGTCGCGGTTGCGGTTGCCGCTCCAGCGGGTGAGCTGCTGCCAGACGATCGCCGAGGGCGTGTCGTCGGCCGGCATCGACAGGCCTTCGGCGCGCAGCGCCTGGGCCAGCATCTTCGAGCCCAGCTCCTGCGACTCCTCCAGCTCCATCGTCTTGAGGTAGTGGCGGATCTTCGACCGCGCCCGGCCGGTGCGCACGAAATTGAGCCAGGCCGGATTGGGCCGCGCATTCGGCGAGCCGACGATCTCGACCACGTCTCCGCTGCGCAGTTCGGTGCGCAGCGCCACCGGTTCGCCGTTGACCTTGGCGGCCACGCAGTGATCGCCGACGTCGGAGTGGATCGCGTACGCGAAGTCGACCGGCGTGGCGCCGCGCGGCAGCGCGAGGATCTTGCTCTTGGGCGTGAACACGTAGACCGCGTCGGGGAACAGGTCGATCTTGACGTGCTCGAGGAACTCGCTCGCGTCGTGCGTCTCGTCCTGGATGTCGATCAGCGACTGCAGCCACATCGCGCCCAGGCGCTGCGCCTCCTGCGCCTGCGCCGGCCCGCCGGCCGCGCCCTTGGACTTGTACATCCAGTGCGCGGCGATGCCCTTCTCGGCCACCGCGTGCATCTGCTCGGTGCGGATCTGGAACTCCACCGCGGTGCCCAGCGGGCTCACCAGCGTGGTGTGCAGCGACTGGTAGCCGTTGGCCTTGGGGATCGCGATGTAGTCCTTGAAGCGGCCCGGCACCGGCTTGTAGAGCTGGTGCAGCACACCCAGCGCGAGGTAGCAGTCGTTGAGCGTGTTGACGACGATGCGGAAGCCGAAGATGTCGTTGACCTGCGCGAAGCTCAGGTGCTTCTCGCGCATCTTGCGGTAGATCGAGAACAGCGTCTTTTCGCGGCCGAAGACCTGGACGGCCATCTTTTCCTTGGCGAACGACTTCTCGACCTCGCGCTGGATGCGCTCGACGATGTCGCGCCGGTAGCCGCGCGCGCGCAGCACGGATTTCGACAGGGCCGCGTAGCGCCACGGCTTCAGGTGCTGGAACGACAGCTCCTGCAGCTCGCGGTAGGCCTGGTTCAGGCCCAGCCGGTGCGCGATCGGCGCATAGATCTCGAGCGTCTCGGCGGCGATGCGGGTGCGCTTGTTGGCCGCCATCGCGCCCATCGTGCGCATGTTGTGCAGGCGGTCGGCGAGCTTGATCAGGATCACGCGCACGTCGCGCGCCATCGCCAGCAGCATCTTGCGGAACGATTCGGCCTGCGACTCCTCGCGGGTCGAGAACTGCAGCTTGTCGAGCTTGGTCAGGCCGTCGACCAGGTCGGCGGTGGGCACGCCGAAATGCTCGATCAGCGACGACTTGGTGACGCCGCAGTCCTCCATCGAGTCGTGCATCAGCGCGGCCATGATCGCCTGCGCATCGAGCTTCCAGTCGGCGCACAGGCCGGCCACCGCGATCGGGTGCGTGATGTACGGTTCGCCGCTGGCGCGGAACTGCCCGAGATGGGCTTCGTCGGCGAAGCGGTAGGCCTCGCGCACGCGCTTGATGTCGGCCGGCTCCAGGTAGTCGAGCTTGTGCAGCAGCGCCGCGAACGACGCGGCGGCGGCATCCGCGCGCGCCGCCGGCACCTTCACCGGCGCGCGCTTGCCTCCCGGCGCCGAGGCCGTGGAGGTGGGGCTGTCCGGTTGCGAGGGCATCATTCGAATTTAGCGTGGATCGGGCCGACCCGCCGCCAGCGCGGGAGTACCCGGAAACGACGAACGGCCCTCAGGGGGCCGTTCGGGTCGGCCCGGCGGGCCGCTGGGCGTGGGAACTGGTTTCAGACGGGAACCTTGCGCAGCATCTCGATGCCGACCTCGCCGGCGGCGATCTCGCGCAGCGCGGTCACGCCGGGCTTGTTCTTGGTCTCGATCTTCGGGGCGTGGCCCTGGCTCAGCATGCGCGCCCGGTACGTGGCGGCCAGCACGAGCTGGAAACGGTTGGGAATCTTGACGAGACAATCTTCGACGGTGATGCGTGCCATGCGGGGCTCCTGGGAGTGGGGACGGGCGGTGGCCCGAACCCGCGGAGTGCTCAGTCCAGGCCGAGGGCGCTGAAGACGGCGGGTTTGCTGCGCAATTGCGCCGGGTATTTGAGCCGCTGCGAGTGAACCACGGTTTTCAAGTCGAAAACCGCGGTCTCGAACAGAGCGTTGATTATAACGAAGTCGAAATGTCGCGCCTGCGCCACTTCGTGCCGGGCGTTCACCAGCCGCTGCGCGATCACCTCCGGCCGGTCCTCGCCGCGGCGCGTCAGGCGCTGCGCCAGCTCGGCGTAGCTCGGCGGCAGGATGAAGATCAGCACGGCGTTCGGGAACAGCTTCTTGATCTGCAGCGCGCCCTGCCAGTCGATCTCCAGCACCACGTCCTGGCCGCTGGCCACGCGCGATTCGATCGCACCGCGCGAGGTGCCGTACAGGTTGCCGTGCACCTCGGCCCACTCGAAGAAGTCGCCGGCGGCCACCATCGCGCGAAAGCGGGCCTCGTCGATGAAGTGGTATTCACGCCCGTCCTGCTCCTGGCCGCGCGGTTCGCGGGTGGTGTGCGACACCGACACCACCAGGTGCGAGTCGAGTTCGAGCAGCGCCTTGACCAGGCTGGATTTGCCGGCGCCGCTGGGCGCCGCGACGACGAAGAGATTGCCGGGATAGTCCATGGTCGCCACGGGCGTGCTGTGCGCCGATCTCGGGAGAGGCGGCATTTTAGGGTGGCGCGCCGCCACGGCGCCCGAGCCGTCACGCGCCTGTCAATGGCCGCTCCTAGAGTGGCCGGCTCACCCGAATCCTGGAGACACCCGATGAGCGATCGCCCGATCCACCCGTGCCGCGCCCGACAGCCGCTGCGCACGCCGGCGCCGGCCCTGCTGGCCGCGCTGCTGGTGGGCACCGGCCTGCTCGGCGCCTGCGGCGGCGGCGACGACGCGCCGGTGCCGGCCAAGCCGACCCTGCAGACGCTGGACGGCAAGGCGCCGCTGGTGATCGCGCACCGCGGCGCGTCGGGCTACTTCCCCGAGCACACGCTGGAGGCCTACACGCTGGCGATCGCGATGGGGGCCGACGTGATCGAGCCCGACCTCGTCGTCAGCCGCGACGGCGTGCTGATCGCGCGCCACGACATCACGATCGCCGCGTCGACCGACGTGGCGAATCACCCCGAGTTCGCGGCCCGCAAGCGCGCCGGCGAGAACGGCGACGGCGAGGCGGTGGCCGCCGACTGGTTCGTCTCCGACTTCACGCTGGCCGAACTGAAGACGCTGGGCGCCACCTCGCCCAACCATGCCGCCGCCAAGGCCTACAACGGCCTGTTCCGCATCGTGAGCTTCCAGGAGGTGCTGGACCTGATCCAGCGCAAGGCGGTCGAGACCGGGCGCCGGGTGGCCGTCTATCCCGAGACCAAGAACCCGAGCTATCACCTGGCGCTGTTCAACGCCGGCAAGATCCCGGCGCGCATGGAAGACCTGCTGCTCGCCGCGATCCGCAACAACGGGCTGAACGACAAGGCCGCGCCGATCTTCGTGCAGAGCTTCGAGCCGGGCAGCCTGCAATACCTGCGCAGCGCCGGCTCGCTGGTGCGCCAGGTGCAACTCATCGACGCCTACGACGTCGACTTCAAGACCGGCCGGATGATCTACGGCACCGACCCGGCGCAGCTCGTCTACAGCCAGCCGACCGACTGGAAGCTGGCCGGCCGCACCGAGCTGTTCGACTCGATGCTGACGCCCGCCGGCCTGGCGCAGATCAAGACCTACGCCGACGGCATCGGCCCGTGGAAGCCGATGCTGGTGCCGGTGAAGTGTTCGCTCGACGCCTCCGGCAACTGCCAGGACCTGGACGGCGACGGCAGCTTCGGCGGCTACTCCGACTCGACGATGCAGGCGCCGACGACGCTGGTCGCCGATGCCCACAAGGCCGGCCTGTTCGTCCACGAATACACCTTCCGCAACGAGAAGGGCTTCTACAACCTGCCGAACGACGCCAAGGGCGACCCGAAGGTCGAGTACCTGACGCACTTCCGGCTGGGCGTGGACGGCGTGTTCTCCGACCAGGCGGACACCGCGCTGCAGGGCCGCGCGGCCTACCTGAAGGAACTGGGGCTCTGACGGGGCAGGGCGCCGGCCGGGTGGTCGGCGCGGAGCTTCGTCGCGGCGTCGGCGGCCTTTTGCCGTGCAGACGCCAGCGCGTCGCGTCCCGCCCTTGGTTGAAGGGCGGATTCCGCGCGGGCGGCGGTTCAGCCGCCGAGGCTGGGATGCGGCCACGCCGCGCCGCCGGCCGGATCGGGTGCCGGCGCACGTTGTGCCATCCCTTCGCGCCACGCGTCCAGCCAAGCCGCCACCGCGCGGGCGTCGCCGGCCTTCAGCCCGCGCACGACACAGCCGGCCGCCGCGCCGGCCGCGGCCACTGCGGCCAGTTGCTGCGGCTCCAGCACGCCGCCGATGCCGACCACCGGTGCCGGCGACATCGCGACCCACCAGCCCAGGTTGTCCAGGCCCTGCGGCCGCCACGGCATCGCCTTGGTCAGCGTCGGCCACACCGGGCCGCAGGCCACGCAGTCGGCCTGCCAGGCCGCGGCACGTGCCAGTTCCCACAGGCTGTGGGAGCTGACGCCCAGGCGCAGCCCGCGCGCCCGCGCGACCTGCAGTTCGCCGCGTGCGGCCTCGTCCAGCGCCAGCAGGTCTTCCTGGCCGAGGTGCACGAAATCGACGCCCAGCGCCAGCGCGTCGCGCCAGTGGTCGTTGACGATCAGCGTGGCGCCGGCGCGGCGCGCTGCTTCCCGCGCCTCGACCACATGGCCGCGCAGCCGTGACGTCCAGGCCTCGGCCGCCTCGCCGTCGCCGCGCTTCAGCCGCAACTGCACCGTTCGCAGCCCGGCGGCGAACAGCGCCGCGGCGTGGGCGCCCGAGTCGGTGATGCCGTAGACGCCATCGATCGCCGGCGGGCACGACCGGAGCGGCTCGCCCGGTGCGCCGCGCCATGCCGGGAGACTCGCGGGCGGCCGCTCGTCGTCGCTCCACCATGGCAACAGCGATGCATCGCGGATGAACCCGCTGCGCGGACGCACCGGCCCGGCACCTGCGCCCGGCGACGGGCCGTCGTCGTGCAGGCCGGAGGTGGTCAGCATCTTGGCCAGCACCACGGCGTCGGCCTCGACGAAGCCGCGCGCCATCGCCGCCGCCAGCCCGGTCGCGAAGCAGCAGCCGGTGCCGTGCGTGTGGCGCGTCGCGCGCCGCGGCAGCGCCAGCCAGCCGCTGGCCTGCGGCGTGGTGCACCAGTCCAGCGCCGCGCGTTGGTCGGCCTCGGCCTCGGCCTCGGCGTGGCGGTCGGCGGCGAAGCCGTGGCTGCCAGCGCCGAAGCCGTGGCTGCCAGCACCGAAGCCGCCGTCGACGCTGGCGCTGCTGTCGACACCGCCTTCGACGCCTTCGCCATCGCCGCCGGTGACGACCACCGCCCCGGCGCCGAGGGCGATCAGGGCCCGGGCCATCGCGGGCACCGCGGCGGTGCCCGCGTCGGCGCCGGCCTCGGTCGCTGCCTCGGCGCCGGTGGGTCCGCGCGCGTCCGCGCCGCCCGCATCGCGCCATCCCAGCAGCCGCGCCGCCTCGCGCCGGTTCGGCGTCACCACGCTGGCGCGCGGCAGCAGTTCGTCGCGGTAGGCGGCGAGAAGCTCGGCGTTGGCGAACGAGGCGCCGGTGCTGGCGCCGAGCACCGGGTCGACGATCAGCGCCAGTGGCCCGCGCTCGCGCAGCCGGTCGACCCAGCGCACCAGCACGCGCAGGTTGGCCACGTTGCCGAGCAGGCCGGTCTTGATCGCCGCCGGTGGCAGGTCGTCGGCCAGTGCGGCGAGCTGCGCGTCCAGCCCCTCGGCCGGTACGGGCAGCACGGCCTGCACCGCCACGCTGTTCTGCGCGGTCAGTGCCGCCGCCACCGGGCAAAGGTGCACGCCGGCGGCGTCGGCGGCGCGCTGGTCGGCCGTCAGCCCGGCGCCGCCGCCGCTGTCCAGCCCGGAAACGCTCCAGACGATCGGCGTGCGCGCCGTGCCGGCCGGGCCCATCGCGGTCATCGGAGCACCTTTCGGCCGGCGGCCGGTCCCGCCAGGCGGGAGCCATCGCCCTGCGGGCGGTCCATCGCGCTCATCCGATCAGGAACGCCTGGCCGCCCACCGGCGTGCTGGCCACCGCCATGTCCTGCCGCGCCATCACGCCGGCCTCGAAACCCAGGCGGCCGGCGGCCACCGCGTGCGCGAAGGCCGCGGCCATGCGCACCGGGTCGCCGGACTGCGCCACGGCCGAGTTCAGCAGCACGCCGTCCAGCCCGAGTTCCAGCGCCGCCGCCGCGTGCGACGGCGCGCCCAGCCCCGCATCGACGATCAGCGGTACGCCGGGCAGCCGCTCGCGCAGCGTGCGCAGCGCGAACGGGTTCAGCAGCCCCTGGCCGGAGCCGATCGGCGCGCCCCAGGGCATCAGCACCTCGCAGCCGGCGTCGAGCAGGCGGCGGCAGGTCACCAGGTCGTCGGTGCAGTAGGGGAAGACGGAGAAGCCGTCCTTCACCAGCGTTTCGGCGGCGGCGACCAGCTCCCACGGGTCGGGTTGCAGCGTGTGCTCGTCGCCGACCACCTCGAGCTTGATCCAGGCCGTGTCGAACAGCTCGCGCGCCATCTGCGCGAGCGTCACGGCCTCGCGCGCGCTGCGGCAGCCGGCGGTGTTGGGTAGCAGCCGGCCGCCGCGCTGGCGCAGCGTGGCGCGGATCTGCGCGACGAAGCCGTTGTCGCCGCCGCCGGCCAACACGCGCCGCAGGCCGACGGTGACGACCTGCGTGCCCGACGCGACGATCGCATCGTGCAGCACCTGCGGCGACGGGTAGCCGGCAGAGCCGAGCAGGAAGCGGCTGTGCAGCGTGGTGCCGTAGAGGGTCCAGCTGGTGGGGGCAGATGGCGCGTCGGCGTTCGTCGCGGTGGTGGCAGCGAGCGTGGTGGCCTTGGAGTCGTGCATGGTCTCAACCTCCGACGATGGCTTCGAACAGCGTCAGCGCGTCGCCGGGCTGCACCGGCGTGTCGCCACGCCGGGTGCGGGCGACGAAGTGGCCGTTCAACGCGGTGGCGAAAGACGGCCCGGGCGGCGCCGGGCCGTCGATGGGTGCCGCGCCGGGTTCCGCACCGGGCGCGGCCTCGGCCGTGACCGTTGCTCGGGCGGCGACCAGATCGGCCACCGTGAGCCCGGGCCGCCAGGGCGTTGGCAGGCCGTTGACGTAGACCAGGCTGTCGATGTCGGCGCATTCAGGCATGGACGGTCTCCGGGGTATCTGCCGTTTCGGGGCAGGCGGCCAGCGCGTCCTCGACCAGCGCCGGCGCGAGCAGCCAGCCGTGGCGGAACAGCCCGCTGATGCGCAGCAGCCCGGGCGCGATCTCGGTGCGCGGCCGGTGGTCGGGCCAGGCCGGCCGCAGGTTGGTGTCGAGGTGCACGATGCGCGCCTCGGCCAGCTCGGGCAGCACGCTGTGCGCCGCGGCCATCAGCTCGACCGCGCTGCGCAGGCTGACCGGCGAGCGGTCCTCGCTCTCGACCTCGCTGGCGCCGACGACCACCAGCTCGCCAGGCCGCGGCAGCATGTAGACGCGGTGCCGCGGGTGCAGCAGCCGCAGCGGGCGTTGCAGCGGCATGCCGGGTGCGGGCGACGAAGTGGCCGTTCAACGCGGTGGCGAAAGACGGCCCGGGCGGCGCCGGGCCGTCGATGGGTGCCGCGCCGGGTTCCGCACCGGGCGCGGCCTCGGCCGTGACCGTTGCTCGGGCGGCGACCAGATGCAGCCAGATCAGCTCGCCGCGCACGCCGCGCAGCCGCGCTGCGCGCCGGTCGCCGCCCGATCGCCGGCGCGGGTGTCGCGATGGTGTCCGCCGCCGCTGTCGCTGTCGCCCCCGCCTGCGCCGCTGCTGCCGCTGCCGTCCCCGCTGCCGCCAGCCGTGTCCGCTCCCTCCCGCACTCGAGCCCGCGCACGTCGATCGCCAGGTCCGCATCGACGCTTCGGCCGTCGGCCAGGCGCAGCCGGTGCGGTTCGACGGCTGCCACCGTCGTGCCCCAGTGCCAGCGCACGCCGGGTGCCTGCACGGCGAGCGCCTGCAGCGTCTCGCGCGGCAGCACCTGGCCTTCGCCGGGCAGCAGCCAGGCCTTCAGGCCGGGCAGCAGCGCCGGCTCCAGCGCGCGCAGCTCGGCCGCGTCCAGTGCGCGCGGCTGCGGCGTGCCGGCGAAGTCCGGGTGGCCGGCCACCGCTTCCAGCCGCGCCAGCACGCGCCGGGCGGCGCCGGCGTCGCTCGGGTGGGCGACGAGCAGGCTGCCGTGCTGGCGCAGCAGCCCGTCGGCGCGCGGCGCCAGCGCCGCCGCGACGCGGCGCCACAGCACGATCGAGCGCCAGCCGAGTGCCGCGATGTCGGCGCCGGCCTGGTCCAGCTCGGCCAGCGGGCTGAGCATGCCGGCGGCCGTGAAACCGGCCGCCGCCGCGGCGCCCGCCGCAGTGCCCGGCAGCGCCGTCACGCCCACCGGCGGCGGCTCCGGCCCGGCGGCCGGGTCGAACACCTGCACCGCATGGCCGGCGCGCGCCAGGCGCCAGGCGAGCAGCCGCCCGAGCACGCCGGCCCCGGCGATCGCGATCGTGGCCATCGCCGCGCTCTCAGGCCGGCTGGATCGGGATGTACAGCTCGCCGCCGTGCGCCTTGAACTGCGCCGACTTCTCGGCCAGCCCGCGCTCCAGCGCCGCTGCCTCGTCCAGCCCCTGCGCGGCGGCGTAGTCGCGCACGTCCTGCGTGATCTTCATCGAGCAGAACTTCGGGCCGCACATGGAGCAGAAGTGCGCCTCCTTGGCGGAGTCCTTGGGCAGCGTCTCGTCGTGGTAATCGCGGGCGGTGTCGGGGTCGAGGCCGAGCGCGAACTGGTCGTTCCAGCGGAACTCGAAGCGCGCCTTGCTCATCGCATCGTCGCGCGCGCGAGCGCCGGGGTGGCCCTTGGCGATGTCGGCCGCGTGGGCGGCGATCTTGTAGGCGATCAGCCCCTGCTTGACGTCGTCGCGGTCGGGCAGGCCGAGGTGCTCCTTCGGCGTCACGTAGCACAGCATCGCGGTGCCCATCCAGCCGATCATCGCGGCGCCGATGGCGCTGGCGATGTGGTCGTAGCCGGGCGCGATGTCGATCGTCAGCGGGCCCAGCGTGTAGAACGGCGCCTCGTGGCAGTGCTTCAACTGCTCGGCCATGTTGGCCTGGATCAGGTGCATCGGCACGTGGCCCGGGCCTTCGATCATGGTCTGCACGTCGTGCTTCCAGGCGACCTGCGTCAGCTCGCCCAGGGTGCGCAGCTCGGCGAACTGGGCTTCGTCGTTGGCGTCGGCGCCGCTGCCGGGGCGCAGGCCGTCACCGAGCGAGAAGCTCACGTCGTACGCCTTCATGATCTCGCAGATCTCCTCGAAGTGCGTGTACAGGAAGTTCTCGCGGTGGTGCGTGATGCACCACTTGGCCAGGATCGAGCCGCCGCGCGAGACGATGCCGGTGCGGCGCTTCGTCGTCAGCGGGATGAAGGGCAGGCGCAGGCCGGCATGGATGGTGAAGTAGTCGACGCCCTGTTCGGCCTGCTCGATCAGCGTGTCGCGGAACACCGCCCAGCTCAGGTCCTCGGCGATGCCGCCCACCTTCTCGAGCGCCTGGTAGATCGGCACCGTGCCGATGGGCACCGGCGAGTTGCGCACGATCCAGTCGCGCGTGGTGTGGATGTTCTTGCCGGTGGACAGGTCCATCACGTTGTCCGCGCCCCAGCGGATCGCCCAGACGAGCTTCTCGACCTCTTCCTCGATGCTCGAGGTGACCGCCGAGTTGCCGATGTTGGCGTTGATCTTGACCTTGAAGTTGCGGCCGATCGCCATCGGCTCGACCTCGGGGTGGTTGATGTTCGCCGGGATGATCGCGCGGCCGCGCGCCACCTCGTCGCGCACGAACTCGGGCGTGATGATCTTCGGGATCGCCGCGCCCCGGCCGTCGCCGGCCAGGCGCTGCTCGCGCCCGGCGTCGGCCAGGTACTCGGCCATCCACTCGCGCCGGCCGTTCTCGCGCAGCGCCACGTACTCCATCTCGGGCGTGACGATGCCGCGCCTGGCGTAGTGCATCTGCGTGACGTTGAGGCCCGCCTTCGCGCGCCGCGGCGTGCGCTGCAGCGCGGCCGCCTGGGCGCGCAGCGCGGCGATGCGCTCGGCCTCGCGGCCCTCGTGCTTCACGCCCTCGTCGAGGGCCACGTGGACGCGGCCCGCGTAGGCCTCGG
>JBGAMJ010000173.1:0-11290 GCA_044223035.1 Piscinibacter sp.
CCTCGGCGACCGGAAAGTCGGCGTCGTTCATGTGGCGGAAGGTGGGATCGTCGAGGGCGTCCAGGCTCACCGTCACACGCTGCAGGCCGGCATCCTTCAGCGCCTGCGCCTTGCGGGCGAGCAGCGAGGCGTTGGTCGTCAGCGTCAGGTCGACCGGCCGGCCGTCGGGCGTGCGCAGGGCCGCCAGCATCTCGACCAGCGCCTCGAGGTGCTTGCGCAGCAGCGGCTCGCCGCCAGTCAGCCGGATCTTGTCGACGCCCAGCCCGACGAACACGCGCGCGGTGCGGGTGATCTCCTCGAAGCTGAGCAGCGAGGCGTGCGGCAGGAAGCGGTAGTTCGCGTCGAACACCTCGCGCGGCATGCAATAGCCGCAGCGGAAGTTGCAGCGGTCGGTCACGGAGATCCGCAGATCGCGCAGCGGGCGCGCGAGCCGGTCGATCACCGGCAGGGCCGGGTGCACCGCGTTCGGCGGGACGGTCGGGATCGAGGAGGCGTGCCGGTGGTCGGCGAGCGGGATGACGCGGTCAGTCATGCGCGGATTTTGCGCGCGTCCGCGTCAACGCGCGCCGACGGGGCCAAGCGCTGTCAGCGCGCCGGGGACTTGACGCTGCGGGTGGGCTTGCTCTCGACCGCAGTCATCGCCTGCGACACCGCGCTGCTGTCGGGCAGCGACGGCAATGCCGGCGAAACGGGTGCGTCGGTCGGCGTGACCGAGGACAGCATCCGCGCGCCCACGGCAGGCGACGAGTCCGGCGTGGCGGCCAGATCCGCACGGCGGGCGCCGGTGAACCGGCGGGCCCAGTAGGCGGTGCCCATGTCTTCGACGCGCACCTCGCTGCCGGAGCGCGGCGCGTGGATGAACTTGCCGTCGCCGAGGTAGATGCCGACGTGCGAGAAGGTGCGGCGCAGCGTGTTGAAGAACACCAGGTCGCCGGGCATCAGGTCGTCGCGCTTGACGGACATCAGGCCGGCCGTCGTGGCCTGCTGGTCCGCCCTGCGGGGAAGCAGCAGGCCGGCGCTGAGTTCGAACACATGGCGGGTGAAACCGCTGCAGTCGAAGCCGGTGGTTTCGTCGGTGCCGCCGCGGCGGTAGGGCACGCCGAGAAAATTCATCGCCGAGACGACCATCTCCGACGCCTTCTCGCGCACGCGCTGGGCGAGGCTCGCGTCGCCGCTGTCGGCGTCGGCGGGAAGGGTGGTGGTTGTCGCGGCCGACGACGCGGACGTGGCCGCACCGCTCAGGATGGCCGACGCCGTCGCTGCGGGGGCCGCGACACCCTTGTCGGACAGCAGGCGGGTCAACAGGTCGGTGGCGTCGCCCGGCGCGGCAGAGCACAGGCCGCAGGCGGTGACCAGCGTCAGCGCGGCGAACGGTGCCTTCAGGCGTGCACCAAAACGGCGCGGGCTACGGGTCAAAATTGACATCGCCGCGAGGATAGGGGGGTCGGTGACTCCCGTCAATCGACAATCGCCGGTTCTTCAGACACCAGAAAACGAAATCGTGACAACACGTTAGCGCGGCCGTGCGGCATTCGGACGAAGCCCGCGCCGCGCGGCGCATGGCGCACACGGGCTAGAGTCGGGTCGCCAGGCGAAACCCGCAAATCCCGGAGACGACGATGTTCAAGGCCCTGTTGTTGCAAAAATCCGACGTTGGTGTCCACGCCAGCATTGAATCGGTGGATGAGGCGAGCCTTCCCGACGGCGATGTGCTGGTCGCGATCAGCCATTCCACGCTGAACTTCAAGGATGGCCTCGCGATCACGGGGCGCGGCCCGGTCGTTCGGTCCTGGCCGATGGTGGCTGGCATCGATGGTGCCGGCACCGTCATCGAGAGCAGCCACCCCGACTGGCAGCCCGGCGACGCGGTGATCCACAACGGCTGGGGTGTCGGCGAGACGCGTTGGGGCTGCCTGGCCGAGAAAGCGCGCTTGCGCGGCGAATGGCTGGTGCGGCGCCCCGCCGCTTTCAGCGCCCGCCAGACGATGGCGATCGGCACGGCCGGCTACACCGCGATGCTGTGCGTGCTGGCGATCGAGCGCCACGGCGTGGTGCCTGGCGACGGCGAGGTGCTGGTGACCGGCGCCACCGGCGGCGTCGGCAGCGTGGCGGTGGCGCTGTTATCGCGGCTCGGCTACCGCGTCACCGGGTCGACCGGCAAGCGGGCCGAGGCGGACTACCTGACGAGCCTCGGCGCGACCGCGGTGATCGACCGGGCCGAACTGGCGGCGCCCGGCAAACCGCTCCAGAAGGAGCGCTGGGCGGCGGTGGTCGACGGTGTCGGCAGCCAGACCCTCGTCAATGCGCTGGCGCAGACGCGCTATGGCGGCGTCGTCGCGGCCTGCGGCCTGGCGCAGGGCGGCGACCTGCCCGGCACGGTGATGCCCTTCATCCTGCGTGGCGTGACGCTGGCGGGCATCGACAGCGTGATGGCACCGCGTGCCCGCCGCCAGCAGGCCTGGGACCGGCTGGCGCGCGACCTCGATCCGCAGCGGCTCGAGACGATCGTGGAGGACGTCCCGCTCGAAGGCGCGATCGCGAAGGCGACGGAGCTGATGGACGGCCGGGTGCGCGGCCGGGTGGTGGTGACGATCTGACGTCCGGTCGGACGGCCGTTCAGCGGATCAGCCGCGAAATCGTCTTGAACGATGGGTGGCGGCTGCTGCGCAGCCACTCGAACAGCACCATCTCGGTCGTCACCAGATCGGCGCCCATCCGGCTGGCACGGGCAATGGCGGCGTCGCGATTCAACGGGTGCCGCGATGCGATCGCATCGACGACCAGGCGAACCGAGCGACCGGCGTCGAGCAGGTCGGCCACGGTCTGCAGCACGCAGACGTGCGCCTCGCAACCCGCCACCACGATGCTCGAACGGCCGACCGGCAGCCGCTCGCGCGCGCTGGCGTCGGCCGCGGCAGAGAAGTCGAACTTGGCAGTGGTGAGGTCGCACCACTCGCGGATCGGCGGCACGTTGGCGCCGAGCGCGGCGGGGTTCTGTTCGGTCGCGATCACCGGGATCTTCAGTTCGCGCGCCGCCATCGCGAGCTGGACGCAGCGGTTGACCATCGCCGCGCCCTCGTGCATTGCCGGCACCAGGCGCTCCTGGGGGTCGATGATCAGCAGCGTCGATTCTTCGGCCTTGCACAGGGTACTCATCGGCGGCTCCCGGCGGAACGAACGATGCGCCAGCGGCGCGAGCCGCCGGTTTTACTCCGATCCGGCCGCCCTGTGCGGCGCGGCCTTCTAAAGCACTTCGGACGCGAAATCGGCAAGCCGCGAGCGTTCGCCGCGTGCCAGCAGCACGTGCCCGCTGTGCGGCCAGCCCTTGAAGCGGTCGACGGCGTAGGTCAGGCCGGAACTGCCTTCGGTCAGGTAGGGCGTGTCGATCTGCGCCAGGTTGCCCAGGCAGACGATCTTGGTGCCCGGCCCGGCCCGTGTGATCAGCGTCTTGATCTGCTTGGGCGTCAGGTTCTGCGCCTCGTCGATGATCACGAACTTGTTCAGGAACGTGCGCCCGCGCATGAAGTTCAGGCTCTTGATCTTGATCTTGCTGCGCACCAGGTCGTTGGTGGCGGCGCGGCCCCATTCGCCGGCGCCGCCGTCGCTCTTCGACAGCACCTCGAGGTTGTCGTCGAGCGCGCCCATCCATGGGCCCATCTTCTCTTCCTCGTTGCCGGGCAGGAAGCCGATGTCCTCGCCGACCGGCACGGTCACGCGGGTGACGATGATCTCGGTGTAGCGGCGGTCGTCCATCACCTGCGACAGCCCGGCCGCCAGCGTCATCAGCGTCTTGCCGGTGCCGGCGGTGCCGGTCAGCGTGATGAAGTCGCACTCCGGGTCCATCAGCAGGTTGAGCGCGAAGTTCTGCTCCCGATTGCGTGCGGTGACGCCCCAGACCGCGTTCTTCTGGTGGGTGTACT
The DNA here is from genome assembly GCA_044223035.1 of Piscinibacter sp. Lineage (GTDB taxonomy): Bacteria > Pseudomonadota > Gammaproteobacteria > Burkholderiales > Burkholderiaceae_C > JBGAMJ01. Next base: position 3,921 of record JBGAMJ010000173.1, read on the forward strand.
CGCGCAGCGTGCGCAGCACGGCGGTCTTGCCGGTGATCTCGGTGACCTTGGCGTAAAGCGGCGCGGCGCCCGGCGCCTCGAGGTAGACGAACTGGTTGACGAGCAGCGCCGGCACCAGCGGACCGGCGATCCGGTAGTAGGTGACGCCGCCCTGGCTCCAGCTCTCCATCGTCTTGCCGTGGCGCTCCCAGAAGTCCGCCGGCAGCGGCAGCACGCCGGTGTAGAGCAGGTCGCCGTCGTCGAGCGTCTTGTCGTTGAAGTAGTCCTCGGCGGGAAGGCCCAGCGCACGCGCCTTGATGCGCATGTTGATGTCCTTCGACACCAGCACCACGTCGCGCTGCGGGGATTGCTCGCGCAGGGCCTGCACGACGCCGAGGATCTGGTTGTCGGCCTTGCCCTGCGGCAGCCCCGCCGGCAGGTGGACGTTGACCAGGTTGGTCTGGAAGTAGAGCTTGCCCAGCGCCTCGCGCCGCCCGGTGCCGGACAGCGGGAGCCCGTCGGACATGCCGTTGGCGTCGCGCGTCGACATCGTGGCGGCGAGCGCGTCCAGGTCGCGGCTGACCTGGCGGGCGTTGCGTGCCACTTCGGTCATGCCGCGCTTGTGGCTGTCGAGTTCCTCGAGCGTGATCATCGGCAGATACACGTCGTGCTCGTCGAAGCGGAACAGCGAGGTCGGGTCGTGCATCAGCACGTTGGTGTCGAGCACGAACAGCTTGGCCGGGCCGGTGCCACGCGGCTTGCGTGGGCGGGGTTCCGGCGCCGCGGCCTTGGGCGCAGGCACCGCGGGCGCGGCGGCGACGGCGGGCGCCGACGGCTTCTCGGCCACCGGCGGCGTCGACAGCGCCGTCGCCGGATCGAACAGGTGCAGTTCGGGAGGTGACGCCGGCTCGGCCGACGCGTGGGTCTTCGGGGTGCGCTTGCCGGGCCGGGGAGCGGCCTGCGACTCGAAATCAGTGGGGGTCAGCAGCGAGGCTCGTTTGGCAGGCGGCTTGGGCAGGGGCATGAACGGCGGGACCGGGTCCGTTGGCGGAATCAGCAGCCCCGGGGCCGCTCAGGCGGCAAGGCGGCTGGGCGGTGGCGACGCGGCGCATGGCGCAGGTGCATCGGGTCATTATGCACACGATCGGACGGCCTCCGGACGCCGCGACGCGCGGAGATTGCCGCGGGCAGAAAGCGGCTCGACGGCAAGACCCGCCGTATTGCGCGACGGGTCGGCGAGGTGATCCGGACGGGACGGGGGACAGGTTGTGCGCGGGGACGAAATGCCCGCTCAGGCCGTCTTTTTCAATTCCTGGACCGCCTTCAGCACTTCCTCGACGTGGCCGGCGACCTTCAGGCCGCGCCACTCTGCCCGCAGCATGCTGCTGCCATCGATCAGGAAGGTGCTGCGCTCGATGCCCTTGACCTTCTTGCCGTACATGATCTTGTTCTTGACCACGCCGAACATGTGGCACAGCTTTTCTTCGGTGTCGGCGATCAGCTCGAAAGGGAGCTCGAGGTTCTGCTTGAACTTCTCGTGCGACGCCATGTTGTCGCGCGAGACGCCGAACACCACGGCGCCGGCCTTCACGAACTCCTTGTGCTGGTCGCGAAACTGCATGGCCTCGGTGGTGCAGCCCGGGGTGTTGTCCTTCGGGTAGAAGTACAGCACCACGATCTGACCGGCATACGCCTGGGGCGTGAACTTCACGCCCCCGGTGGCGAGCGCTTCAAATTCCGGCAGGGGTTTGTTGAGGGCTGGCGTCATGAAGTATGCTGTTTGATTTCGCTGGCGGGCGTAGCCCTCGATTATAAGGCCATCGCCTGGGCGAATCGGTCCGGCGGCACGGGCCCGTCCTGCGTCCGCACGATGCGCTGGAAGCGGGTCCACCACCCGCCCGGCAGGGGCGCCGGGCCATGCTCCGCTGCGATGACTCCGGGCCTGCAGCGAGCGGCCGATTGAGCACTCAGGCGGCCCAGCCGCTCAGCGCGTGTCCGGCGCGAACAGCAGCGCCGCGGCCACTGCCCGGCCCTCGGCCAGCAGCACGTTGTAGGTGCGGCAGGCGGCGGGCGTGTCCATCGTCTCGACGCCGATGCGGCGCGCGATCAGCGGGCGCAGCAGCGCGGGCGCCGGGAACCGCAGCCGAGCGCCGCTGCCGAAAAGCACCAGCTCCGGGCCGCGTTCGGCCAGCGCCGCGAAGTCGGCTTCGGTCAGCGACTCGAACGCATCGGGAGACCAGGGCGTGACGGCCCCGGACCACGGCACGATCACGCTGCGCGTGTATTCGATGCCGTTGACGATGATGCCGGCGGCGGCGTGACGCGAAATCGCGTTCAGGCCTTCCATGCGGTCCGCTTGCAGCTTCAAGAGAGGTCCGGGTGAGTCTCGAAGGGTAAAATTATAAGTTTTGCGTCGTGACGCCCGGCTTCGGGCCTGGCATCTCCTGAGCGGATCATGGGCATCGGGTGCGGGCATCCGATGCCGCTGTCGAGTGCCGCCATCGAGTGCGCGGCCGTGAGCACCCAGCAAGGAAGCGAAGTGTTGAAACCCATCGTCAAGTCGAGCAAGCTCGCCAACGTCTGCTATGACATCCGCGGCCCGGTGCTCGACAAGGCCCGGCAGATGCAGGAAGAGGGCCACAAGATCATCCAGCTCAACATCGGCAACCTCGCCGTGTTCGGGCTGGAACCGCCCGACGAGATCGTGCAGGACATGATCCGCAACATGCCGCACAGCGCCGGCTACACCGACAGCAAGGGCCTGTTCGCGCCGCGCAAGGCGGTGGTGCACTACACCCAGGAAAAGCACATCGCCGGCGTGACCGTCGACGACGTGTTCCTCGGCAACGGTGCCTCCGAGCTGATCACGATGAGCATGAACGCGCTGCTCAACGACGGCGACGAGGTGCTGGTGCCCGCGCCCGACTACCCGCTGTGGACGGCGTCGGTGGCGCTGTCCGGCGGCACGCCGGTGCACTACCTGTGCGACGAGCAGGCCGACTGGCAGCCCGACCTCGACGACATCCGCCGCAAGATCACGCCGAACACGCGCGCCATCGTCGTCATCAACCCGAACAACCCGACCGGCGCGTTGTATTCCGAAGCCATGCTGCTGGAGATCGTCGAGATCGCGCGGCGCCACCAGCTCATCGTGTTCGCCGACGAGATCTACGACAAGACGCTGTACGACGGCGTCACCCACACCAGCATCGCCTCGCTGGCCGACGACGTGCTGTTCGTCACCTTCAACGGGCTGTCGAAGAACTACCGCTCCTGCGGCTACCGTGCCGGCTGGATGGTGGTGTCGGGCGAGAAGCGCCACGCGGCCGACTACATCGTCGGCCTGAACATGCTGGCCTCGATGCGCCTGTGCTCGAACACGCCCGGCCAGCTCGCGATCCAGACCGCGCTCGGCGGCTACCAGAGCATCAAGGACCTGGTGGCGCCCGGCGGGCGCCTGTGCCGGCAGCGCGACCTCGCGTACCAGCTCCTGAGCGACATCCCGGGCGTCAGCGTCGTCAAGCCCAAGGCGGCGCTGTACATGTTCCCGCGGCTCGACCCGAAGATGTACCCGATCGAGGACGACCAGCAGTTCGCCTATGAACTGCTCGCCGAGGAGAAGGTGCTGATCGTGCAGGGCACCGGCTTCAACTGGATCCGGCCGGATCACTTCCGGCTCGTGTTCCTGCCCAACGTCGACGACCTGACCGAGGCGATCACGCGCATCGCGCGCTTCCTCGATCACTACCGCAAGCGTCACACACTCTGAACGACATACACATTGAACGGCGGAACAGCATGAAAGCGATCCAGGTGGGCCTGCTCGGAGCAGGCGTGGTGGCCGGTGGCGTGGTGCAGGTGCTGCAGCGCAACCAGGCCGAGATCCGCCGGCGCGCCGGGCGCGGCATCGAGATCGCCGCGGTCGCGGCGCGCGACGTGCCCAAGGCGCGCGCCGCGCTGGGCGAAGGCGTGGCGATCGGCGACGATTTCGACGCGCTGGTGCGCCGCCCGGACATCGACATCGTCGTCGAGCTGATCGGCGGCACGTCGCGGGCGCGCGAGCTGGTGCTGGCCGCGATTGCCGCCGGCAAGCCGGTGGTCACCGCCAACAAGGCGCTGCTCGCGGTACACGGCACCGAGATCTTCGCGGCGGCGCGCGAGCGCGGCGTCGCGGTCGGCTTCGAGGCCGCCGTGGCCGGCGGCGTGCCGATCATCAAGGCGCTGCGCGAGAGCCTGACGGCCAACCGCATCGGCTGGATCGCCGGCATCATCAACGGCACCACGAACTTCATCCTGTCGGAGATGCGCTCCAAGGGGCATGACTTCGACACCGTGCTGCGCGAGGCGCAACGCCTGGGCTACGCCGAGGCCGACCCGACCTTCGACATCGAAGGCATCGACGCCGCGCACAAGGCGACGATCATGAGCGCGATCGCGTTCGGCATCCCGGTGCAGTTCGAGCGCGCGCACGTCGAGGGCATCACCAAGCTGCAGGCTGCCGACATCCGCTACGCCGAGCAGCTCGGCTACCGCATCAAGCTGCTGGGCATCACCAAGCGGCGCGACGACGAGCACGCCCACGGCATCGAGCTGCGCGTGCACCCGACGCTGATCCCGGCGACGCGCCTGATCGCCAACGTCGAAGGCGCGATGAACGCGATCGTCGTGCACGGCGACGCCGTCGGCTCCACGCTGTACTACGGCAAGGGCGCGGGCGCCGAGCCCACCGCGTCGGCGGTGATCGCCGACCTGGTCGACGTCACCCGCCTGCTGACGGCCGACCCCGACCACCGCGTGCCGCACCTGGCATTCCAGCCCGGTTCGCTGGCCGACACGCCGATCCTGCCGATCGAGAAGGTCGTGACCTCGTTCTACCTGCGCCTGCAGGTGGCCGACGAAGCGGGCGTGCTGGCCAACATCACGCGCATCCTGGCCGAGCACCAGATCTCGATCGACGCGGTGCTGCAGCGCGAGTCGGCCGAGGGCGAGCGCCAGACCGACCTGATCATCCTCACGCACCGCACGCTCGAAGGCCGGATGAACGCCGCGCTGGCGCAGATCCAGGCGCTGACCTCGGTGCTCGCGCCGATCGTGCGCATCCGCAAGGAGGAGCTGGCCTGAGCCCCGCCCGATGAAATACGTTTCCACCCGCGACGCCGGTCTCCCCCACGCCGGCCGCCCGCACTTCTCCGACATCCTGCTCGAAGGCCTCGCGCCCGACGGCGGGCTGTACCTGCCCGAGCACTACCCGCAGGTCGACGCCGCCACGCTCGCCGCCTGGCGCCGGCTGCCGTATGCCGACCTGGCGTTCGAGATCCTGTCGCTCTACATCGATGACATCCCCGCCGACGACCTGCGCGCGCTGGTGCGGCGCACCTACACGCCGGCGGTGTTCGGCACGCCGCAGATCGTGCCGCTGAAGTCGCTGGCGCCGCTCGCACCGGCCGGCCAGGGCCTGTGGCTCGAAGCGCTGTCCAACGGCCCGACGCTCGCCTTCAAGGACATGGCGATGCAGCTCCTCGGCAACCTGTTCGAGTACGAACTGGGCCGCCGCGGCGAGACGCTCAACATCCTCGGCGCCACCTCGGGCGACACCGGCAGCGCCGCCGAATACGCGATGCGCGGCAAGCGCGGCATTCGCGTGTTCATGCTCAGCCCGCACGGCCGCATGAGCCCGTTCCAGCAGGCGCAGATGTTCAGCCTGCAGGATCCGAACATCCACAACATCGCCGTCGAGGGCGTATTCGACGACTGCCAGGACATCGTCAAGGCGGTGTCGAACGACCTGTCGTTCAAGCGCCGCCACCGCATCGGCACCGTCAACTCGATCAACTGGGCGCGCTTGCTGGCGCAGGTCGTCTACTACTTCGCCGGCTACTTCCAGGCCACCCCGGAAGACGGCGCGCCGGTCAGCTTCGCGGTGCCCTCGGGCAACTTCGGCAACATCTGCGCCGGCCACGTCGCGCGCATGATGGGCCTGCCGATCCGCCACCTGGTGCTGGCGACGAACGAGAACAACGTGCTCGACGAGTTCTTCCGCACCGGCACCTACCGGGTGCGCGGCAGCGCCGAGACGCACGAGACCTCCAGCCCGTCGATGGACATCTCGAAGGCGTCGAACTTCGAGCGCTTCGTGTTCGACCTGACCGGCCGCGACGGCACGCGCACGCGCACGCTGTTCCACGACGAACTCGCCCGCCACGGCGCGTTCACGGTGTCGGCCGACGAATTCGCGCGCATCGCCGGCTACGGCTTCGTCTCCGGCTCGAGCACGCACGCCGACCGGCTGGCGACGATCCGCGACACCTGGCAGCGCGCCGGCGTGATGATCGACACCCACACGGCAGACGGCCTGAAGGTCGCGCGCGAGCAGCTCAAGCCCGGCGTGCCGATGGTCGTGCTCGAAACGGCGCTACCGGCCAAGTTCGCCGCCACCATCGTCGAGGCGATCGGCATCGAGCCCGAACGCCCGGCCGCCACCGTCGGCATCGAGCAGCTTCCGCGCCGCTTCACCGTGATGCCGCCGTCGGTGGCGGCGGTGCAGGCGCTGATCTCCCGGATCGCCGACGAGGCGCCAGACAGGGCGTCGGCCGGGTGAAGGTCGTCGGCTTCGCCGGCTACTCCGGCGCCGGCAAGACCACGCTGCTCGAACGGCTGATCGGGCTGCTGCGCGCGCGGGGCCTGCGCGTGTCGGTGATCAAGCACGCGCACCACGCGTTCGACATCGACCACGAGGGCAAAGATTCCTGGCGGCACCGCCGCGCCGGGGCGTTCGAGGTGGTCATCGCGTCTGCCCGGCGGCTGGCCAAGATCCGCGAGTACGAGGTCGAGGCCGACCCGACGGTGCACCAGCTCATCGCCGAACTGGGCGACTGCGACTGGGTGCTGGTCGAAGGCTTCAAGCAGGCGCCGCTGCCGAAGATCGAGGTCTGGCGTGCGTCCACCGGCAAGGCGGTGCAATATCCGTTCGATCCGTTCATCGTCGCGCTGTGCACCGACAGCGCGGATCGCCTGCCCGAGCCCACCGGCCTGCCGCTGCTCGCCATCGACGATCCGTCCGCCGTGCTGGACTTCCTTCTTGCCGATGCCGCCCGCTATGAGTACCTCCGCCCCGAACGCCTCGACCGGCCGGTCGACTAGCCCGCCGCCCGCGCGCGCGCCGATGCTCTCGCTCGACGATGCGCTGGCTGCGCTGATGGCCGCGGTCGCACCGTCCGGCGCCACCGAGACGGTGTCCACCTTCGACGCGCTCGGCCGCGTGCTCGCCGAGGACGTGCACTCGCGGCTCGACGTGCCGCCCGAAGACAACCGCGCGATGGACGGCTACGCGTTGCGCTGCGCCGACGTGCCGGCGGCGGGCAGCGTGCTGCCGGTCAGCCAGCGCATCGCCG
>JBGAMJ010000174.1:0-11051 GCA_044223035.1 Piscinibacter sp.
TGCGCGCCGGCGGCAGCACCGGCATGCCCTCCAGCAGCGCCGCGGTGTCGCTGCGGCCGTGCGTCTCGACGACGCCGGCGACCACGTCGACGCCGGCGGCCAGCCGGTCGCGCGCCGCCTGCCGCATCGCGAAGGTCTTGCCGACGCCCGCCGAACTGCCGAAGTAGATGCGCAGCCGGCCGCGCTGCGCGCGCGACTCGTCGTCGCGGATCTGCTGCAGCAGCGCGTCGGGGTCGGGGCGGCCGTCGTCGGTCATCGGGTTTCGCAGGGCGGAGGGCAGGCGGCATCGCGGCCGCCTGCCGGATCATCCGGCATCGCTGCCGGCACCGGCGCCCGGCACGCGCATCGGCATCAGGGCTTCAGCCCGTCCAGCGCCAGGTTCAGCCTCAGCACGTTGACCCGCGGTTCGCCGATGAAGTCGAACAGCCGGCCCTCGGCGTGTGCGTCGACCAGCGCGCGCAGCCGTTCCGCCGGCAGGCCGCGCAGCCGGGCGATGCGCGGCACCTGGTAGAGCGCGCCCGCCAGGCTCAGGTGCGGGTCGAGCCCGCTCGCCGATGCGGTGACGAGGTCGACCGGCACCGGCTGCACGTTGCCCGGGTCGGCGGCGCGCAGCGCGTCGATGCGGCCGCGCACCGCGTCGGCCAGCGCCGGGTTCGACGGGCCGAGGTTGGAGCCACTGGAACCGCTGGCGTTGTAGGCCTGCGGCGCGGTCGCCGACGGGCGGCCCCAGAAGTGCTTCGGGTCGCTGAAGTTCTGGCCGATCAGTGCGGAGCCGACGGCCTTCCCGTCGCGCTCGATCAGGCTGCCGGAGGCCTGGGCGGGGAACAGGGCCCGGGCCAGCCCGGTGAGGGCCACCGGATAGGCCAGCCCGGTCAACAGGGACAGCGCGGCGAACAGCACCAGCGCGGGGCGGATCAGCGGGTTCATGGTTCGGTCCTCGAGGAAGCGGGATGAAGGGGTCGGGGATCGGGTGTCGGGCGGCCGGCGGTAGGGCGGCAGGCCCGGGGCGCAAGGTCACACCAGCTGCAGCCCGGCCAGCAGCAGGTCGATCAGCTTGATCCCGACGAAGGGCACGACCAGCCCGCCGAGGCCGTAGACCAGCACGTTGCGGCGCAGCAGAGCCGCCGCGCCGATCGGCCGGTAGGCCACGCCCTGCAGCGCGAGCGGGATCAGGAACACGATCACGATCGCGTTGAAGATCACCGCCGACAGGATCGCCGAGACGGGGCTCGTCAGCCGCATCACGTCGAGCGCATGCAGCGCCGGGTAGGTGCTGGCGAACACGGCCGGGATGATCGCGAAGTACTTCGCCACGTCGTTGGCGATCGAGAAGGTCGTCAGCGAGCCGCGCGTCATCAGCAGCTGCTTGCCGGTCTCGACGATCTCCAGCAGCTTGGTCGGGTTGGAATCGAGGTCGACCATGTTGCCGGCCTCCTTCGCGGCCTGCGTGCCGCTGTTCATCGCCACCGCCACGTCGGCCTGGGCCAGCGCGGGCGCGTCGTTGGTGCCGTCGCCGGTCATCGCGACCAGCCGGCCGTCAGACTGGTAGTCGCGGATCAGCTTCAGCTTGGCCTCGGGCGTGGCTTCGGCGAGGAAATCGTCGACGCCCGCCTCGGCGGCGATCGCCGCGGCGGTCAGGCGGTTGTCGCCGGTGATCATCACCGTCCGGATGCCCATGCGGCGAAGCTGCGCGAAGCGCTCCTTGATGCCGCCCTTGACGATGTCCTTCAGCTCGATCACGCCGAGCACGTGCGTACCGTCGGCGACCACGAGCGGCGTGCTGCCGCGGCGCGCCACGTCGTCGGCCGCGGCCTGCACGTCGGCCGGAAAGCTGCCGCCGAGCGCGCTGACGTGGGCGCGCACCGCGTCGAGCGCGCCCTTGCGCACGGCGCGCATCGCATTGCCGTCGCCGGCCGGTGCGTCGCTGCGCGGCAGGTCGACGCCGCTCATGCGCGTCTGCGCGGTGAACGGCACGAAATGTCCGCCGAGGCCGGACAGGTCGCGCTCGCGCAGCTTGAAGCGCTGCTTGGCCAGCACCACGATGCTGCGGCCTTCGGGCGTCTCGTCGGCCAGCGACGCGAGCTGCGCCGCGTCGGCCAGCGCCTGCTCGCTCACGCCGCGCGCGGGCACGAAAGCGGCGGCCTGGCGGTTGCCGAGCGTGATGGTGCCGGTCTTGTCGAGCAGCAGCACGTCGACGTCGCCGGCCGCCTCGACCGCCCGGCCCGAGGTGGCGATCACGTTGGCGCGCAGCATGCGGCTCATGCCGGCCACGCCGATCGCCGACAGCAGCGCGCCGATGGTGGTCGGGATCAGGCACACCAGCAGCGCGATCAGCGCCGTCACCGACACCACGCTGCCCAGCTTCGCGGTCTGCACGCTGAAGGCCGACATCGGCAGCAGCGCCACGACGACGACCAGGAACACGATCGTCAGCGCGACCAGCAGGATGTTCAGCGCGATCTCGTTCGGCGTCTTCTGGCGCTGCGCGCCCTCGACCATCGAGATCATGCGGTCGAGGAAGGATTCGCCCGGGTTGACGGTGATCTTCACCACCAGCCAGTCCGACAGCACACGGGTGCCGCCGGTGACTGACGAGAAATCGCCGCCGGATTCGCGGATCACCGGGGCCGATTCGCCGGTGATCGCGCTCTCGTCGACCGAGGCGACGCCCTCGATCACCTCGCCGTCGAGCGGGATCAGGTCGCCGGCCTCGACCAGCACCACCGCGCCGCGGCGCAGTTCGTCGGCCGGCATCGGGTGCCAGGCCGAGCCGTGGTGGGGCTCGTGCAGCTTCTTGCCGTGGGTCCGGTGCCGCATGCCGCGCAACGCGGCCGACTGCGCCTTGCTGCGCCCTTCGGCCAGAGCCTCGGCGAAGTTGGCGAACAGCACGGTGAACCACAGCCAGGCGGCGACCGCGAGGATGAAACCGGTCGGCGCCTCGCCGTCGCCGCCGATCGCCTGCACGCCCAGCAGCGTGGTCGCGAGGCTGCCGACGTAGACGACGAACATCACCGGGTTGCGCCACTGCACCCGCGGGTCCAGCTTGCGGAAGGCATCGCCGATCGCCGGCAGCGCGAGCGCGGGGTCGAGGAGCGCGAAGCTCGAAGGATGGCTCATGTGAGGATCTCCCGTGCCCGTCAGGGCCGCGGCCACGCCATCAGGTGCTCGACCACCGGGCCGAGCGCGAGGGCGGGCACATAGTTCAGCAGGCCGACCAGCAGCACGGCGCCGATCAGCAGCACCACGAACAGCGGCCCGTGCGTGGGCAGCGTGCCGGCGGTGACGGCCAGCCGCTTCTTGGCCGCCACGCTGCCGGCGATCGCCAGCACCGGCACGATCACGCCGAAGCGGCCGAACCACATCGCCAGCGCGAGCAGCGCGTTGTAGAACGGCGTGTTGGCCGACAGGCCGGCGAAGGCGCTGCCGTTGTTGTTGGCCGCCGAGCTGAAGGCGTACAGCACCTCCGTGAAGCCATGGGCACCGGGGTTGGCGATGCCGGCGCGGCCAGGTTCGGCCAGCAGCGCCACCGCGGTGCCGCCGAGCACCAGGATCGGCGTGACCAGGATCGCGATCGAGGTCATCTTCATCTCGAAGGGCTCGATCTTTTTGCCCAGGTACTCGGGCGTGCGGCCGATCATCAACCCGGCGATGAACACCGCCAGCACGGCGAACACCAGCATGCCGTACAGGCCGGCGCCGACGCCGCCGAACACCACCTCGCCGAGCTGGATCATCACCAGCGGCACCGCGCCGCCGAGCGCGGTGAACGAGTCGTGCATCGCGTTGACCGCACCGCAGGACGCGGCGGTGGTCACCACCGCGAACAGCGCGCTGGCGGCGATGCCGAAGCGGGCTTCCTTGCCCTCCATGTTGCCGCCGGGCTGCAGTTCGGTGGCCGAGGCGTCGATGCCGAGCCCGGCCAGCGCCGGGTTGCCGGCCTGCTCCTGCGGCGTCGCGACCCACACCGCGACGACGAACAGCAGCGTCATCGCCGCCAGCAGCGCCCAGCCCTGGCGCATGTCGCCCACCAGCCGGCCGAAGGCGAACACCAGCGCCGCCGGAATCAGGAAGATCGACAGCATCTGCACGAAGTTCGACAGCGGCGTCGGGTTCTCGAACGGATGCGACGAGTTGGCGTTGAAGAAGCCGCCGCCGTTGGTGCCGACCATCTTGATCGCCTCCTGCGAGGCGACCGGGCCGAGGGCGAGCGTCTGCGTGGGCAGGCGGGCGTCCTCGGTCACCGGCTGGCCCTGGTCGTCCCGCTTCGGCTGGCCGGCTGCGTCGAGCACGGGCCGGGCGTAGGCGGTCGGCTCCAGCGTCGTGACCTCGTGCGAGGCCCCGAAGGTCTGCACGCTGCCCTGCTGGACGAGAAAGACCGCGAACACGATCGACAGCGGCAGCAGCAGGTACAGCGTGATGCGCGTCAGGTCGACCCAGGCGTTGCCGATCACCGCCGACGAGCGTGCCGCGAAGCCGCGCACCAGTGCGAACGCGACCGAGATGCCGGTGGCCGCGGACAGGAAGTTCTGCACCGTGAGCGCCAGCATCTGCGTCAGCAGGCTCATCGTCGATTCGCCGGCGTAGCCCTGCCAGTTGGTGTTGGTGACGAAGCTGACCGCGGTGTTGAAGGCCGAATCGGGGCTGACCGCGGCGAGGCCGGCCGGGTTCAGCGGCAACAGGGCCTGCAGGCGCTGCAGCGCATACACCGCCGCCACGCCGATGCCGTTGAACACCAGCAGCGCGAGCGCATAGGTCTTCCAGCCCATGCCGGCAGCCGCGTCGACGCCGGCCAGCCGGTACAGCGCCGACTCGGCGGCGGCGAGCGGCTGCAGCCAGGCCGGCAGCCGGCCGCCCGCGATGCAGGCGATCCAGCGTCCCAGCGGCCAGGCCAGCGCCACCAGTACCAGCAGGAAGACGACGAGTTGGATCCACGCGAGTGAGTTCATTCGAGCACCCTCCGGCCTGTGGCCGATCCCGCCGAGCGGGAGCATTCGCCCTTCGGGCAGCCGTGCGGGCTCATCAGAACTCCTCCGCCCGCAGCAGCGCGTAGACGAGGTAGACGAACAGGCCCGCCGCCACGGCGCTGCCCAGCCAGTAGATGCCGCTCATGCCGGCAGACAAGGCTGCCGTCATGGCCGGCCTCCCAGCCGGTCACAGCCCGCGATCAGCGCCGCGGTGACGGCCACCAGCGCGAGCGCGGCGGCGATGTACAGGAGATCCATGCGATTCCCGGCGTTGCAGAACATGCCGGGAAGCTTAGGAATCCGGGCGTCAAATCGGCGTACGGAGCGTCGCGGGCGGTATCAGGAAAACATAAAGACCCGCCGGCCGGGTCGAGCGCCCGGCCGTGCTGGCAGGCATCGGGATAATCGCGCCCTCCCGGCGGCCGGACGCCGTCCCGCCGCCCCATCGAACGAGGAATCCCCGTGTTCAAGAACGCGACGCTGTACCGCATCGGCCCCGACTGGGCCCCGACCCTGCCGGACCTCGAAGACCGGCTCGCCCGCCACCGCTTCGTCGAGTGCGGCGCCACGCAGCCGATGGCGATCGGCTTCGTCGAGCCGCGCGGCGTGGCGCACGGCCCGCTGGTCGAGTCGGTGGGCGGGCAATGGCTGCTGCGCCTGGTGATCGAGACCAAGGTGGTGCCCGGCGCGGTGATCAAGCGCCGCACCGACGAGCACGTGCTGCGCATCGAGGCCGAGACCGGCCGCAAGCCTGGCCGGCGCCAGGCCAAGGAGATCAAGGAGGCGGTGCTGCTGGAACTGCTGCCGATGGCGTTCACGAAGCAGGCGGCCGTCGCCCTGTGGATCGACCCGGCAGCGCGCCTGATGCTGGTCGACAGCGCCAGCGCGAACCGCGCCGACGAGGTGGTCAGCTTCCTCGTGAAGGCCGTCGACGGCATCCCGCTGGCGATGGTGCAGACGGCGGTGACGCCGGCGGCGGCGATGTCCGACTGGCTGCTGAGCCACGAGCCGCCGCCCGGCTTCACGATCGACCGCGAGTGCGAGCTGCAGTCGACCGACGAGATGAAGTCGGTGGTGCGCTACGCGCGCCACACGCTGGACATCGACGAGGTCCGCGCCCACATCACGGGCGGCAAGCGGCCGACGCGGCTGGCGATGAGCTGGCGCGACCGGGTGTCGTTCACGCTCGGCGAAAGCCTGCAGCTTCGCAAGATCACGTTCCTGGAGGTCGAGGCCGACCAGGGCAGCCAGGGCGGCGACGATGGCTTCGACGCCGACGTGGCGATCGCCACCGGCGAGCTGCGCCAGCTCATCCCCGATGTGATCGAGGCGCTGGGCGGCGAGGCCGACGGGCTGGGCGGCGCGGCGGCGGCGCCGGTCACGCTCGACGCGGTCGCCACGAGCCCGGCCGCTCCGGCGAACGACGAGCGCGAGGCCGCCTGACGCCCGCGGCGCTGACGGCGCCGCCTACCCGGCACGCGCCGACGGCGCCGCGAACCGGCCGGCTGTCGCCGGCCTGGCGTCTCAGTGCTTTTCCTTGGCGTGGTTGATCGAGTACTTCGGGATCTCGATCGTCACGTCCTGCTGCGCCAGGATCGCCTGGCAGGACAGCCGAGACTGCGGCTCCAGGCCCCAGGCGCGGTCGAGCAGGTCTTCTTCGGTCTCGTCGAGCTCGCCCAGCGACCGGAACCCCTCGCGCACGACCACGTGGCAGGTGGTGCAGGCGCAGCTCATCTCGCAGGCGTGCTCGATCTCGATGTGGTTCTCGAGCAGCGCCTCGCAGATCGAGGTGCCGGGCGCGGCCTTCAGCGTCGCGCCCTCGGGGCAGTACTCGGGATGGGGCAGGACCTTGATGGTGGGCATGGCGGATCAGATCTGGTCGACGCGGCGGCCGGCCAGCGCCTGGCGGATGCCGCGGTTCATGCGTTCGGCGGCGAAGGCCTCGGTGCCCTTCGCCAGCGCCTCGACGGCGTCGTCGATCGCGTGGTGGTTCTCGTCGTCGCGCAGCGCTTCGAGCCGCGCCAGCAGCGCGTCGATCGCGGCACGCTCATCGGCGCCGAGCAGGTCGCCGTCGGCGGCCAGCGCCGAGCGGGTGGCGAGCAGCATGCGCTCCGCCTCGACGCGCGATTCGCGCAGCGCGCGCGCCTTCATGTCCACCTCGGCGGTCGAGAAGCTCTCGGTCAGCATGCGCGCGACTTCGTCGTCGGACAGCCCGTAGCTCGGCTTGACGGCGATCGACGCCTGCACGCCCGACCCCTCCTCGCGTGCGCTGACCGCGAGCAGCCCGTCGGCATCGACCTGGAAGCTGACGCGGATGCGCGCCGCGCCGGCCACCATCGGCGGGATGCCGCGCAGCTCGAAGCGCGCCAGCGAGCGGCAATCGGACACCAGCTCGCGCTCGCCCTGCACCACGTGGATCGCCATCGCGGTCTGGCCGTCCTTGAAGGTGGTGAAGTCCTGGGCGCGTGCGGTCGGGATCGTGCTGTTGCGCGGGATGATGCGTTCGACCAGCCCGCCCATCGTCTCCAGCCCGAGCGACAGCGGGATCACGTCGAGCAGCAGCAGTTCGTCGGCGCCGGCGTTGCCGGCCAGCGCGTTGGCCTGGATCGCCGCGCCGATCGCGACCACCTCGTCCGGGTTCAGGTTGGTCAGCGGCGTCTGGCCGAAATACGCGCCGACCGCCGCCTGCACCATCGGCATGCGGGTGGAGCCGCCGACCATCACGACGCCGTGCACGTCTTCCTTGGCCGCCCTGGCATCGCGCAGCACGCGGCGCACGGCCGACAGCGTGCGCTGCAGCAGCTCGGCGCCGAGCTGCTCGAACTGCGCGCGCGTGACACGCACCGACATCTCGCCGCCGGCCAGCGGACAGGCCAGCTCGGCATGGTCGGCGATCGACAGCTTCTCCTTGGCTGCGCGCGCCGCCACCAGCACCGCGCGCCGGTCCTGCGGCGTCTCGGCCACCTGGCCGGCCTGCGCGAGCGCCCAGTCGGCGAGCACGCGGTCGAAATCGTCGCCGCCGAGCGCCGAATCGCCGCCGGTGGCGACCACCTCGAACACGCCGGCCGACAGGCGCAGCAGCGAGATGTCGAAGGTGCCGCCGCCGAGGTCGTAGACGGCGTACAAGCCCTCGGAGCCGTTTTCCAGCCCGTAGGCGATGGCCGCGGCGGTCGGCTCGTTGATCAGGCGCAGCACGTTCAGGCCGGCGAGCTGCGCCGCGTCCTTCGTGGCCTGGCGCTGGGCGTCGTCGAAGTACGCCGGCACGGTGATCACGGCGCCGAACAGCTCGTCGTCGAAACTGTCCTCCGCGCGCTGGCGCAGCGTGGCGAGGATCTCGGCCGACACCTCGACCGGCGACTTCTCGCCCTCCACCGTGCGCAGCCGCACCATGCCGGGCGCGTCGACAAAGTCGTAGGGCAGCTTCTCGCGGTGCGCGATGTCGGCCAGGCCGCGCCCCATGAAGCGCTTGACCGAGACGATGGTGTTGCGCGGGTCGGTCGCGGCCTCGGCCAGCGCCGCGTGGCCGATCTGGCGCCGGCCGCCTTCGAGGTAGCGCACCGCCGACGGCAGGATCACGCGGCCGGCCTCGTCGGGCAGGCACTCGGCCACGCCGTGGCGCACCGCGGCGACCAGCGAATGCGTGGTGCCGAGGTCGATGCCGACGGCGATGCGGCGCTGGTGAGGGTCCGGCGAGCCGCCGGGTTCGGATATCTGGAGCAGGGCCATGTCGCGAGATTTCTCCGTTCCGCTGGACTAGGGGTCCAGGGCTTCGAGGCGGCGCTCCACGTCGGCGGCGAAGCGCTCGGTGAACATCAGGGCGCGCACCTGCTGCGCGGCGGCGGCGAGGTCGCGGCGGTCGTCGATCATGGCGCCGAGTTCGGCCAGCGCGGCGGCGCGGTGGCGCGCCACCTCGCCGGCCAGCGCTTCGATCTCGTCGGCGCCGCCGGCTTCGTCGAGCGCCTCGCGCCACGCCATCTGCTGCATCAGGAAGGCGGCCGGCATCGCGGTGTTGTTCTCGGCGTCGATGCGCGCGCCGCCGAGTTCGCACAGGTAGGCGGCGCGGCGCAGCGGATCCTTCAGGCGCTGGTAGGCCTCGTTGACGCGCACCGCCCACTGCATCGCGACGCGCTGGGCGGCTGCGCCCTCGGCAGCGAAGCGATCGGGATGCACTTCGCCCTGCAGCGTGCGCCAGCGCTCATCCAGCGCCGCGCGATCCTGCGCATGGCGCCGCGGCAGGCCGAAGAGTTCGAAATCGTCGCTGTCGAGCTTCATGCAAAAAGGCGCGGCTTGCGGCCGCGCCTCGGGTGGGACGGCGTGGGATCAGACGCGAAAGGACTCGCCGCAACCGCAGCGGTCTTTCTCGCGCGGATTGTGGAACTTGAAGCCCTCGTTGAGGCCTTCGCGCACGAAGTCGAGCTCGGTGCCGTCGATGTACGGCAGGCTCTTCGGGTCGACCGCGACCTTCACGCCGTGGCCTTCGAAGACCACGTCCTCGGGGGCGAAGTCATCCGCGTATTCAAGCTTGTAGGCGAGGCCGGAGCATCCCGTGGTCTTCACGCCCAGGCGCACGCCCACGCCCCTGCCCCGCTTGCTGATGTAGCGCGAGACATGGCGTGCCGCCGCTTCGGTGAGGGTGACGGCCATGGGTTCAGTGCGCCTTCTTTGCCCTGTAGTCGTTGACGGCCGCCTTGATCGCGTCCTCGGCAAGGATCGAGCAGTGGATCTTCACCGGCGGCAGCGCCAGTTCCTCGGCGATGTGCGTGTTCTTGATCGTCAGCGCCTCGTCGAGCGACTTGCCCTTGACCCACTCGGTGACGAGCGAGCTGGAGGCGATGGCCGAGCCGCAGCCGTAGGTCTTGAACTTCGCGTCCTCGATGATGCCGGTCTCGGCGCCCACCTTGATCTGCAGCTTCATCACGTCGCCGCAGGCGGGCGCGCCGACCATGCCGGTGCCCACCGTGTCGTCGCCCTTCTCGAACGATCCGACGTTGCGGGGGTTCTCGTAGTGCTCGACCACTTTCTCGCTGTATGCCATGTCCGTACTCCTGTGTGCCTGAATCGGTGCGTCGCGTCGGTCGCGTCCGTGTCGTGCGTTGCTGCTGCCGGTGCGCCTCAGTGGGCCGACCACTGGATCGTGCTGATGTCCACGCCGTCCTGGTACATCTCCCAAAGTGGGGACAACTCGCGCAGTTTCGCCACCCGTTCCTTCAGCGTGCTGACGACGTAGTCGATTTCTTCGACGGTGGTGTAGCGGCCGATCGTCATGCGCAGGCTGGAATGCGCCAGCTCGTCGCTGCGGCCGAGGGCGCGCAGCACGTAGCTCGGCTCCAGGCTGGCCGACGTGCAGGCCGAACCCGACGACACCGCGATGCCCTTGATCCCCATGATCAGCGACTCGCCCTCGACGAAGTTGAACGACATGTTCACGTTGTGGGGCACGCGCTGTTCGGGGTGGCCGTTGAGGAAGGTCTGCTCGATGTCGGACAGCCCGCCGATCAGCCGCTGCTGCAGCATGCGGATGCGCTCGAGCTCGGTGCCCATCTCCTCGCGGGCGATGCGGAAGGCCTCGCCCATGCCGACGATCTGGTGCGTGGGCAGCGTGCCCGAGCGCATGCCGCGCTCGTGGCCGCCGCCGTGCATCTGCGCCTCGATGCGCACGCGCGGCTTGCGCCGCACGTACAGCGCGCCGATGCCCTTCGGGCCGTAGGTCTTGTGCGAGGCCAGGCTCATCAGGTCGACCGGCAGCTTCGCCAGGTCGATCGACACCTTGCCGGTGGCCTGTGCCGCATCGACGTGGAAGACGATGCCGCGTTCGCGGCAGATCGCGCCGATCGCGGGGATGTCGTGGATCACGCCGATCTCGTTGTTGACCAGCATCACCGACGCGAGGATCGTGTCCGGCCGCAGCGCGGCCTTGAACTTCTCCAGGTCGAGCAGGCCGTCTTCCTGCACGTCGAGGTAGGTCACGTCGAAACCCTGGCGCTCCAGCTCGCGCATCGTGTCGAGCACGGCCTTGTGCTCGGTCTTGACGGTGATCAGGTGCTTGCCGCGCGTCTTGTAGAACTGCGCCGCGCCCTTGATCGCGAG
>JBGAMJ010000009.1:0-76877 GCA_044223035.1 Piscinibacter sp.
CTGGACAACCTCGAGGACCCCTACCGGCTGTTCCGCTGCCACACCATCATGAACTGCGTCGACGTCTGCCCCAAGGGCCTGAACCCCACCAAGGCCATCGGCAAGATCAAGGAGCTCATGGTGCGCCGCGCGGTCTGAACATGAAGCGCGAAATGGGCAGCGTTAGCACCGATGCACCCACCGAACCGTCGGCCGAGACTTGCGGCGTGGGGATGATCGGATCGTCACGTTGTGGATCTGTTTCGCGATCTCGCGCGACTGCATTCTGCATGCGGGCGCAATGCGCACAGCGTCGCAAGCCCTTGTACTGAACTCCCCACCGGAGCGTCACGATGCATCGATCCATCGCCACCGTCTCGCTGAGCGGTACCCTGCGGCAGAAGCTCGACACCATCGCGGCGGCGCGATTCGACGGCATCGAGCTGTTCGAGAACGATTTCATCCAGTTCGCGGGATCCGCCGCCGAATTGAAGTCGATCGTCGATGACCTCGGGCTGTCGATCGACCTGTACCAGCCGTTCCGCGACTTCGAAGGCATGCCCGACGCGCAGTTCCGGCGCAACCTCGAACGCGCCGAACGCAAGTTCGACCTGATGCAGGCGCTCGGCGCCCCACTGGTGCTGGTGTGCTCCAACACCTCGCCGCTGTCGCTGGGTGAACCCGAGCGGTCGGCCGATCATTTCAGCGAGCTGGCCGAACGGGCCGCGCGGCGCAACCTGCGCATCGGCTTCGAAGCGCTGGCCTGGGGCCGCCACGTCAAGCTGTACCGCGAGGCCTGGGACATCGTGCGGCGGGTCGACCATCCGCACCTCGGGCTGATCCTCGACAGCTTCCACACGCTGTCGCTGAACGACGACCCTTCCGGCATCGCGGACATCCCGGGCGGCAAGATCTTCTTCCTGCAGATGGCCGATGCGCCCCGGCTGGCGATGGACGTGCTGCAGTGGGCGCGGCACTTCCGCAACTTCCCCGGCCAGGGGCAGTTCGATTGCGAGAACTTCCTCGAGCAGGTGCTGCGGGCGGGCTACACCGGCCCGCTCTCGCTGGAGATCTTCAACGACATCTTCCGCGAGACGCCCAACCGCCGCACCGCGACCGATGCGATGCGCTCGCTGCTGCAACTCGAAAGCCGGGTCCGCGCCCGGCTGCACCGGGCGGCGGGTGAAGGCGACGTGGCAGCCAAGGCCGCGGCGTCGCGAACCGAACTGTTCGATCCGCCGGCCATGCCGCCCGTCACCGGCGTGGCCTTCATCGAATTCGCGGTCGACGTGCCGACCGGTGCCGAGCTCGGTGCGCTGCTGCAGCAGATGGGCTTCCGGCTCGCGGGGCGGCATCGATCGAAGCAGGTGACGCTGTACGAGCAGGGCGGCATCCGCCTCGTGGTGAACGCGCAACCCGCGTCCTTCGCCCGCACCCGGTTCGAGGCACACGGCCCGAGCGTCTGCGCGATCGGCCTCGGCACGGCCGAGCCGGCCCAGGCGGCGAACCATGCCACCGCCCTGCTCTCCGAGCGCTACGACGGCCCGCTCGGCCCGCAGGAGCTGAACCTGCCGGCCGTTCGCGCCCCCGGCGGCACGCTGGTGTACTTCGTGCCGACGCAGGCGGAATCGGACCTGCTGGCGGTGGATTTCGAGGCCGAACCGGCCGCCGCCGACAGTGGCGCCGGCCTGCAGCGTGTCGACCATGTGGCGCTGGGCATGCCGCAGGACCAGCTCGACAGCTGGGTGCTGTTCTGCCGCGCCGTGCTCGACCTCGCGCCCGGCGACAGCCTCGAGCTGGCCGACCCGTTCGGCCTGATCCGCACCAGCAGCGTGGCCGACGCCGGGCGCCGCCTGCGCTTCGTGCTCAACGTGTCGCTGAGCCAGCGCACGCGCACGGCGCGCACCGTCAGCGCCAGCGGCGGCAGCGCGGTGCACCACATCGCGTTCGCCTGCGACGACATCTTCGCGTCCGTCGAGCGGCTGCGCGCGAACGGCGTGCCCTTCGTGCCGATCTCGCCGAACTACTACGACGACCTGCTCACCCGCTTCGACATCGATCCGGCGGTCGCCGCGCGGCTGCGCGAGCTCGGCGTGCTGTTCGACCGCTCGGGCGACGGCGACTACCTGCACGTCTACACCGAGAGCTTCGCGGACCGGTTCTTCTTCGAACTCGTGCAACGCATCGACGCGTACGACGCCTACGGCGCCTTAAACGCACCGGCCCGCATGGCCTCGCAGGCGCAGCGGCCGACGCCGGCCTGAGCGGCGCAAAACCCTTCCACACCTGTCCCAGCCGAACACCCCCAAGGAGACAACCGCATGGCAAGCACGACAGATCACGAGCCGCATGGCCGGCACCAGACCAAGAAGGCCACGGCCAGCGGCTGGATCGGCTCCGCGCTGGAGTACTACGACTTCTTCATCTATGCGACCGCGGCGTCGCTGATCTTCCCGCAGATCTTCTTCCCCAAGGGCGACCCCAAGACCGCGATCATCGCGTCGCTGGCGACCTACGGCGTGGGTTACGTGGCCCGCCCGATCGGTGCCTTCTTCCTCGGCCACTGGGGCGACACCCACGGCCGCAAGAACGTGCTGATCATCTGCATGTTCCTGATGGGCTTCTCGACCGTGGCGGTCGGCCTGCTGCCCACCTACGACCAGGTCGGCCTGCTGGCGCCCACGCTGCTGGTGATCCTGCGGCTGGTCCAGGGCTTCGCGGTGGCCGGCGAGATCTCGGGCGCCAGCTCGATGATCCTGGAGCACTCGCCGTTCGGGCGGCGCGGCTACTACTCCAGCTTCACGCTGCAGGGCGTGCAAGCTGGCCAGATCCTGGCCGCCGCGGTGTTCCTGCCGCTGGCGCACTACATGGACAAGGACGCCTTCAACTCCTGGGGCTGGCGCATCCCGTTCCTGCTCAGCTTCATCGTGATCGTGGCCGGCTACATCATCCGCCGCGAGGTCGACGAAACCCCCGCGTTCGCCGAGGAGACCGAGCACGGCGTGGTGCCCAAGGCGCCGATGGTGCAGGCGATCACCGAGAGCTGGCGCGACATGCTGCGCGTGATCTGCATGGCGCTGATGAACGTGATCCCGGTGGTGACCTCGATCTTCGGCGCCGCCTATGCGGTGCAGCCGGGCTACGGCATCGGCTTCGAGAAGGACGTGTACCTCTGGATCCCGGTGCTGGGCAACATCGTGGCGGTGGTCGTGATCCCGTTCGTGGGCAACCTGTCGGACAAGATCGGGCGGCGCCCGCCGATCATCGTCGGCGCGCTCGGCGCGGGGCTGCTGTCGTATGCCTACCTGTACGCGATCAGCATCCACAACGTGCCGCTGGCGATCGCGATGTCGCTGCTGATGTGGGGCGTGGTGTACCAGGGCTACAACGCGGTGTTCCCGAGCTTCTACCCGGAACTGTTCCCGACCCGCACGCGCGTGTCGGCGATGGCGATCTCGCAGAACCTGGGCACGCTGGTGACGGCGCTGCTGCCGGCGCTGTTCGCCACCGTGGCACCCCCGGGAGCCACCGGCATCCCGTTCACGATCGGCACGATGACGCTGGTCATCACCATCGTCGCCTCGGTCGCCGCGCTGAGCGCTCGCGAGACCTACCGCGTGCACATGAACGACCTGGGCAACCGCAACGCCACGCCGGTGCCGAAGGCCGAGTACGACCGGCTGCGCGAGCAGACGCTGGCGAGCGCGAAGTGATCCGCCCGTGACCCACCCGCCGGGGCGCTTGCCGCGGCCGCGGACTCCGGCCCGGAGTGCCTGCGGTTCGAGGCCGCCCCGGATCCATCGACGATTCAGGACCCGACCATGATCAGCGGCAAGACCACCCTCATCGCCCACCTCGGCTACCCGACCGAGGCTTTCAAGGCGCCGATGATCTACAACCCCTGGTTCGACAGCCAGGGCATCGACGCGGTGGTGGTGCCGATGGGCGTGAAGCCCGAGGACTACCCCGCCGCCCTCAAGTCGATCTTCCGGTTCACGAACCTGCGCGGCGCGCTGGTGACGATGCCGCACAAGGTGACGACGAACAGCCTGGTCGACGAGGTCACGCCCACCGGGCGCATCGCCGGCGCATGCAACGCCATCCTGCTGCGGCCGGACGGCTCGCTGCTCGGCGACCAGTTCGACGGCGCCGGCTTCGTGCGCGGCGTCGAGCGCAAGGGCCGCAAGCTGGCCGGCGCGCGCGTGCTGGTGTCGGGCAACGGCGGCGTCGGCTCGGCCATCGCCGCGTCGCTGGCCGCCGCCGGCGTGGCCGAGATGTCGCTGTACGACAGCTACGAGGCCTCTTCGCGCGGGCTGGCGGAGCGGCTGCGCGAGCACTACCCGAAGCTCGTCGTGACCACCGGCTCGAACGACCCGGCCGGCTTCGACCTGGTCGTCAACGCGACGCCGCTCGGCATGAAGCCCGACGACCCGCTGCCCTTCGACGTGACGCGCATCGACCCGGGCACCTTCGTCGGCGAGGTGGTGATGAAGCAGGCGATCACGCCGCTGCTCGCCGCCGCGCAGGCCAAGGGCTGCCCGATCCAGGTCGGCACCGACATGCTGTTCGAGATGATCCCGGCCTACCTGGAGTTCTTCGGCTTCGGCACGGCCACGCCGGACCAGCTCCGCGCCGTCGCCAAGATCCAGTACTGAACGACGGCACGACGACGGGCCGCGTCGAACGAAACGGCACGAAACCGCACGACCGACCGAACGGCTGAGCGACCGACGCACCGATCGCGCAGCACCTGCGAGGAGACCCCATCATGCCCAACATCGAGTACCGCAACATCGACGACCCCGAACTTGCGGATCTGGTGGCCACGATCCGCGCGCGCCGCTCGTCCGGCAAGCTGCTGAACCTCGACCGCATGCTGCTGCACAGCCCGCCGTTCGCGCGCGGCTGGAACGCCATGTTCGCCGCGATTCGCAACCAGTTGCAGGTGCCGCGCCACATCAACGAACTGGCGATCTGCGCGGTCGCGCGGCTGAACAACGCCGAGTACGAGTGGATCCAGCATGCGCCGGAGTTCCTCGCCGCCAACGGCACGCAGGCGCAGCTCGACGCGCTGGACGACGTCACCTCGGCCTGCTACGACACCGCGCTGTTCGACGACCACGAGCGCGCCGCGCTGCGCCTCACGCTCGACATGACGCGACAGGTGCAGGTTCGCTGCGAGATCATCGAGCGGGCGCGCACGCTGTTCGGCGAGCGCCAGCTGGTCGAACTGATGGGCACGATCGCCGGCTACAACATGGTGTCGCGTTTCCTCGTCGTGCTCGGCATCGACGCGGCGGGGGAGTGAGCGCCATGGCAGAGCAATCGCAAGCGGCCGACGAGCCGGCGCTGCAGCGCCGCTCGGCGAACTATGTTCCGCTGTCGCCGCTGAGCTTTCTCGAGCGCGCGGCCAAGGTCTATCCGAACAAGGTGGCGGTGGTCCACGACGACTGGCGCATCACCTACGCCGAGCTGTACCGGCGCTGCCGCCGGCTCGCATCGGCGCTGACGCGCGCCGGCGTCGGCATCGGCGACACGGTGGCGATCATGGCGCCCAACGTGCCGGCGCTGCTCGAAGCGCACTACGGCGTGCCGATGGCCGGCGGCGTGCTGAACACCGTCAACACCCGGCTCGACGCACCAGCCATCGGCTTCGGGCTGCAGCACGGCGGCGCCAAGGTGCTGATCGCCGACCGCGACTTCTCCGAACTCGTGCGCGGCGCGCTGAAGGGGCTGGACGCGCCGCCACGGGTGGTCGACATCGTGGACCCCGCCGGCAAGAACGGCCACCCGGCGTCGATGGCGGTCGGCGAACTCGACTACGAAGCCTTCATCGCGCAGGGCGACCCCGAATTCGATTGGCAGTTGCCGGCCGACGAGTGGCAGTCGATCGCGCTCAACTACACCTCGGGCACGACCGGCGATCCGAAGGGCGTCGTCTACCACCACCGCGGCGCCTACCTGAATGCGATGGGCAACGCACTCGCGTTCGGGCTGACGCCGGACACGGCCTACCTGTGGACGCTGCCGATGTTCCACTGCAACGGCTGGACCTACACCTGGGCGGTGACGCTGGTCGGCGGCACGCACGTGTGCCTGCGCCAGGTGGAGCCGGCGCGCATCTTCGAGCTGATCGGCCGCGAGCGCGTGACGCACCTGTGCGCCGCGCCGATCGTGCTGAACATGCTG
The DNA here is from genome assembly GCA_044223035.1 of Piscinibacter sp. GTDB lineage: Bacteria > Pseudomonadota > Gammaproteobacteria > Burkholderiales > Burkholderiaceae_C > JBGAMJ01. Next base: position 6,169 of record JBGAMJ010000009.1, read on the forward strand.
ATCCATTCGCCGGCCAAGCCGGCCGAGCCCTACGGGCACACGGTCGAGATCGCCACCGGCGGCGCCGCGCCGCCCAGCGCGGTGATCGAGCAGATGGAGGGGCTCGGCTTCAAGATCACGCACCTCTACGGCCTGACCGAGACCTACGGCCCGGCCACGCTGTGCGCCTGGCAGCACGACTGGGACGGCCTCGACCTCACCGGCCGCTCCGGCCGGATGGCGCGCCAGGGCGTGGCGATGCCGACGCAGCAGGAAGTCACGGTGATCGACGCTGAGACGGGCGTGCGCGTGCCGGCCGACGGCGCGACCGTCGGCGAGATCGCGATCCGCGGCAACACCGTGATGAAGGGCTACCTAAAGAACCCGGCGGGCACCGAGGAGGCCTTCAAGGGCGGATGGTTCCGTTCCGGTGACCTGGCGGTGATGCACCCCGACGGCTACATCGAGATCAAGGACCGGCTGAAGGACATCATCATTTCCGGCGGCGAGAACATCTCCACGCTGGAGGTCGAGGAGGTGCTGTACCGCCACCCGAAGGTGATGGAGGCCGCCGTGGTCGCCAAGCCGGACGAGAAATGGGGCGAGACGCCGTGCGCGTTCGTCACGCTGAAGGCCGATGCCGGCGAGGCCACGGCCGAGGAGATCATCAAGTGGTGCCGCGCCAACCTGGCAGCGTTCAAGTGCCCGAAGCACGTGGTCTTCTGCGAGTTGCCGAAGACGGCGACCGGCAAGATCCAGAAGTTCGCACTGCGCGAGCGGGCGCGGTTGATCTGAACCAGATCGAGAGGTAGAGCATGACAGACCGCATCGAAAAGTTGTTTCGCGTCGACGGCCAGCGTGCGCTGGTGACCGGCGCCTCGAGCGGCCTCGGACGCCGTTTCGCCCTCACGCTCGCCCAGGCGGGCGCTGACGTGATCGTCGTCGCCCGGCGCGCCGACAAGCTCGCCGGGCTGGTGGCCGAAGTGCAGGAGCTCGGCGGCAAGTGCCTCGCGCTCAGCCTGGACGTGACCAGCGCGGCGAGCATCGCCGCCTGCTTCGACGAAGTCGAGCGCGCCGGCGGCGGCGCCGCCGACATCGTCGTCAACAACGCCGGCGTCACCGTCACCAAGGCGCTGCTCAAGCAGACCGAGGAAGACTGGGATTCGGTGATCGACACCAACCTGAAGGGCGGCTGGATGGTCGCCCAGGAGGCCGCGCGGCGCATGGTGGCCGCCGGCAAGGGCGGCAGCATCGTCAACATCGCGTCGATCCTCGGGGAGCGCGTGGCCGGCGGGGTGGCGCCGTACGCGGTGTCCAAGGCCGGGCTGGTGCAGGCGACGAAGGCCATGGCGCTCGAGCTGGCGCGGTACGACATCCGCGTCAATGCCATCCTGCCGGGTTACGTCGTCACCGACCTGAACCGCGATTTCCTCGAGAGCGAGCCGGGCGAGAAGCTGCGCTCGCGCATCCCGACGCGCCGCTTCGGCCGGCTCGAGGATCTCGATGGGCCGCTGCTGCTGCTGGCCAGCGCCGCCGGCCGGCACATGACCGGAGCCACGCTGGCGGTCGACGGCGGGCACCTGGTGAGTTCGTTGTAAGGGAGTGGCGATGCCCGAGGACAAGAAGGCCGACGCTGCGGCGTCTTCCGAAGCGCTCTACAACTGGTGGTTCCAGGCGATCCCGAAGCTCTTCGGTGCCGCGACGCCGGCCTCGCCGGTTCCGGCGCCCGCCGCGGGCTCGCCGGCCGCCGGCGAGCCGCCGCCCCAGCCACCGTATCCGGTCGGGCCGATGCTGCAGGCACTGGACATGACCCAGAAGCTGCTGGGCCCGCTGTACCAGACCTACTTCCAGGCGCTGCTGGCGCACCCGCAGCAGCCCGACCAGGCCCTCGCCGCGTTCCGCGACATGGTCCAGTCACCGATGCGCCGGACCGCCGAGTCGCTGGCCGGCATCACCCAGTCGCTGTCGGCGCAGCGTGGCGCGACGGCCGGCGCCTGGGACCTGATGACCGGGCCGATGGCGATGGTCGGCGAGGCCGTCAAACCGGTGTCGAAGAACCTCGAGCGCGCCTACGGCGGCCTGGCCGACGCCTTCGGCCTCGCGCCCTCGCGCTCGCTGATCGACGCGGGACGCGAGATGGCGGCCGCGTCGCTTTCCAAGCAGCAGGCGCAGGCGGAATACCTCGGCCTGGTGTTCGCCGCGCTGGCCAAGGGCATCGACAGCACGATGACGCGGCTCGGCGAGATGGGCCTGCGCGGCGAGTCGGTGGATTCGCTGCTCGCGCTGGTGCGCCTGTGCGCCCGCACGGCCGACGAGGCCCTGCACCAGGACCTGCAGTCGCCGCAGGCGCTGGAAGCCTCGGCCAAGCTGCTGCGCGCCGCCGTCCGTTCGCGCGACCAGCAACAGCGGGTGGTCGCGGTCGTCAGCGAGGCATTGAACGTGCCGACGCGCGCCGAGGTCGACGATGCCTACCGCGAGATCCAGGAACTCAAGCGCGAGCTGCGGCGCCTGAAGAAGGCGCTCGCGCCGGCCGTGGTCACGGCAACGGTGGCCGAATCAGCGACCGACCCGACGACGGCGGACACCGTGGATGCCTCTCAGAGCGTCTCCACACGCGCTCCTGGAATCGCCGCACCGGCCGCTCCAGCGGCCGCCAAGCGCACCCGGGCCCCCGCCGCCAAGCGCACGAAAACCGCGAAGGTCACGTCCTCATGAGCAAGCCGAGCCCCCAGCCTGGCAGCGACACGCGCTCCGCGGCGCTGCCGATCCGCATCACGCCCGATTCGCTGCTGCGCGAAATGCAGCAGGTCGGCGACAAGATCACCCGCGGCAGCAAGCGCCTCGCCGCGCTGACCGAAGACCACCTGGCGATCGCCACGGCGCCGAAGGACGAGGTGTGGCGGCAGGACATGGTCCGCCTCTACCGCTACCGGCCCACCGTGGCCAAGCCGGCGCGCGTGCCGGTGCTGCTGATCTACGCGCTGGTCGGCCGCTACCAGATGATCGACCTTGAGGCCGAACGCTCCTTCGTGCGCAAGCTGCTGGCCGAGGGGCTGGACGTCTACATGGTCGACTGGGGGCACCCGACGCGCGCCCAGCGCTGGCTGACGATCGACGACTACGTGTCGGGCTACCTCGACGACTGCGTCGACCTGATCCGGCAGACGCACGGCCTGGACCAGATCAACGTGCTCGGCATCTGCCAGGGCGGCGTGTTCTCGACCTGCTATGCCGCGCTGTTCCCGCAGAAGGTGAAGAACCTGGTGCTCACCGTCACGCCGATCGATTTCCACGGCGACAAGAACCAGCTCGAGCCGGGTTCCGGCTACATGAACCTGTGGGCTCGCTCGCTCACGCCGGCGGACATCGACCTGCTGGTCGACACGCTCGGCGCCGCGCCCGGCGCACTGGTGGGCTTCTCGTTCCTGATGATGAACCCGGTGGCCAACGTCACCAAGTACACGACCGAGCTGGTCGAAATCCTCGACGACGAGGCCAAGCTGGTCAACTTCCTGCGGATGGAGCGCTGGATCGCCGACCGCCCGGGCCACCCGGGCGAAGTCATGCGGCAATGGTTCAAGGATCTCTACCAGGCCAACAAGCTGGTGCGCAGCGAACTGATGCTCGGCAACCGCCGCGTCGACCTGGACCAGATCCGCATGCCGGTGCTGAACGTCTACGCCGATGGCGACGTGATCATCCCGACCAGTTGCTCGCGCGGGCTGGAGGGCATCTTCGGCACCAGCGACTACAGCGAGCTTGCGGTGCCCGGCGGGCACATCGGCACCTTCGTCGGCGGCAAGGCGCAAAAGGTGCTTGCACCCTCGATCGCCGAGTGGCTGCGGCTGCGCACCTGAACGCCCGAATCCGGCGACCGCTCCCGTCGACCCGTCCCGTCGACCCGTCCCATCGACCTTTCCCGCCGACCGCCCGCGGGGCGCTCTGCGGGCCGGTCGATCTGCGCGACCGGGCCCACCGCCCACCGATTTCACTGGCTGCCCCTCACCGGCGGCCGGCACAGCCGAGGAACCCCCACCCGTGACCTTGCCCATCGCCTACGCACCCACCGAACGCAGCCGGGCCATCGCCGAGCGCGTCGAAGCCTTCGTCCGCGGGACGGTCGTCCCCTGCGAGCACGACCCGCGCTGGTCGCAGCACGGGCCGAGCGAAGAGCTCGTGCGCGAGCTGCGCGCCCAGGCGCGCGCCGCCGGCGTGCTGACGCCGCACATCCTCCCCGACGGCAGCCACCTGACGCAGCTCGAGACGGCCGCCGTGCTCAAGCGCAGCGGACTGTCGCCGCTCGGCCCGGTCGCCGTGAACACGGCCGCGCCCGACGAGGGCAACATGTACCTGATCGGCAAGGTCGCTTCGGCCCGCCAGAAGGAACGCTTCCTCGCCCCGCTGGTCCAGGGCGAGGCCCGGTCGGCCTTCTTCATGACCGAGCCGGCCGCCGACGGCGGCGCGGGCTCCGACCCCTCGATGCTGCAGACCACCGCGGAGCGTGACGGCAGCGACTGGGTCATCCGCGGCCGCAAGGCCTTCATCACCGGCGCCGAGGGCGCCGCGGTCGGCATCATCATGGCGCGCACCGGCAGCGCCGAGACGACGCGGGCGACGATGTTCCTGGTCGACCTGCCGCACCCCGCGGTGCGCATCGAACGCGTGCTCGACACGATCGACGGCTCGATGCCCGGCGGCCACGCGATCGTCGCGATCGAGTCGCTGCGCGTGCCCGGCGACCAGGTGCTGGGCGAGGTGGACGAAGGCTTCCGCTACGCCCAGGTCCGGCTGTCGCCGGCGCGGCTGTCCCACTGCATGCGCTGGCATGGCGCCACGACGCGCTGCCAGGAGATCGCGACCGCCTATGCGACGCGGCGCAAGGCCTTCGGCAAGCTGCTGATCGATCACGAGGGCGTCGGCTTCATGCTGGCGGAGAACCTCATCGACCTGAAGCAGGCCGAACTGATGATCGACTGGTGCGCCAACGTGCTGGACACCGGCGCGCTCGGCACCGTCGAGAGCTCGATGACCAAGGTGGCGGTGGCCGATGCGCTGTTCCGCGTCGCGGATCGCTGCGTGCAGGTGATGGGCGGCACCGGCGTGACCGGCGACACGATCGTCGAGCAGGTGTTCCGCGAGATCCGCGCCTTCCGCATCTACGACGGCCCGACCGAGGTGCACAAGTGGTCACTGGCCAAGAAGATCAAGCGCGACGCGCTGTCGGGAGCGGCGGCATGAGCGGCCACGAGACGCCCGGCGCCGCCGCGCCGACCCCGGCCGCCCCCGAATGGGACGAGGCCCGGCTGGATGAATGGATGACGGCGCACGTGCCCGGCTTCGCGGGGCCGATCCAGGTGGAGCGCTTCGCGGGCGGCCAGTCGAACCCGACCTACCGGCTGCGCACGCCCGGGCGCTCGTACGTGCTGCGCCGCAAGCCCTCGGGCGTGCTGCTCAAGGGCGCGCATGCGGTCGAGCGCGAGGCGCGCGTGCTGTCGGCGCTGGCCGGCACCGGCTTCCCGGTGCCGAAGGTCCACGCGCTGTGCACCGACGACGCGGTGATCGGAAGCTGGTTCTACGTGATGGACATGGTCGAAGGCCGGATCTTCTGGAACTCGACCTTCGAGGGCCTGCCGACCGCCGAACGCGCCGCCTGCTTCGACGCGATGAACGCCACGCTGGCGCAGCTTCACGGCGTGGACTTCCGCGCGATCGGCCTGTCGGACTACGGCCGCGCCGGCGGCTACGTCGAGCGCCAGGTGCGCCTGTGGTCCCGCCAGTACACCGGCGACGAGGCCGCCGGGCGCAACGACCACATGGACCGGCTGGTCGCCTGGCTGCCGGAGAACATCCCGGAGGACGACGAGACGGCGATCGTGCACGGCGACTACCGCGTCGACAACCTGATCTTCCATCCGACCGAGGCACGCGTCATCGCGGTGCTGGACTGGGAGCTGTCGACCCTCGGCCACCCGCTGGCCGATTTCGCCTACCACGCGATGATGTACCGCATGCCGGCGGACATCATCGGCGGCATCGAGGGCGCCGACCTGCGCGCCGCCGGCCTGCCCGACGAAGCGGCCTACACCGCGGCCTACTGCCGCCGCACCGGGCGCGACGGCATTCCGGATCTGGACTTCTACATCGCGTTCAACCTGTTCCGCTTCGCCGCGATCCTGCACGGCATCGGCGGGCGGGTGATGCGCGGCACGGCCGCCAGCGCCGACGCCGTTGCACTGGCGTCGCGCTTCGAGCGCGTCGCGGAACTCGCGTGGCGGCAAGCGGAACGGTCGCAGGCCGCGGCGCGAATCAACCCAATCGCGCAAGCAGGATCAGCACCAGCGTGACCGTCACCGCGCCGCCGATGCGGGTGGCGATCTGCGCGAAAGGCATCAGCGTCATGCGGTTGGCGGCGGTCAGGATGGCGACGTCGCCGGTGCCGCCCTGGCCGCTGTGGCAGGCGTTCACGATCGCAGCCTCGATCGGGTACATGTTCAGCCAGCGCCCGACCAGCGCGCCGGTGGCCATCAGCGTGACGACCGTCGCGAAGATCGTGACCAGGTTCGGCAGCGTGAACGCGGCCATCAGCTTGTCCCACGGCGTAAGAGACACGCCGATCGCGAACAGCAGCGGGTAGGTCACCGCGGTCGAGAAGAACTTGTAGACCACGTAGGCGCCGCTCTGGAGTTGCGGCGAGACCGCCTGCGTCAGCTTGACGAGCACCGCGATGAACAGCATCGCCACCGGCGCCGGCAGGCCGAACAGCCGAAAGCACATGATGCCCAGCAGGTACAGCGTGAGCGCCGTGACGCCGGCCGCGGCGATGTGCGTCACGTCCATGTGCCCGCCGATCTCCTCCTGCTTCGGGTCCATGTCGTCATGCTCGCCGGGCTGCAACCGGCCCTCGCCGGTCAGGTGCGGGTAGCGCTTGCCGACGAAGTTCAGCGTGCCCGCCAGGATGATCGCCGACAGGCTGCCCAGCATCACCGGCGGCAGCACAGTCGCGAACATCGCGCCCTGGTCCTGGTGCAGGATGTCGGCATAGCCGATCGACAGCGGGATCGCACCCTCGCCGACTCCGCCGGCCATGATCGGCACCACGATGAAGAAGAAGGTGTGGTACGCCCCGAGGCCGAGCAGCGTACCCACGCCGGTGCCGACCGCGGCGGCCACCACGGTGCCAGCCGCCAGCGGCACGAAGATCTTCAGGAAGCCCTTGATCAGCGTCTGCCGGTCCATGCCCAGGATGCTGCCGACGATGATCGACGCGATGAACAGGTAGAGGAAGTTGGTGGTCTTGGTGAAGTCGGTCGTCACCTTCACGACGTCGGCCGGCAGCCAGTGGTAGAAGACCAGCGCCGAGGGAATGAAGGTGGCGAAGATCGCGCCGGCACCGATGTGGCGCAGCACCGGCAGCCGCTTGCCGATCTCGGCGAACGTGAACCCGAAGAACGCGAACATCACGATCGCCAGCGAGATCTCGCCCGGCAGCTTGCCGCTGGCGATGAAGCCGGCGATCAGGGCACCGGCCAGCACGTAGATCGGCAAGGGCAGGATGCCGATGCGCAGTTCCATCAGCCGCCACCAGCCATGCGGCCAGAACGCCTGGCGAGGTGCGGGCTCGCCGATCACGGGTCGGGTGGTGGTCAGGGATTCCATGCGCTCGTCTCCGGTGGTTGCTCTGTCGATGAAGCGATCAGGCCGCGAACCATCGGCGTAGCGCCGGACAGGGCGTGCCGATGTTCGGGATCGAGCGTAAGAACCGAAGCTGTCGATCCGCCGTCAGCGCTGCCAGGGTAATCCCGGTGCCCGAAGGCTCGCCCGGCGGGGCGGTTCGTCGCGTGCGGGCGATGTGAACCGGAACGCTTCCTGTTTGCCGAAGTGCCGATCAAATCGAGTGCTGGCGAGCACTTTATCGCTACGGTTCGGCGCAGCGCCCCCCCAATGTCGGAACTGCTGACCGATTGCAAACGAAAGAATCGTGTCGCGATACGCCGGGCAGCGGCGCAGTGATGAGGCTGCCCAGAGTCGTGCGCGCATGTCCGCGCCGAACAAGAACCTCCAGGGAATTCTTTCATCATGTCGACCCCTTCTCGGCGCCCGAGTGCCGCCCTGCGCCGTTCCGCTGCGTCGTTTTGCGCCCGTGTTCGTCCGATCGGCCGAGCCAGCCAGGAGACGCTGAATCAAGCGCAAGTGCCGCGCCACACAGCTCCGAGGAAAGACAGCAACTCCTCGAAGAAGCGCCTGCGGCATGCCTGCGCCGACGCGGGCCACTCGCCATGGAAGATCGAGTCGCTGGAGCCGCGACTGCTTCTGTCGGCCGACCCGATCCCCGGTGTGGCGCGCATCGAGGGCACGATCGACCAGCCCGGCGAACAGGACGCCTACGAATTCGTCGTCACCGACAAGACGAAGCTGTTCTTCGACGGCACCGACGGCAGCCAGGTCCAATGGCAGCTTCGGCAGGGCAGCACCGCGCTGTTCAACAGCCGGGACCTGACTGCCAGCGGAGACCGCTTTCTCGAACTGCAGCCCGGCACCTACAGCCTGAATGTCGACGGCCTGAACGACACGCTGGGCAGCTACGCCTTCCGCCTGATCGGCGAGCAGGCGGCCACGGTGCTGGCGGTGAATCAGACGGTCGCCGGGCGGCTGGAAGCCGGCACGCAGGCCGCGCTGTATTCGTTCAGCGCCCAGGCGGGCGACCGCCTCCATTTCCAGACCGGCAGCAGCACCGGCAGCCCGCGCTGGACCCTGTTCGGCCCCGCGGCCAACATCGTCAGCGGCACCAACGGTTGGAGCGACGGCGGCGCCTTCACCGCCGACCGCAGCGGCACGTATTGGCTCAGCATCGAAGGCCAGAGCGGTGCCGCCGCCGCGGTGGACTACGGGTTCACGCTCTTCCGCAGCACACCCACGCAGACGCCGCTGCAGTTCGGACAGAACTACACCGCCGATCTCGCCACGCCCGGAGCCGCCGCGAGCTACACCTTCACGCTCACCGACGCGACGCAGGTTGCGTGGGACCAGTTGTCCGCGCCCCATGCCGGCCTGCGCTGGACCTTGGTCAACGCGAGCGGCGGCCAGGTGGCGTCGGCGCAGTTGGACGGCGTGGACGGCAACGCCGCGCCGCTGCTGCTGACAGCGGGCAGCTACACCCTGAAGCTGGAAGCACTGTCGCGCAACGCCGGCTCGGCAAGCTTCCGTCTGCTGTCATCGGCCGCGGCGCCGGTCATCGGCACGCAGCCGAGCCTCACGCTGACCGACGATGCGAGACGCGCGGCCCACGTGGTGCGTATCGACGCCGCGGCAGCCGAACGGCTCGCCATCGGCCTTCGCGCCGACACGGACGCCGACGGCACCACGATCGCCACGGCCATCGACCTGCTCACCGACGGCGGCGCTTCGGCGTTCGCCGCCGTCACGCTGGGCGGCAACGCTGCCGGCGCGCAGGACCTGCGCCTGTACCGCGTCGACGCGTCGGCAGGCGATCCGCTGCTGGTCTCGGCGTCCGGGGCCGGCTTCGCGCCACGCCTGCGCCTGTTCAACACGAACGGCACTGAACTCGCATCGGCCGAGGGCGACACCCTGCGCTACACCGCGGGCAGCTCGGGCGCGTACTACGTGGGCGTCAGCCGCGCCGCCAACGCCGCCTACGACCCACGCGTGGCGTTCCCGGGCACCGGCACGGCCGTCGCCGCGGCCACGCTCACGCTTTCGGTCACGCGCATCGGCGTCGCCGAAGCGACCTCGCAGCCACAAGGCGGCGACGTGCCCGACGTGATCGGCAACGCGCGCACGCTGTTGCTCCCGCGCGGCGGATCGATCACGGTGCCCGTGAACATCGGTGACGGCACCGCGGCCGGCCGCGATGTCGACATGTACCGCATCACGCTGCAAGCGGGCGAGGTGCTGCGCACCACCACGCCGAACGGCACCTTTGATGGCTACGAGCGCATCTTCGACGCGACCGGCCGGCAGGTCGCCAGCGCCGACGACAGTCCGCTGAACTGGACCGTCCCGGCCTCGGGCACCTACTACATCGGCCTGAGCGGTTGGTCCAACACCGGCTACAACCCGAACATCGCCGGCAGCGGCAGCACCGGCAACACCGGCACCTTGTCGCTGACGATCACGCGCGACATCGGCTCCTCCACGGGCGCCGCATGGCGCATCACCGATGCGTACGGCACCACTTTGTCTTCCGGTGGCCTGTCCAGCGGGCAGTCCGGCGTCGCCGCGCTGCCGCAGGCGGGCACCTACTACCTCTGGACCTATTGCGATCAGGCTGCCGCGTCGACGAGTAGCTTCGACATCGAGCGCTGGACCGACCCGGCCCCGGGCGCTGCGTCGGCGTTGGTGGGCGCGGCCATCACGATGTCCGGTGCCGGGCTGCCGAACCGCCACCAGGTCCATACGTTCGATCTCAACGTGGCGGCCGGCGGCACCTGGTTGTTCGAGCCGCAGTCGGCCGACAACGGCCAGTGGCAGCTCGTCGGCCCGCAGGGCACGGTGTCGGACTGGCACACCTTTTCCGAGACCCGCGGCGCCGGGGCGTCTGCGCTGTACCTCACGGCCGGCAGCTACCAGTTGCGCGTGCGCCTGACGTCGGCGCCGTTCGCGTTGACCGCCACGCCGCTGGCGAACGCGCAGCCGCTGCAGCCCGATGCGCCGTGTTCGCTCGCAACGCTGGACGTCGGCGCCTCGGCGATCTGGCGTTTCGCGGCCGGGCGCCAAGACGATTTCGACGTCACGGCGGCAGCCGACGGCGAATTCGCGCTCGTGGCCTTCGACGCCTATGGCCGCGAGCTGTACCGCAGCACGCAGTCGACGGGGCACTTCTACCAAGGCGAGGCGACCGGCGACGTCTACTTGCGCGTGACGCGATTGCAGCAGGCCTCGGCCTCGCCTGCGCTCCTCGTGCACCGCACGCTGGCCAACCTGGCGCCGATCAGCGGCGCGCCCATCGCCGTCGACTAGCTGGTCACGGCCACGCCTGCGGTGCGCGCCGATGCCGACGGCAGCTCAACGCTCGCGCAGGACGCCGCGACCCCATACTGTGAATTCGACCTCGTGTCCGACGGTCTGGTGGCGTTGGAATGGCAAGGCGACCCCGCCCAGGCCTGGGTGCTGCGCGGCCCGCGCGGAATCGAGGCCATCGGCGCGGTGAGCTCGTCGATGTCCAATGGCGGGCGCTGGCAGGTTCCGGTGCAATGGCTGCCCGCGGGCCACTACGCGATCGGGCTGGACAATCTCCAGGGCAGCGCGAAGTTCACCGTACGCACCCTCGGTGGGGCACAGCGCGTCGCCACCAACGCGCACGTGGCGGTCGACCTGGCCAGCGACGATCCGTACGAGATCTTCGACGTCGTGCTCGACGCCGATGCCGACCAGTGGTTTCGCGCCGACGCGGGAGCAAGCACCGGCAACGCCTTCCGCCTCTACGACAGCGCCGGCCGGCTGGTAGCCGAAGGCAACCCGGCCCAGACGACCCTGCTGCCGATCAACGTGGCACGCGACGGCCACTACCTGCTCGCCGTGGCACGCAACACCGGCACCTCGCCGGGCGGCGCGGCGCTGCGCTTCGCCCTCTACGAAACGCCCCGCAACCCGGTGCTGAACGCGGGTGCGACGCAGGGCCAGTTCCTGCTCGGAAACCAGGCGTACGGCTACACCTTCACCGCCACGGGTGCGACGGAACTGGCGGTGCGTGAAACGCAGAACGGTGGCACCCGCAACGTCTACGACGTGATCGATTCCGCCGGCCGCACGGTCACGCGCCTGAGCTACAACGACAACGCCACCGACATGGTCTGGGCGCTCGGGCCCGGCAGCTACACGCTGCGCGTGCGCTATGCGTCGAGCTCCACGCCAGCCGGCCCGGCGGCCTTCGCGTTCAATGCGCGCTTCGTTCAGCCCGCCACCCAGAGCTGGGCGCTGAATGGCACTGCCGGCGTGACCTGGAGTGCCGGCGCGCCCGACCGCGAGCTGCAGTTCAGCATGGCATCCGGCGAGTCGCGCTGGATCGCGCCCTCGCCGGCCCTGGGCTACTACGATCGTGTCGACTACCGGGTGATCGACACGCTCGGCGCCGAAGTGGCGCGCGGCTATCTGTCGGGCGGCTACTGGAGCACGCAGGCCGGCATTGCCGTGATGGCATCGTCGGCCGGCACCTACACCCTGCAGCTCGTCGGCACCTCGATGAGCGGCACCACCTCGATGAGCGGCACCACCAGCCTGCAGCTCACCGCCGGCACGCGCAGCACCCAGCCCCTGGTGTTCGGCACGCCCGTCGACCGCTCGCTGTCCTCGCCCGTCGACCAGGCCGTCTACCGCTTCACGCTGAACGACCCGGCCCGGCTGTGGTTCAACGTCAGCGGTGACGCCTACACCGCCACGCTGGTGCGCACCGACGTTCCGGGCACGATGCTCACCACCAACGTCGACGGCAGCGACTACGCAGCCGCCCAGGACCTGCTCGCCGGGACCTACGAGCTTCGCCTGGTGCCCAACCGCAGCAACCCGGGCTCCTACCACGTGGCGGTGCAACCGGTCGGTTCCCTGCCCGCGCTGTCGCTCGGTCAGGCCGCCTCGCAAACCGTGGCGCAAAGCCGCCAGGACATCGCCTGGCAGCTCGTGGGCATCGCCGGGCAGGATTTGATCATCGACCTGCGCAACACCGACACATCCAGCAGCCAATACTGGGAACTGGTCGGGCCCACGGGCAGCGTCGTCACCTCCGGCTCGCAGTACAACCAGGGCGACTCCGCGCTGAAGGTCAAGCTGCCCGTGGACGGCACCTACGTGCTTCACGCCAGCGGCTCCTACACCTCCACCGGCGCGCGCACCGCGACGGCGCTGGTATCGCCCTGCGCGACCACGATGGCGCCGATCGCGCTGGGCGACCAGGTCAGCGGCGCGATCGCAGCGCGCGGCAACGTCGACCAGTACCGTTTCACGCTCAACGACGAAACCACGGTCCTGCTCGATCCGCGAGGCGGCAGTGCGACGCTGTCGCTGGACGGGCCACTGGGCAACGAACTGAGCTTCAGCCTGTCCAGCGTCGAGAACTACTACACCCGGCGGTTGAAGGCCGGCACCTACACCATCACGATCAGCGCGGCGGGCACGGCCACGCCGAGCTACGGCTTCCGCCTGCTCGACCTGGCCGCTGCCGTCGACCGTGGCAACACGGCGCAACTCAGCGGCGACCTGCCCAGCGGCCGAACGCTGGTGGCGTACCGCTTCGACACGGCGCCTGGAGCGACCTACAACCTGGACTTCACGACCCCGGTCACCAGCCCGAACAGCTTCCGCTACTCGCTGGTCGATGCCTGCGGCCGCACGCTGAGCGGCGTGGCCTGGACCCAGGACACGTCCGTTTCGTTCAGCGGACCGTCGCTCGGCCCGGTGTACCTGCTGGCGAAGCAGTACTACGCGTCCACCGCGCCGGTCCACTTCGAGGCAGCCCTGCGCCAACCCGTCACCACGACGGCTGCGCTGCCCTGGGACACCGCCTTGTCGGTGCCGCTGGCCACGCGGCAGGACCAGGCCACGTATTCGTTCTCGCTGACGGAGCCAGGCTGGATCGAACTGCAGGGCCTGAATACACCCGCCAGCACCGTCGCCTTCCAGATCGTCACGCCCAATGGCACGCAGATCGGCTCGCGCAACGGCTTCGGTCCCGCTTCCAACGGCACCTGGTCGCAGTACCTGCCGGCCGGCCGCCATGCCGTCCGCGTGATCGCCAACAGCGACGGCTTCGCCGGCAGCGCGCAGTTCACCGCCACCGTGGTGCCGACATCGCAGCGGCTGGAGCGCCGCGGCGGCGAGGCGCGCAGCATCGCGGCCGACGCCGTGCCTGCCCAGACCGTCTCGCTCTGGGCGCTCGAAGCGCGCAGCGGCGACCATCTCACGCTGACCGCCAATGCGACGTGGCCGGCCGGATGGAGCGCCCAGCTCATCGCGCCCAACGGCGCCGTGCTGCGCACATGGACGCCCGCCACCGCGTCCACGCAGGCGTTCGACCTCACCCAGGCCGGCCCGCACCTGTTGCGCCTCACGCGCCCCGGCATCACCGCCACGGCGGCGCTCGGTGCCGGCGCGGGCTTCACGGCCACGTGGGGCGTGGCCGAGACCCCGCAGCCGGTGGTCTCCACCTTCAGCGCGGCCGGCGCGATCGCTGCCAACGCGACCCAGACCTGCGCGTTCGAGCTGACCGAGCCGGGCCTGTGGTACTTCGACCACGCCAACATCCCCGACAGCAACAGCTACTACTACCAGAGCGCTGTCGTCACGGATTCCAATGGCGTCGCGCGCATCGCCGGCTATGACCAGGCCACCTGGCTCACGCCGGGCGCGTACACGGTCAAGATCAGCCAGACGCAGTCGAGCAGCTCGTACGACTTCGCGCTGCGCCGGCTCGATTCGGCGACCCAGGTGCCGGTACTGAGCTACGGCCAGGCCGTGACGGCCGCCAGCGCTTCCGACTTTGCGGCCCGCGCCTGGCGTGTCGACGCGCAGGCTGGCGACGTGCTTCAGTTCAACGCGCTCGGCGTCACCGGCAGCACGCCGCGCTTCGCATTCTTCAACCCGTGGGGCCAGCCGCTCACCCCTTGGACGGGAACGAACAGCGACTCGGCCACACTGCCCGTCACCGACAGCGGCCCGGTCTACCTGGTCCTCGACTGGGCCGGGTACACCTATGGCTCCGGCTACAACGGCGGTGCGTCCTTCCAGATCGACAACCTCGCCGGCCGCACCGCGTCGCCAGTCGCGCTGAATCAGACCATCTCGGGCATGCTGATGGCGTCACTGCAGAGCCGCGACTACAGCCTGACCCTGGCGGACGACGCGGCGATCCAGTTCGACCGCCTCAACAGCACCGTCGGCACCACCGACTGGTACGTGATCGACGCGACCACCGGTTCCACGGTGGCCAGCGGCACGATGTACGACGGCACGAACACGCCCTCGCAGCCGAGCTTCATGCTGGCGCCCGGGCGCTACACCGTGCGCGTGTCGACCAGCGCGCTCACTGAGGCCCGCTATGCCTTCCGCCTGATCGATCTCGGCTCGGTCGCGCCCATCGCCAACGGCGCCATCGTCGACGGCCGGCTCGATCCCGCCGGCGAGATGGTCGCCTACAGCGTGCAGGCCAACGCCGGCGACCGCCTCTACGTCGACCTGCGGGACCTGGCGACGCGCGTCTACGCCTACGACTCGCCGCGCGGCTCATACCACTACAGCTACACCGGCGCGGTGCGCGTGATCGACCCGTATGGGCGTGTGGCGTCCGACGCCCAACTCGGCGACGCCGAACTGGTGGCCAGCGTCAGCGGCCGCTACACGGTCGTGCTTGACGACAGCCTGGTGTACGACACCGCCGTGCCCTACCGCATGGCGATATGCGTCTACGGGCCGGGCGAGCCGCGCAGCATCGACCTGTCCGGCGCGCCGCGGTCGATGGACCTGGCGGTGTCCGACGTCTCCGTGGCGTCGGAACCGGCCGGTCCGGCCATCAGCTCCGGCTCTCCGCTGCGGGTGCGATGGACGGTGCGCAACCAGGGCTCCGTACCGACCCTCGGCGACTTCACCGACCGCCTCATCGTTCGGCGCGCGGGCACCCACGAGGTCGTCGCGCAGTTGACCGTACCCTACGTCGAATCCGCCGCGGGCAACGGCGCGCTGCTGCCCGGCCAGGCGGTCTACCGCAGCGCCACGCTGCGCCTGCCGGACGGGCCCTCGGGCGCCGGCGAATTGAGCATCGTGGTCGAGACCGATGCCTCCAACGAGCAACCCGAAGGCGGGGCGGCGGAGGAGAACAACCGCGGCACGGCCGCCTTCACCAGTACGCTGGCCGACTACGCCAATCTGCAGGTCAACGGCCTGGCTCTAGAGCCAGCGTCCCGGTGGAACGCCGGCGACACGGTGTCTGTACGCTGGAACACCGCCAACGCCGGCCCCGCGGCAGCCGCCGGCGCCTGGAGCGAACGCGTCGAACTGCTGAACCTGAGCACCGGCGTGGTGGTCGCGATCCAGACGATCCCGTTCACGGCCCAGAACATCGCCCCGGGCAGCCAGGCGCCGCGCAACCTGTCCTTCACCTGGCCGCAGGGCCTGAACGCGATCGGCAGCTTCCGCCTGCGCGTGACGGTCGACGCCCTGGCCCAGGTGCTCGAATACGGCGCGGTCGGCGCGCTCGAAGGCGACAACATCGCCGAGCAGCAGTTCGTGGCCGGCCCGGACCTCACGGTGCGCAGCGTCGCCCTGCTGCAGACCGCGCCGCAATCCGGCGACACGCTTACGCTGCAGTGGGAAGACGTCAACCAGGGCAGCGTGCCCACGCCCACGGCCTACCAGGACCGAGTGGTGGTGCGCCAGCGCAATGCCGACGGCTCACCGGGCACGGTGGTGGTCAATGCCGCGGCGGTATTCAGCGGCGATGCCGCCCTGCCACTCGGCCCGGGCCAGTCGCGCACGCGCAGCTTCAGCTTCACGCTGCCCGACGGCCTGCTGGGCACGGGCACCTTCGACGTCACCATCACCGCCGACAGCAACGCCGCCGGCGCGGGCCTGCTGTTCGAAACCAACGTGGCCGGCGACGCGGAAGCCAACAACAGCGCCGCCACCGGCTTCAGCGCGACGGCGCGGCCCTATGCCGACCTGTCGGTGGGCAGCCTGGTCGTGCCGGCGTCGGTGGAGTCCGGCGCTGACACGATCGTCACCTGGACGGTGGTCAATGCCGGCAACACCGCGGCCACCGGCTCCTGGACCGACCGCATCATCCTCACACGCGACTCCGTCACCGGCAATGCCGACGACGTCATCCTGCTCAACGTCAAATACGCCAGCCCGCTCGGGCCCGGCGGCAGCTACACGCAGAGCGCGACCGTGCGCATCCCGGCGCGCATCGAAGGGAGTTACCGCATCGCCGTGATCACCGACGCCAATGCCTCGGTTCGCGAGCCCGACACGCGGGCCGACAACCTGCGCCTGTCCGGCGTGGTCGACGTCACCCAGACCTACTCCGATCTCGTGCCCACGGTCACGCTGGCGCCGGCCACGGCCCATGCCAATCGCATGACGCGGGTGGAGTGGTCCGTCGGCAACGGCGGCACTCTGGCCACCGACGTGACGCGTTGGGTGGACCAGGTGTATCTGTCGAACACCCCGACGCTCGACGCCTCGGCGGTGCTGCTGGGCTCGGTCACGCACGTCGGCGGCCTGGCGCCCGGGCAGAACTACGCCGAGGGCATGGACGTGCTGATGCCGCGCGACGCGGTGGGCGCCCGGCACGTCATCGTCAGGTCCGATGCCTTCGGGGCGGTCTACGAACCGGGCCGCACGGTCAACAACGTGGCCGCGGCGCCGTCGGCCACCACGGTGCTGCCGGAGCCGAAGCCGAACCTGGTCGTCAGCAACGTCAGCGCCCCCGCCGAGTGGCGGGTGGGCCAGTCCGTCCAGGTGCAGTACACGGTCGGCAACACCGGCCATGACGCGGCCAACGCCTATCTGGTCGAGCGCGTGCGGCTGGTCAACGTGGCCGCTCCGTCGCTCAGCGTGGAACTGCCGCGGACCGGCGCCACGCGCCAGGTCGCGCCCGGTGAAAGCTACACCACGTCACTGAACTGCACCGTGCCCGCGCTCGCCGCCGGCGCCTGGCGCGTCGAGGTCACGGCCGACTACAACGGCTACGCAAGCGAATCGAACGAGAGTGACAACACGGCCTCGGCGACGTTTTCGGTCGTGGCGCCGGACCTCACGGTCACCCGACTCGGCGCCACCGGGGTGTTGCAGGGCGGCGAATCGGTCGCGCTCACCTGGACGACCCGAAACGCGGGCACCGCCTCCGTTTCGGCGGTGCGTGACACCGTGTACCTATCGCGCGACGGCGTGGTGGACGACGGCGACATCAAGCTCGGCGAGTTCGAGCACGGCGCCATCATGGCCGGCGCTTCGTCCACCGGCACGCTGAACGTCACGCTGCCCGTCGATGCCGAGGGCAACTACCGGCTGGTCGTCGTCACCGACAGTAACGCGCGGATCGACGAGAACGGCGCCGAATCGAACAACAGCGATTCGCTGGCGATCTCGGTGGCGCGCGACTTCCACGCCGACCTGGCCGTCACCTCGGTGAGCGCACCGCGGCGCGTGATCGCCGACCCGGCGGGCATCAGGGTCGAATGGACCGTCGGCAACCTGGGTACCGGCGCGGGCCGCACCACCGCGTGGACCGACGTGGTGGTGTACTCGCAGAACGCGGTGTTCGGGGACAACGACGACATCGTGCTGGCCACGGTCGCGCACGACGCCGGCTTGGCCGTGGGCGAGAGCTACACCGGCAGCATCGACTACCGCTTCGGCCCCGGCTTCTCGCGCCAGGGCCACGTGATGGTCCGCACCGACTCTCAGGCCCGGGTGTGGGAGAACGGTCAGGAGGCCAACAACACCGCCGAGGCGCCCGCGCTGCTGGAGGTGATGCCCATCGCCTATGCCGATCTGCGCGTGCAGTCGGTCACGGCGTCCGGCAGTGCACTCAGCGGCCAGCCGCTGACCGTGACCTGGACGGTGGCCAACCAGGGCATCGGCGTCACCGACACGAACAGCTGGTCCGACTCGATCTGGCTGAGCACCAACCCCGACGGCAGCGGCACCACCTGGTCGCTGGGCACGGCGTCGCACCTGGGCCAGTTGGCCGCTGGGGATGCATACACCCGCAGCATCCAGGTCATCCTGCCGCAAGGCATGGCGGGCACCTGCTACGTGAACGTCCGCGCCGGTGGGCCGTTCGGCGTGCCGTTCGAGTTCATCTACGGCAACAACAACACCGGCAGCTCGCTGGGCGTGCCGATACAGCTCTCGCCGTCGCCGGACCTGATCGTCGAAGACGTCGGCGTGCCGGCCACCGCGCTGGAGGGCGCGCTGGTCGACGTGTCATGGACGGTGCTGAACCAGGGTGCGGCCGATGCGGCCGGCCAGTGGGTCGACACCGTGGTGCTGGTGCCGGTCAGCGGCGGCGCCAGCGTCGTCCTCGGCAGCTACACCTGCGACCGGGGGCTGGCCTCGGGCATTCGCTACACGCGGACCGAACAGGTGCGCCTGCCGTCGAAGATCGAGGGCGCGTACCGCGTCCAGGTGATCACCAACAGCGACCTCGGCAGTTCCTCCAGCGCCCAGGTGTACGAGCACGGCGCGGCGCGCGGCAACAACCGCACCCTGTCCGCGGGCACCACCGAGGTGAGCCTGAACCCGCGGCCGGATCTGCGCGTCACCGAGATCGTCGTGCCGGAGCGCGTCACCGCGGGAACGACCGCCGGGCTGAGCTTCACCGTCGCCAACATGGGCCCGGTGGCGACCAGTGGCCGTTGGACCGACTGGGTCTACCTCTCGCTGGACGGCAGCCTCGGCGGCGACGACCTGCTGCTGGGCCGCTACGACAGCGGCTCCGCCCTCGATCCGAGCAAGGACTATCGCACCCAGGTCGACGGCATCGACATCCCGATCCGCTATCGCGGCGCGGCCTACCTCATCGTGGTGGCCGACGGCAGCAGCCGGATCGACGAGTACCCGCAGGAAGGCAACAACGTCCGCGCGGCCCGGATCACGATCGATCCGGTCCCGTTCGGCGACCTCGTCACCAGCAACGTGGTCGCGCCCACGCAGGCGGTCCACGGCTCGGCCATCGACGTCGACTACAAGGTCGCCAACCTCGGCTCGGCGCGCACACAGGGCGACAACGCGGCCGTCAGCAGCTGGACGGATTCGGTGTGGCTCACCATCGACAAGCGCCGGCCGTCGCCCTCGAAGGGCGACATCCTGCTGGCACAGGTCACGCACAGCGGCAACCTCGACGCCGGCCAGGACTACCTCGGCCACATCAGCGCGAAGATCCCCGACGCCATCCGCTCCGGCGACTACTACGTCACCGTCTGGAGCGACACCTACAACGTGATCCTCGAGGACACGCTGGCGTCAAACATCAACCCTGACGACCCCAGCCAGGTCGACAACAACAACTACAAGGCGCGGCCGATCAGCATCCTCGGCATCACGCCGCCGGACCTGGTGGTCTCGCAAATCAGCGCCACGCCCTCGACCACCGCGCCGGGCAGCTACACCTTCAGCTACACGGTGCAGAACCAGGGAGACGAGTTCAGCGGCGAATGGTCCGACCGGGTCTGGGTGGCCGACCACCCGGATCTCACCCAGGCCACCGTCAAGTGGCTGGTCGGCACGTACGCGCAGCAGCGCGGCATGGCCCACAGGGAGACCTACACCGTATCGCAGACCGTGCAGCTCGCGCCTTCAGTGAAGGGCGCCTATGTGGTCGTCGAAACCGACGCGCTACCTGAACGCGACAAGGGCACGATCGCGGAGGTCTCCGAGACGAACAACTCGCTCGCAGCCGATTCCCAGGTGACCAACACACCGTCCGACCTGCGCGTGACCGCCATCACCACGCAGCCGGAGAACTTCTCGGGAGAGGAGACCACCGTCACCTGGACCGTGGCCAACGTCGGCGCCGACGTCTGGAGCGGCACGCGCACCTGGCTGGACTGCGTCTACTTCAGCCCCGATCCGCAACTCATCCCCAGCCGCGTCACCTTGCTGGGCACGGTGGTGCATTCGAACGCCGGCGGCCTGGCTTCCGGCGGCAGCTACAGCGCCAGCGGCAAGTTCAAGTTGCCGCCGGGCACGAATGGGCCGTACTACGTCTACGTCATCACGGACGCCATCCCGCCCTCCACCCCGTTGTTGCCCGACGACCTCCGGGCGATGCGCGAAATGCCGGATGGCCCCCACGCCACCATCGACAACGCGATCGCGCGCGACGGGCTGTACGCCAACAGCGTCTACGAAGGCACGCTGAACAGCAACAACACCGGCCGCGGCGACCTGCACGTCACCTACCGCGAGCCGGATCTTCAGATCGACAGCATCGCCGTCTCCAACCCCCGCCCCCATTCCGGCGAGACGATCACGATCACCTGGACCGCGACCAACCGCGGCACGCGGGAAACCCGCACCAACGGCTGGAGCGACGGCATCTTCCTCTCGCGCGATGCCTCGTTGGACCCCACAGACTTCCCACTGGTGGACCGCGGCACGTACTTCGAGACGATCCACCGGGTGAGCAGCACGTCGATGGGATACACGGCCGACAACCGGCCGCGCTACCTGCAGCCCGGCGAGTCGTACACCCGATCCGCCACCTTCACGCTGCCATCGGCGATCAGCGGCGACTTCAGCCTCATCGTCAAGGCCGATACCGAGCTGGCGAAAGCCGCCGGCCACACGGGGCGGAGCACCATCCGCCCCGATCTGGACGTGATCGACGGCCAGGGCGCTGGCAGCGTGCCGGAGTTCGGGGACGAGGGCAACAACGCCGGCCGCATCGCGCTGCCGATCACCCTCGCCACGCCGCCGGACCTGCAGGTGACGCAGGTCGCCATTCCTGAATCGGTCCATGCAGGCCAGAAGTTCAGCGTCGACTACCGCGTGGACAACCGCGGCGGCGCCACGCCGTCCGACCAGGGCCACTGGAACGACTTCGTCTACCTCTCGAAGGACCGCTTCCTCGACCTCGCCAAGGACCGCTTCCTGGGCTACGTGTCCCACAGCGGCGGCCTGGCCACCGGGGCGGGCTACGACACGCACCTGAGCTTCACCGCCCCGCGCGAGATGGAGGGCACGTACTACCTGTTCGTGGTCACCGATCCCGCCAATGCCTACGGCACCGGCGCCGTCGGCGAGGTCTACGAGTTCGGCAACGACCAGAACAACGCCTCCACGGCGGCGCAGCCGCTGCGCATCGAAACGCCGCCGCCGGCCGACCTGCAAGTCACCGAAGTCGTGGTGCCGGCCGATGCGTCCGTGGGCGACGAGGTGGAGATCACCTTCACGGTGAGCAACGCGTCCGACAACCCGGCCTACGGCCGCTGGACCGACGCGCTGTACCTCTCGTCCGACAACACCTGGGACCTGGCCGACAAGCTGCTGGGCAAGGTGCAGCACGTCGGCGACCTGGCAGCGAACGGCAGCTACACCGCCACCCTGAAGGCCCGGATGCCGGCACTGAAGGACGGCAACTGGCGCATCGTCGTGCGACCCGACCTCTACAACGAGGTCTTCGAAGGCCGCATCACCTACGACGAGACGGGGCTGCACCTGCCGCCCGGCGAGGCCAACAACCGCACCGCCTCCGGCGCTTCGCTGCACGTGGCCGTGCCTTCGCTGGCCATCGCCTCGCCACTGAACACCACGCTGGCGTCGAACCAGACCCTGCTGTACAAGGTCAGCGTCGCCGCCGGCGAGACGCTGCGCGTGAGCCTGGATTCGAGCGCCGAGGCCGGCGCCAACGAGGTCTACGTTCGCCATGGCGACGTACCGACAGCAACCACCTACGACGCCGCCTACAGCGTCCCGGTGTCACCCGACCAGCAGGTGCTGGTGCCCGGCACGCAGGCCGGCGACTACTACATCCTGGTGCGCTCGCGGCAGTCGCCCGAGGCCACGCCGGTGACCTTGCGCGCCGACCTGCTGCCGCTGTCGATCACCAAGGTGACGCCGGACCAGGGCGGCACCGGCAACGACGATCACCGCTGGGTGACGATGGACATAGCGGGCGCGCGGTTCCAGCCCGGCGCGCTGGTCAAGCTGTCGAGGCCGGGCGTGTTCGAGGTGGAACCCGAGCGCTGGCAGGTGCTGGACGCGACGCACATCCGCGCCGTGTTCGACCTGCGCAACGTGCCGCACGGCCTGTACGACGTGGCCGTCATCAACCCCGACGGCCAGCGCGTCACCGAGGCCTACCGCTACCTGGTGGAGCGCGGCATCGAGGCCGACGTGACCATCGGCATCGGCGGCCCGCGCAGCTTCGCGCCAGGCGAGGGCACGGTCTACAGCGTCAGCCTGCAAAGCCTGACCAACGTCGACACGCCTTATGTGCGCTTTGACGTCGGCGCGAGCGAAATGGGGCGCAGCGCGGACGTGCTCGACGGCCTGAACCTGCCCTACGTGGTGTTCTCGTCCAACGTGGGCGGCCAGCCCCCGGGCGCTTCGGTGGCCGACGGCGGCAACACCCAGCGCTTCGGCGGCACGCCCACCAACGCTCTGCCGCGCAACGACGCGCCCTGGGCCGCGCTCGACGGCACGCTGAACACCTCGGGCTTCAACCTCGCGCCGGGCTATGCCTTCGACGTGGGGGCCGGCGGCTTCGTCGGCATGAGCTTCGACGTGCAGACCTACCCCGGCCTGGCCGAATGGCTGGCCTACGACTTCGACGGCCTGCGCGCCAGGCTCTACGCCATCCGCCCCGACTGGAAGGCACAGGGGCTGCTCGACAACGGCGTGCAGGACCTGGACCGCATCTCCCAGGGGCTGACGCACAAGTTCCTGTCGCGCGAAGCGGACGAGCACATCACCAAGCACGAAGTGCTGGCGATGCCGTTCCGCTTCGACATCCTCGGCAGCGCCACGCCGCTGACGCGCGACGAGTTCATCACCGACCAGACGGCACATGCCAGGCGGCTGCGCGAAGCGATCGTGGCCGATACCTCGGCGCCCGACGCGCTGCAGACCCTGGCGGCCGACGAGTCGCAGTGGGTGCGCGGCTGGCTGGCCGCGCTGGAACAGGCCGGCCTGCTGCGTCCGCTGGGCGAGGCGCCGCCGGTGCGCCGCGACCCGATCGTGCTCAGCCTCAACGCGACACTGGCCACCGGCGTCCTGCTGGGCAAAGGCGGAGACAGCTACCGCACCCAGGCGGACCTGTTGAGCTTCTTCGCCAAGGTGCAACAGTGGTACGGCGACACCGCGCGCTGGGCCGGTGACCCGCAGGCGCGCACCACACCGGTGGACTACGCCGAAGTGCGCATCGACGAAGAGGGCGGCATCGCGTACGTGCCGGTGCCCAAAGCGCCCGACGAGGCCGGCTTCGACCGGCACGCGACCCAGGACACCCACTTCCTTCACTTCGGCGTCTATGCCGGCGGCCTGTCGGAGCTGGAGTGCCTGCGCCACATCGGCGTGCTGGACGCGAACTTCAACCCGGTGGGACCGCAGGCGCTGAGCCTCGCACAGTACCTGCAGCAGGCGGTCTCGACCGGCAGCGCGAACAACGCCGCCATCGCCGTGCGCGGCCCGCAGGTGCTGCCCCACGCCGATGGCGCGGCCTACGTGCCGGCGGGCACGCCGCTGCCCTACACCTTGTCGTTCAACAACCCGACCGAGCAGGCGGTGGGCGAACTGCGCATCGTCACCCAGCTCGACGCCGACCTCGATCCGCGCAGCATCCGGCTGCAGGACCTGAAGATCGGCGACCTCAACGTCCACCTGCCGGGCACGCAGGCCAACTTCCAGGGCGATTTCGACTTCACCGGAAGCAAGGGCTTCGTGCTGCGCGTCAGCGCCGGAGTGGACGTGCAGACGCGCCTGGCCACCTGGCTGCTGCAAGCCATCGATCCGGACACCGGTGAAGTGCTGCACGACGCGCTGCGCGGCCTGCTTGCGCCGAGTGCCAACGACACCGCTGGCCAGTCCACCCGCGGCTTCGTGAGCTACACCGTCCAGGCCGCCGACAACGCGGCCTCCGGCGCGGCCATCGACGTTTCCGCGCGCATCGTGATCGACGGGCTGCCGCCGGTGGAGAGCGCGGTGGTCAGCCACACGCTCGATGCGCTGCCGCCGCGGACGACGCTCGCGGTCACCGCGCTGGGCAACGACGCCCAAGGCGCGCCGAGCTTCGACGTCCAGTGGACCGCGAGCGACGATGCCAGCGGCATCAAGCACCAGACGGTGTACGTGGCCGAGAACGGCGGCGACTTCCGCATCTGGCTGAAGCAGGTGCCGACCGGCCAGACGCAGGCCGTGTTCACCGGCGAGGCCGGCAAGACCTACGAATTCCTGGCGGTCGCCACCGACAACGCCGGCAACCGCGAGGCGGCCAGCGTCGCCAACGCCGTGCTGCCCGACGATGGCAGCCGGCAGCAGGTGGTCCAGGCGCTGGGCGTCAACGAGCAGGTCCAGGGCACCGCCGAGCTGCCGGCCGCGGCGCCGGACCGCAGCTACCCGACCAATGGCTTGTTCGCCCAGGCGCAGCAGCGGTTGCCGGGCCTGTTGGCGCCCTCCCAGCCCAGCGAGCTGCAGAGCGTGCTGGCGCCCATGGTCGTGCGCGGCTTCGCCGAAGGCTTCCAGTCCAGCGACGCCGACATCGGCGCGCTGGCGATGGTGGAGCTGACCGATGGTTCCGTACTCGCCAGCGCCGGCACGCTGCGCAACGAGGTGTTCCGCTTCGCCAAGGACGGCGGGCGCAGCACCCGGCCGCTGTTCACGCTGGATGCGCCCGCGCTCGACATGGCCGTCGATTCGCTGGGGCAGCTCTGGGTCATGACCGGCAGCGAGTTGTGGCTGGTCGACGCGAACTCCGGCGCGGTTGTCGAGCGCTTCGCGGGCCCGAGCGCGGACCCGCTGACCCACGCGCTGGCGATCCAGCCGGGCACCGGCCTGGTCTACGTCTCGTCCGGCAACGGCGTGGAGATCTTCGATCCCCAGGCCACCGACGCGGCCAGGCGCTGGAAGCACTTCTCCAACACCCGGGTGGGCGACCTCGCCTTCGGTCCGGACGGTCGCTTGTGGGGTGTGCGCTGGACGGGTTCGGAGGTCACGGGCGGCAAGCCCGGCGCGACCACCGACATCGTCAGCTTCCCGATGAGCGGCCGCACGCAGGGCCGCGCCGAGCTGGAGTACCGCCTGGACGGCGTGATCGACAGCATCGCCTTCGGCCAGGCCGGCTCGCCGCTGGCCGGGCTGCTGATGGCTTCGAGCAACCTGAGGCAGCGGCCGGTGGTGCAAGGGCAAGGCGCCGGCACGGTGCCGCACCAGGCCTCGGTGTGGATGGTGGAGCTGCAGTCGCATCGCGTGCTGCAACTGGCTGCCGGCGGCACGCGCGGCGAGAGCATCCTCACCACCGCCGACGGCCGCATCCTCGTGGCCGAGACCGGCCGCATCGACGAGATCGCGCCGCTGAAGGCGCCGAACGTGCTCGCCGCCAGCGTGCGCGACGGCGCGCTCGTGCCGCTGCCGCTGAACCAGATCGCGGTGACGTTCGACCAGGCGATGTGGACGGGTGATGCATCCGATCCCTCGAGCGTGCTCGACCCGGCGAACTACCGATGGGTCGGCACCGACCCCGATTCCACACTGGTGCTCGCGCCCAGCGCGGTGCGCTGGGACGCGGCCAGCCGCTCGGCCGTACTCACGCTGCCGGCCTTGCAGGCCGGCGGCTGGCGGCTGGAGGTGTCCAGCGACATCCGCAGCGCGGGCCAGGTGCGCCTGTCGCAGGGCTTCACCACCTCGTTCACCGCACTGGTCGATCTGACCAGCTCGGTGCGACTGAGCTTCGCCGACACGCGCGGCGACCGCGCCACCGGCACGGTGAGCTACGACGTAGCCATCACCAACATCGGCGTGGACGATCTGCGCGGCCCGCTGATGCTGTTGCTCGACCCGGGCCGCTACTTCGGCGGCAACGAGGTGCTCGGCGGCACGCAGGGCGCGGGCGACCAGTCGGACCTGTGGCTGGTGGATCTGACGCCGGCGCTGCAAGACCAGGACGGCCGCCTCGCCGTCGGTGCGACGCTGACTGGCCAGACCGTCACCGTGCGACCGGCCAGCAGCTTCGGCGCGGCGCCGGGCTCTTCCACGCTGCCGAAGTTCGACCTCGGCCATGGCATCTACGCCGTGCCCTATGTCAATACACCGCCGGCGCTCTCGGTGGCCGATGCGCTGGACCCCAGCGACGACCTGCTGCCCAACGCCGCCGCCGGCCAGACCTGGAGCGCCGCGCTGCAGGCCGAGGACACCGACGGCACGCTGTTCTATTGGCAGCTCGTCAATGCGCCGGCGGGCATGACGATCTCACCGGCCGATGCGGTGGACGCCACCGCCAGCGGCTACCGCAACACGGCCACGCTGACCTGGACGCCGACCTCGCGCGACGACGCCGAGACGGACGTGCTGGTGCGCGTGCAGGACAGCCGCGGCGGCGTGGCCCTGCGGACCTTCCGCCTGAACGTGGCGGGCGCCAACCACGCGCCCACGCTGGCCGCGGTGTCCGACGTCACGCTGGCCGAAGGCGAGACGCTGTCGCTGCCGCTGATCGCGGCCGACGCCGACGGCGACCCGGTCACCGTCACGCTGCGCAACCTGCCGGCCGGCGCCCGCTATGACACGGCCACCGGCATGCTGAGCTGGACGCCCGGCTACGACCAGGCCGGCCGCTACGACGACGTCACCCTCGTCGCCAGCGACGGCAAGCGCAGCATCGCCGAGCGCTTCAGCGTGCAGGTGAACCAGGGGTATGCCAAGCCGGTGCTGGCCGCGATGCCCGAGCACACGCTGCGCGAAGGCGAGCGCTTCGCGATCCAGTTGCCCGGCTCCCTGCGCGGCGGCTTGAAGCAGGCCGACGGCACCACCATCACGCTGGCGTACAGCAGCCCCTGGCTGCCCGGCGGGGCCACGCTCGACAGCGAGACCGGCTGGCTCGAATGGACGCCGGACCATGCCTCGGCCGGCACGCTGCGCCTGCCGATCACGTTAAGCGCGACCTACACGCCGGCCGACGGCAGTGATCCGGTCACCACCTCGGTGTCGCGCGAACTGGTGCTCGACGTGCTCAACGCCAACGGCGCGCCGGTGTTCGACCCCGTCGAGACCTGGCACGTGCTGGAAGGGCAGGCGCTGCGCATCGGCGTGTTCGCCTTCGACCCCGACAACCCCGGCTTCGCGCCCAAGGTGCGCCTGTCGCCCACCGGCGCGGCCGTGGACGAGGCCGGCAGCACGCCCGCGTCGGTGAGCTATGAAGTCGCCGGCCTGCCGCCCGGCGCGCGCTTCGACGCCGAGACGCTGGAACTCGTGTGGACGCCCGGCCATGCGCAGGCCGGCACCTACTACGTCACCGTCATCGCCACCGATGACGGCGGCGGCACCGGCGTGCCGGCGCAAAGCCGCATCACCGTGCCCATCGTCGTCAGCAACGCCAACCGCGCACCGGAGATCGGCGACCTGCACAACGTGATCGTCGACCGCGGCGCGGTCGTGGAAGTACCCATCACCGCCACCGATGCCGACGGCAACCCGCTCACCATCACCCTGACCGGCCTGCCACCGTTCGCCAGCTACACGCAGCAGGGCTCGGGCAGCGCCATCACCGGCGTGATCCGCTTCGCGCCCGGCGCCGGCCAGCGCGGCGACCACACCCTCACGGTGGTCGCCCAGGACAACGGCGATGGCACCGCCGGCGAGGCGCTGGCGCAGGCCAGGAGCTTCGTCGTCACGGTGCGCAGCCAGAGCGAGCCGCCCGTCGTCACGGTGGCGCGCCAGGTCGCGGCCGTGGCCGGCCAGCTGATCAGCATCCCGATCAGCGTGCGCGACCTCGACCAGGATGCGCTGAGCTTGTCCGCGCAGGGCTTGCCGCCGGGCGCGCAGATCGTCGCCGACCCGCAGTACGGCCAGGCGCGCCTGGTGTGGACGCCCACCGCCGCGCAGATCGGCGCGTTTGATCTCAGCCTGGAAGTCACCGACCGCGGCCTGCCGCCGGCCGACGCCGGCTTCATCCCCGACCCCGACAACCCGCCGCCGCGCAACACCACGGTGCGTGACCTGCGCATCGTCGTCCGCGCCGCCAACCAGGCGCCGCAACTGCTGGCCGCCACGCCCAGCGGCGCCTCCGTCATCACGGGCGCGGTGGGCGTGACCACGCTGCAGGCCCAGGAAGGCGTGCCGATGGCGCTGGACGTCGTGGTGCGCGACGCGGATGCCGACCTGCTCGACTGGCGCGTCGACGGCCTGCCCGCCGGCATGACGGTGGAGACCCGCGCCGGCAGCGACGGCCAGTCGCGCCTCGTGCTGTGCTGGACACCGGGCCACCTGGCGGCGCAGTCCGACAACGCCAGCGGCACCGACCCTGGCACCTACCACTTCACCGTGCGCGCGAGCGACGGCTCGGCGATGGCGACGCTGCCGGTGGAGATCCGCGTGGCCAACACCAATCAGGCGCCGGTGCTGCTGCCCCTGCCGCTGCAGTGGGTACCCGAGGGCGAGACCCTGGGCTTCAGGCTGACCACGGCCGATGCCGACGGCGACGCCGTGCGGCTGGCGCTGCTGCGCGATACCGACACGCCCGCCGGCGTGAGCTTCGATGCGGCCAACGGCTACTTCGAGTGGACGCCGGATGCGGACGTGGTGGACAACAGCCACGCAACCGACCGCGCGTTCACCGTCACCTTCAGCGCCAGCGACGGCAGCCTCAGCACGCTGCGCAGCGTGCAG
Source organism: Piscinibacter sp. (assembly GCA_044223035.1). Taxonomy (GTDB): domain Bacteria; phylum Pseudomonadota; class Gammaproteobacteria; order Burkholderiales; family Burkholderiaceae_C; genus JBGAMJ01. The sequence continues at coordinate 35,473 of JBGAMJ010000009.1, forward strand.
GTGCGCGTGTTCGACGTGAACCGGGCGCCGCAGGTCACGGCCAGCAGCCACGCGCTGGTGGTGGGGCAGAGCTTCAGCCTGCCTGTCTTGCGTGTGCCTGAATTGCGTGTGCCTGAATTGCACGGGGCGACCGCGGCGCAAGGCGCCATCCGCGTGAGCGACCCCGACGGCGCCGCGCAGACGCAGGCGCTGGTGGTCTCCTTCAGCCACCTGCCCGAAGGCGCGAGCTACGACGCGCCAAGCGGCCGCCTGCGGTGGACCCCGGGCCCCGGCCAGGTGGGCGACTTCGTCGTGCTGGCGAACGTCAGCGACGGCCGCAACACCGCGATGCAGTCCTTCACCCTGCGCGTGGTGGCCGAGCCCGCGGCCAATGCGCCGAAGATCCTGGTCAACACCACCCCGTCGACCCCGGTGCTGCCGGGGCAGACGGTGCTGGTCACCGTGCGCTCGACCAGCTTCAGCCCGGTGACCCAGCTCACGGCCGAAGCGCGCGGTGCGGGGCTGGGCGCCGCCGACTGGCAGCCCGTCACGCTCGATGCCAACGGCCGCGTGCGGCTCACGCCCACCGCCCCGGGCCTGATCGAGCTGCGCGTGACGGCCGTCGACGCCGACGGCTTCAGCGCCACGCAGGTGCAGACCATCCGCGTGCGCGATCCGCAGGACGTGCAGGCGCCCACGCTGGCCTGGACCGGGCCGCTGCAAGGGGCGAGCGCGGACACGCAGCCTGTCGTCGTGCAACAGCCTGCCGACCTGAGCGCACATCTCGCCGAGCTTCAGCTCATGGGTTGGCGGCTCCAGATCGCGCCGGCCGGCAGCGACGACTGGCAGCTGCTGGCTGGCGACAGCCTGGCGGCGCAAGCGGTCAACGCCAACACCCGCCTCGCCACGCTCGACCCCGCGTCGTTCGCCAACGGCGTGTACCTGCTGCGCCTCACCGGTTGGGATCTCGCCGGCCGCACCAGCGAGATCTCGGCCCGCGTGGTGATCGATTCGTCGACCAAGCACCTGGCGCAAGCCACGGCCACCGATGCGGTGTTCCGGCTCGGCGACCATGACTTTGCGCTCACGCGCGTGCTGCCGACCAACGTCGCCTCGGGCGCCGACGCCCGAAGTGGGTCTTCCGCGGACTTCGGCAACTGGGTGCTGCCTATCCTCGACACCCGGCTCACGCACGACCAGCCGGCACGGACGCCGCTGGGCCTGCTCGCGCCCTGGCAAGAAGGCGCCCGCGTGTGGCTGCAGGTGCCGTCGTCCGTGTCGGCACCGCAGGCCGAGTCGCGGTACCTCCGCTTCACGCTGTCGACCTCGACCGACGCGCTGGGCGCGCAACCCGGCGCCCCGACGGTGCAGCACCCGCGCTTCAGCGCCAGCCAGGGCTGGACGCTGCAGGCCCTCGATGAGCAAGGCACGGCGCAGGTCAACCTGCAGCGCCAAGGTCAGCGCCTGTACGACGAACTGTCCGGCCTGCCGTGGCAGCCGGCGGGCTATCTGCTCACGGGCCCGGACGGCACGAGCTACACGCTCGACGCCAACGGCACGGTGCAGGCGATCCGGTTTGCGGACGGGCAGCAGTGGCTGGTCAGCGATGCCGGCATCGCGCTCGCCAGCGCAAGCGACACGCGCCAGCGCATCGACTTCGTGCGCGACGACAGCGGCCGCATCGATCGCATCACCGGCCCGGATGCGGCCGACGACACCCAGGCCCTGGCCTACCGATACGACGGCCAAGGCCGGCTCGTGCTGGCGCGCAGCCTGTTCTCCGCCGACGCCGGCACGCTGCTGGGCTACCGAGCCGATGGCAGCCTGATCGAGGACCCGATCACCGCGAACCTCGGCGCGGCCGTCGGCTGGCTGGCCGGCGCCGTGGCGCCCACCAACCAGTGGAGCGGCAGCCTCGACGGCACGCAAGCCGTCAACCTGAGCTTCATGGTGCGCGAGAGCGAACTGGCGTCTACCGTCAAGACGCCAGGCGCGCAGGGCGCGGTGATCCTGGCCATCGAGACGCAAGGCGACCTGCAATTGCAAGCCGAGGGCGCCACGGTGCTCGGCCAGGTGCACGACGGCGCGCGCACCGTGACTCTGCTGCGTGTGACCGATGCCGGACTCAAGATGCTGAGTCTGCAAGGCAGCGGCAACGCGAGTCTGGGAATAAGCGTCGCGGGCGACATCGACCGCGATGGCGATGTGGACGGCACCGACAGCGCAGCCTGGGAGCAGCGACTGGAACAGGACCTTGCGGGCGTCGACCTCAATGGCGATGGCGTGGTGAACACGACCGACCGGCAGGTGCTGTACGCCAACTACGGCTGGCGCGCCAACCAGGCGCCGGTAGCCGTGGCGCAGCCGGCCGGCCCGGCGCTGAAGACGCACGTGGACCTGGCGGCATCCCGCAGCCTGGATGCGACCGCGCAGGATCTGGAGGGAGACGCCATCTTCTGGCGCGTGGCGGGAGCGACGCGCGGTGCGGCTCGCATCGGTGCGGATGGACAAACGCTGGTGTTCACGCCCGAAGCCGGTTACGCCGGCGCAGCGACCGTCACCGTGCAAGCGGACGACGGGTACTCACTGGGCGTGCCGATCGTGCTCAGCGTGAACGTCAGCGGTGCGAAGCTGCTGGCGATTCGGTTGGATGCGTTGCCCGGCATGCTGGCCGGTGCGGCAGTCCGGTTGCACGCAGTAGGCGTTTTCGAAGACCAGTCGGACGTGGAACTCAGCGCCAGCGGCGGCTACCTGATCATGACGGCCCAGGGCCTGCAAGCCCTCGGGTACACGGGCGTGACAGCCGTCGAAGTCGATGACGGCCGCGATGTGTTGCGTGCTGCGGCGCCCGGTGCCGCACTCGTCATGGCAAGCCGTGCCGTGGGCGACGGTACGACGGTGCGCGCGGTCGCGGCGATCAATGTGCGGCGCAGCGGATCGACCACCGCAGGGGTGGTGGTACAGCCGGACGTCTATCCGGGCACATTGACGCTGCTCCCGGGAGGTACGCGCCAGCTCAAGGTCCACGTCCTTCAGCCGGCCAATGGCGATCCTGCGGACGTGCACACCGCCACTCAAGTGACGATTCAGACGCAACCGGAGTCCACCGAACAGTTCACGGATCCGGACACCGGCGAGACGTTCGAGTTCACCATTCCGGCGGTTCCACAAGTTCTCAGCGGCACTCGCTACGTCGTCTCCGACGAGAGCATCGCGACGGTGAGTGCCGACGGCCTGATCACCGCGTTGCGCACCGGTACGGTCACGATTTCCGTAGTCCACCTCGCCAGCGTCGTGAACGAGAATGGCCAACTCGTCGAGCAAGTGGTGGGGCAGAGCGATATCCGGCTTGGCGTCCAGGCACCGCAGGAGGTCGATGCCACCGGTGCATCCGCGCCGCGCTCGGTTGCGGTCTCTGCGGCACAGGGTGGTGCTGTGAGTGGCACCACCGGCGAAAACGTACTCATCGGTGCCGGCGCCCTGGCGCACGACGTGCCAGTGTCCATCGAACGCATCGCGCTGGACGAATTGCAGCAGCGAGTCGGCATGGCCGCCCCGGCCGCGGGGATTCTGCAGGCAGTCGGAGCCTTCAAGCTCGACATCGGTGCAGACGAGAGCACCTACCCGGTTCAACTGTCCATCCCGGTTCAGGGCGGCGACGTACAGGCCGGTCAGGAAGTGTTCATCTTCCGCAAGGGCACCGTGCCGATACCCGGCGGAGGCACCACGGACACCTGGTGGCTGGTGGACAACGGTTTCGTGGGCACGGATGAGCAGGGACGCCTTGCCGCCCGGACGGCAAGTCCTCCGTACTACGGCGCAACCATGTCCGGCGAATACATCACCTGCGTCCGCCTGCCGGGCGTCATCGGCCACAACCTCGATGTGGCGGTCAACGACGGCCAATGGCTCGATTTCGGGGGCCTAGGATGCAGTACTGGCAGCGGCCCTTCGTGGCTGCTCGGATTCATAGCGAGCCTGGCCGACTCCGTGCGCATCGGCACCTACCACTTCGGGGTGCCGCAGTTCTCCGAGATTCCCTTCGCCGATCGGCAGGCCAACGGCGCGATCGACACCCGCTCGTACCTTTCCGAGGTGAGCCAGCCTTGGGGCAACGTCGGCATCCCGATCATCTCCAACCCGACGGTCGACACCAGCAAGGGAGTGTTGACCTTTACCGTACAGAACGATCGGCCCGGCCCCTATCCCGGCACGCTCGTGCTCAAGGCGATGCTGCCGGATGGCAAGACGCCCGTGCTGCAAAGGAAGCTGGCGGGCGACGTCAAGGGTCCGATCGAAGTGGCGCCGCCCGCCGGGTATGCCGTCTCCAGCCTGCGCTGGCAGATCGTGCGCGAAGTGGCAGATCCGAGAATGAAGGGCTCGGGCGTGACCACCAATGGCGGTACGCTGAGCTTCGGCGGCAACACCGTCACTTTCCAGCCCGCGACCGACATCGCGGCGGTGCTGACACGCACCGGCGTGCAGTTCCTGCGCGAGAACAAGCTTGTCGGCGAAGTCGCGCTCCTGAACACGATTGGCAACCAGGGGTTCGACTACATCACCGGGTCCAAGCTCAACGCCGTCGCGTTCTCCAGCGACCTGAGCCGCGCCTATGTGGCCGGCGACGGCGTCGTCTCGGTGATCGACATGGTGACCTTCCGGCGCATCGACACCATCACGGTACCAGCGGGCAAGAACATCGCGAGCCTGCTGGTCCAGGGCGGCGTCCTGCTCATCGGGGAAGGAAACAGCTACGGCGGCGGAAGCTTCCGGTTGCTGGCGATGGATATCGATCCGGCAAGTGCCGACTACCACAAGCCTGGGAAGATCGTGTCCCTGAAGGGAACCGGCATCGAGACTTCGCCGTACGGCGTGGGCGGCATGGTGCTGGGGCCGGATAACCGCACGCTGGTGGTCGGCATACCCAAGGCCCGCGGAACTTACAGCTCTGGACTGCGCGGCCCTTCCGGTGACGTCCTGATCTTCGATCTCGCCACGCTGAATACGTCCACCGGGCAGATCGACCCACCCACTCCGGCCCACTTTGCCGACAACACGGCAAAGCTGCCGCAGATCATCACCGCCACGTGGGACAAGGACCGCTTCCTGCTCGCCAGCGCCAACGACTACGACCGCGGCCTGGGCGCGCTGACCGTGACGAGGGACCCCGGTACCGGCAAGCTGAAGTCAGCCTCCATCGAGTCGATCGACATGCGTCAGACCGGCGGCAATGGGGGGATGGATCGACTGGACATCCAGCGGGCGCAGAGCGCAGTGCTGGTCGAGCAGGACGGGGTGGAATACGCCATCGTCGCCGACGACAACCATCCCTTCGAAGATCCTTACGTCAAGGCGATGTACGAGGCGCCGATGTTCGTGCAGCTCTCTCCGGGTACCCCTCCTGCCGCGATCGGCGGATCGGCCAGTGCCAGGAAGGTGGCGGCCGGCGGCAAGCTCGGCATCATCAAGGACCCGTTCGGCAGGCAGGGCGCGCCGCAGTTCATTGCCGCCACCCTGCCGCTGGACGGCTATGGCATCGTCAACCTGAGCCTGTCGGCGGACGGCAGGGTGCTCATCGGCCAGCTCAAGGGCGGCTTCAGCGCCAACATCTTCGACGGCAGCCAACGGCCCAACCAGAACCATGCCTGGGACGTGAAGGCGCTCATCAGCGCTGCCCTCGCGAACCAGGATGGTCTGCGCAAGCACGTCTCGCTGCCTGGCGGCGCGGAGCAGCTGGTTCCGTCGGCCTTCGGTGGCTGGGTTGCGCCGCCGGCCGGCACTGCGTTTGCCGGCAATCCCGTGCTCGTTCAGGCGGTGGGCCGCATGGGCGATGTGGTGAAGGTGGATCTGAAGGAGTTGGCTGCCCGGCAATTGCTGGGGCTTCCATTGCTGGGTGACCTGACGCCCACGCAAGAGACTCAGGTATGGCAGAAAAAGGACACGCTCGACAACTTCCAGGTGGACAAGGCTACGCTGGAGAAGAAGGGGCTGACCACCGCGCGCAGCGGCGATGACAACAGCCCCCCGCTGCTCATCGTCACCCAGGGCACCGGTGCAACCCTGCAACCCATGTCCGCGGGCAACAGCGGCGAACTGGTCGACTTTGCATCGGCCGGGATTCTTCATGTGGTGCCCAACCTCACGCCCACCGACGTGGAACTGCTGCGCGCCGGCGAGCCGGTGAGCGCGCCCAAACTGGACAGCTTTGCGTTCAGCTTCGATGAGAAGGTGCCGGGAAAGCACAACCCGGTCCCGCGCCATGGCCTCGCCTCGGTGGTCGTGAACGACTTCTCGACCGCGGGCAACGTCTTCGTGGGTGATCGTCCACTGGACAATCCGGGTTATTCGAAGATGAAATTGTCGAGCCAGATGAACGTGCTCGACAGGATCAAGATCGAGCAGCGCCTGCGGTATCTGGGCTATGGCCAAGCGGCGACCGGTTTCAGCGAGGTGCGTGTCGACGGCAGTTTCAGCGCTGGCGAAGTCGCGGTACAGGCGCAGTTCGACCAGATCGTGTCGGGCAAGAACACGTACACCGCATTGCCTGGTTACCCCCTGTCGGGGCAAGACATCGAGTGGCTGAATGCTTACAACGCACCACACTGGATGGACTTCTTCTCGGACAGCAACAAGAGGCTGGCGGACGGGTGGGAGAATAAAGCGGGGGATGCGGATTTCGGCACCAGTTGGGTGCTTGATCTCATGACCGCGGCACAGCGGAGCAACTCCGCTCAAGGCAGGACGAACAAATTGTGGTTCAGTGGTGCGGGGGCGCTCGGAACGGACCTCAAGCTTGGGGTGAACACAGCATTCGTCTCCCAGGCGAATCAGGATTCGATATACGGTAACGAATTCCTGCTCGGAATTTCGAGCGACGCCAGCGTTGCGTTGTCCACCGTAGCTGCGAGCAATGCCAGCGGAGCGACTCCACAACAACGACTCAAGTACCTCCTTCAAGAGAAGGATCGCATCGGGAGGGCGGGCACCGGTACGTGGAATGCTCAAAACGCCAAGGAATTGGCGGAGCTGCTGCAATACGTGAATCGCGTATCACCTCCCGCCAGTAACGCGAACAATCTTGCCGATGCGATGAAGGACTTCTTGGCTGTCTACTCGGTATCGCGTACAGATGTCGCGTCCGGGAACGGGACGTGGGAGGATCAGCTACTGTTCGTCACCTCGGGCGACGGCGAGAAGAAGACGGACATCTTGAAGCTCATCCTGGGCGAAGCCGATCAGGGCGACCAAGCGAGCCGGCTGTTCAACCCGACGGAGCTCATCGTCGGTGGGCGAGGAGCTACGCACGATGGCGGGATCGATAGTCAACTGACCGCTGAGACGTTGGCTGAAATCATGGGTGTGCCGCCGGCGTCCGCCACCAGCTGGGTGCCGACCATCAACGAGGCGCTTCAGAAGTTCGACATCAACACGCCCAAGCGGTTGGCGGCGTTCCTAGCGAACTCTTACAAAGAGACGGGACAGCTTAGGTGGCTCTTCGAGGGCGCGAATGTCAGCAGCAACGAAAGCGTAACGTACGACTACTACGAGAACGCTTACGGAATGAACTCGACCTATGGGCCGAGCAAGGGAAATACCAGTGTCGGTGATGGTTCGAGGTATCGAGGGAGGGGCCTCATCCACCTGACTGGGAAGAACAACTACGCCGCGGCGGGCACCGGACTGACGGCAATCTACGGCACGACATACAACATGGTCACCAACTACCAGTCAGTCTCCACGGACCGGACGACCTCTGCCCGAAGCGGCGCTTGGTTCTGGCAGAGCACCCGGACGGCGATTGGCCATAATCTCAACGACGTCATCGATCGGGCGAATTTCACGGATCTGCAGAACTTCCAACGGTCGGTCATCGGCATCGTCGGCAGCGGCGTGGACCCTTCCGAAGTGACCCAGAGAACTGGGATTTGGAATGGCGCAAATGCCGTTATTGGAGACCAGAATACCTATGCCAACATTCGAGAGGCTTTGAAGAGCCTTGGCGTAGCAACCAAGACCAAGGATGGCTATAACCGGTACTTCGGCTTTACGCTGAACTCGAGGAAGCCTAGAAGTATTCCGGAGGGAAGCTTCAACAACCTCGCTTCGGAAACGATCCCTCCCACTGCAGCACCGGGAGCCATAGATGCGGGGCGCTTGCAGGATCTTGTCGTGTCGCTGGGTGTTCGATTGGGAGAGTCAAGTATGGTGGTGATGAACGGGTTGCCGGTGGCATCTGCCGGCGAAGGCGTCGTGACGTCAGTCGTGAGCGCTTCGGGCTCGCAGCAGCAACGACAGCAGTTATATGGAACCGTAGGGGTCTGCGTTCCAGCCAGCAGCACATCCCGGGCGTTAGTCGATCTTGCGACCGCCGGTTCCGCGATGGACGCGTTCCGCTTCAAGAAGCTTCCCCTCATTCAGCGAGATTTCGCCAAATTTGCGGACCTGGTCGACTCCGGCGTGACCGAGGTCGTGGAGGCACCGCAGTTCGGTGTTCTGGAAAACGTTCTCGGTGGAGATGGGAACCCGCTTAACAATTCCTACCAGTACAAACCGAACGTGGGCTACGTAGGAGACGACCGCGCCGTGTTTCTGGTTACTTTCGGCGAGTATAGGGTCAAGGTCATCTACTTCCTCAAGGTGCTCGCGCAAGACATCACGCTGAAGAACCAGGCGCAGGTGTACAAGTCGTACTGTCCTCGGCCGACGGATTGGATGATTTCCGGCTATTACGGTGATTTCACGCATTCGAATGACCAAGGCAGCGCAGAGTTTCCACAACTGATCTGGGGGGCTCTCTCCGTCCGCTTTGCTTCTCTGGAGGGTGGCGTAGTCGGTACTGCCCGCGGCGAGGGCCCAGGTGCTGTAATCGAATTGGACCGTGACGGCGGGGGACACGGATGGTTTGTGGATCCTTCACCGCTCGATGACTCGGAGTTCTTGCCCACCGCCGATCCGAACGTTTGGAAGGCGCGTCCCGGCGGCACGGCAAAGGGCAAGATGGACCTGCTCTCAGTCCTGCTGCACGAGTACGGCCATGCGCTCGGCATGGAGCACAGTGCCGACAGCCGCGATTTCATGGGCGCCAGCCTGCAACCTGGCGAGCGCAGGCTGCCCAACGCCGAAGAGCTAGCGCTATTGAGCCGGCTGGTGGCAGAGCTTCGCGCCAGCGATGCACCGATCACGCCCCAAGCCCCCAACCGATGGCCGGAGACCCCACTGCTCCCTTCGCAGCGCATCACCAGCACATTGCGCTCCGCGCGCCGTGGCAGTGGAGGCCCCAACTACCTCGGCGCCGTCAACCCGACGTTGACCAACGGCGACTTCGGCCCCGAAGCCACCGCCGGCTGGGTGGCCGAAGGCGACGTTCAGGTCGACGGCGCCAACGCCACGCTCAACGAGTCCCCCACTCGCCAGACCCACTTGGCCCAGGGCTTCACGGTCAACGCCGGCGACCGCCTGCTGAGCTTCACGGTGGCCGCCAGCGACCTGCGTGGCAACACGTCCGGCCCCTCCGACGCCTTCGAAGCCGCCCTGCTCGACGCCACCACCGGACTGCCCGTGGCCGGCACAGTCCCGCTCTCGCACAGCGACGCCTTGTTGAACCTGCAGACCGACCCCACCGGTCAATTCAGCGAGCGCCTCGCCGGCGGCGTACGCAAGGTGATCAACGCCGACGGCAGTGCCACCTACTACATCGACCTGCCCTCGGCCCTGGCCGGCACACCGGTCTACCTGTCCTTCGACCTGCTCGGCTTCGGCGACGCATCGAGCCACGTCAGCTTGCGTGACGTGCGCCTCATCAGCGACCCGGTCGCCAACGCCGACCAGACATCGCTCGACGAGGACACCAGCGCCGTCGGTAACCTGCTCGCCAACGACATCACCACCGGCGCACCGGTGGCCCGCGTGGAGCTGGTCTCCGCCCCGGCCCACGGCAGCCTCACGCTCGCCGACGACGGCAGCTTCAGCTACCGTCCCGAAGCCGACTACTTCGGCGCGGATGGCTTCAGCTACCGCATCGCCGATGCCGACGGCCGCGTGTCCAACACCGCCGCCGTGTCACTCACCGTGCGCCCGGTCAACGACGCGCCGGCGGTGTCGCCGGCAGCGCCCGTCACCGTCACCGCCGGCAGGGACCACGGCTTCCAGCCGCTGTCCGGCGCCAGCGATGTCGAAGGCGATGCGCTGGCGGTCGAGTGGCTCACGCTGCCGGCCCACGGCACGCTGGTCACGCAGCCCGACGGCAACGTGGTCTACACCGCCCATGGTGAATTCGTCGGCGAGGACACCGTCTCCTGGCGCGTCAGCGATGGCCAGCGCGCCTCCGAGCCGGTCGTCCTGCGCTTCACCGTGGAGCCCGCCAATTCCGCCCCGGTCGCGCACGACGGCACGCGCACGCTGGACGAAGACTACAGCCTGCTGATCGACCTGCCGTCGCTCGGCACGGATGCCGAAGGTGACGTGCTCACCGCCACCATCACCCGGCCGCCGGCCCACGGCACGCTGGTGCAGCAGGCCGACGGCCGCTGGCTTTACACGCCGGGCGCGAACTTCCACGGCACCGACACGCTGCGCTTCACGCTGAGCGACGGCCACCTCGTCTCCAGCGAGGCCACGCTGACGCTGCAGGTCGCATCGGTCAACGACGCACCGATCGCCACCGACCTGGCCGCCGCGCTGGCCGAGGACGACAGCGTCACCTTGCAGCCGCTGGAGACCGCGTTCGACGTGGACGGCGATGTGCTGGCATCGGTGGTCGTCACAGGCCCGGCTCACGGCACAGTCCAGCTCGACGCCGACGGCGCCTTCGTCTACCGCCCGGACGCCGACTTCAACGGCACCGACAGCTTCACCTACCGCCTGAGCGACGGCCAGGCCATCTCCGCCATCGCCACGGTGAGCGTCACCGTGCAGTCGGTGAACGACGCGCCGACCGCGATAAACAGCCTGGCGATCGGCGAGGAGGACCGCGCGCTGGTCCTCGGCTGGACCGACTTCGACGTGGCCGATGCCGACGGCGATGCCCTGCGCATCCGCATCACCAGCGTGCCCGCCGAGGGCGCGCTCCAGCGCAAGGCGGGTGCAGACACCTGGCTCGACGTACGGGTGGGCGATGCGTTCACGCGGGCCGACATGCAGGCCGGTCTGCTGCGCTTCGTGCCCGAGGCCAACGCCTCGGGTGGCGAGGGCTACGCCCACCGCGGCGACGGCAACCGCCGCATGCACTACGCGCGCCTCGGCTACGTGGTCAGCGACGGCCAAATCGAATCCGCCGAAACCTTCGTCACGCTGGACATCACCGCACTGGCCGATGCGCCGACGCTGGCCTTCGACGGCAGCGCGCGTGCTGCCGAAGACACCCGCCTGCCGATCGGCATCGCCGCCTCGCTCACGGACACCGACGGCTCCGAGACGATGGTGCTCACGCTGACAGGCATGCCCATCGGCAGCGTGCTCAGCGACGGCCGCCGCAGCTTCACCGCCACGGAAGACGCCCGTGTAGCGAACCTCACCGGCTGGAACACTGCCTCCCTCACGCTGCAGCCGCCGGCCCACTTCAGCGGCAGTCTCGGTTTGCAGGTGCAGGCCACCGCGATCGAGACGGCCACCGGCGGCCGCGCCACGGTAACGAAGCAATGGGAAGTCCAGATCGCGGCGGTGGCCGACGCGCCGGTGCTCAGCATGTCCGCGCGCGACGTCAACCTCAGCCGCGAAGTGTTGTCCACCAGCTGGGAGAGCGTGGCCAACCGCAACCGCAACTTCACGCTGGTGACGGGCGGCCCGCGCACCACGCTGGAGGGCTGGAGCGTGCTGCAGTCCGACATCGGCAAGCAGACGGCGTTCGAGATCTGGAGTTCGGGCGACCAGATGCGCAACACCGCGGGCGACCTGGTCACCGTGCAGGCGGCGGCCGGCGATGGACGCAACTGGCTGCAGTTGAACAACGGCGCCGGCGAGGGCCACCAGACGCTGGGCATCCGCCGCGGTGTCGAGACCATCGAGGGTGCGGTCTACACGCTGAGCTTCGACTACGCGGGTGCGCTGGGGCTGTCCACGGCCAATACTCGGGTCGGCATTTACGTCGACGGCCAACTGGTGGGAAGCTATGCCAACACCAGCAGCCTCACGGCGCTGAACTGGCGTGCGCTGAGCTTCCAGTTCACCGGCAATGGCCAGGTGCGTGACCTGTTGATCCGCATCGAAGGCGGCGACACCGCCAACAATGGCCGCGGCGCGATGGTGGACGACATCCGCATCGTCGAGACGCTGCCCACCGGCAACCACCTGGTGTACGGCCTGGCCGGCACGGTGATCGCGCTGCCGATCATCCATGCCCGCCTGACCGACACCGACGGTTCCGAGCGCCTGAAGGTGGAGCTGCTGGGCCTGCCGGCCGGTGCCACGCTGTCCGACGGCACGCGCTCGATCACGCTGGGAAGCGGTGGCGGCTCGCTGGACCTGGCCGGCTGGAACCTCGCCGCCCTGAGCCTCGCGCCGCCGGCGAGCTTCATCGGCACGCTGTCGCTGCAGGTTCGCGCGACCACCATTGAGGCGTCCAACGGATCCACCGCCAGCGTCACCCAGGATCTCACCGTTCGGATACTCGGCGGCACGGCGGCCGACATGCCGGTGAACGTGAGCCCCTACGTGAACATCACGGCGGGCAACGGCAGCACCACGACCACCGGCGGCTCGACCGCCTCCCCCGCGCCAGCGCAGATCGTCGTGGGCCCGATGGTCACGGAAAGCGGCAACCTTGCCATCTCGGTGGCACCGGCTCCCACGCCGCGCAACTGGGAGGAGGAAGAAGCCGCTGACCGCGAGCAGGCCGCCACCCTCGGCAACGAGTGGCTGCAGGAGCTGGAGCAGTTTGCGCGGGTCAACTGGGAGAGGCTGGTGGGAAGCTCGGCCCATGAATGAAGGACTTGTGAAATCCTTTCAGAAGCTGAGCGGGCGGTGGCCGCTCGTCGGCATCACACTCGGCGCGCTAGCCCTAGTTGGCTGCCATCCGGCCGCTCCAGCGCAGAATGGATGCAAGTTCCAAGGAGTTCCGCTGTGCGATTCCGCCTGAGCGGCTTGCGCGACGCCGGACCGGTCGGTGCCTCGGGCCTTCGGGCCGATCGAACGCTTGCTTGCGGGCGCCGGACTGTTGCTCGTTGCGCTGGCCAGTTCGCTTTCTCTCCTGGGAAGCGCCGTCGGCTCGGCCGTCCTTGACATGTTCGTGCGTGCTGTCACGTTGGGCTCGGCACCCCGGCGGCGAAACTCGGCCACCTGCTGCTCGCCGTGACGTTCTGGCTTGTGGAGTTGAAGCAACTGGGCTGTCTGTTGCCGATCGGTCGGAATTCACGAGGCACCCGCTGACCCCGATCACGCGTCGCCAGCGACGGCAAGCGCAGCATCGCCGAGCGCTTCAGCGTGCAGGTGAACCAGGGGTATGCCAAGCCGGTGCTGGCCGCGATGCCCGAGCACACCCTGCGCGAAGGCGAGCGCTTCGCGATCCAGTTGCCCGGCTCCCTGCCCGCTCGATGCTTGGTTGATGTCCTGGCAAGCGACGATCGACCCATCGTCGTCCGGCCCGCAGCAGTTGTCCGCCCGGTCGGGTGCGCCGCCCCGTCCACAGTGATCACGCAGGCGACTCGCTCCAACGCAGACTATCCACCGTTGGGACATGAGGTACGGCGGGCGCCCGCCCCGTTCGGCGCCAGTCGGCAGGTTCGCATCAAGACCGGGCAAATGTCACGAAATTGGCACTAAATCCCAAACACGCGATACCGGCGGCAGTAGGCTGCGTGAAAAGTTCACTCGCCCACCGCTACAACATCCAGAACGGCGGCGGAGCGCTGGCGCGCGCGAGAGCGCCGAAGTTCGCGGAGGGAGTCGTGCCATGGGATCAGGCCGCTGCCTGAAGTGGTGGATTGCCGGCTTGCTGGTCGAAGGGGCGGTCGGCGGCGCGCAGGCGCAGTCGGTGTCCGAACTGGCGCGCAATACGCTGGATACCGACCCCGCCCTCGCCGCGGCCCAGGCGCAAAGGCGTGCCGCCGAGGAACGCGTCACCCAGGCCGAGGCGGCCTTCGGGCCCAGCGCCTCGCTGCGCCTGGACCGATCGGTCACGCGCTACCACGAAGGGCCCAGCTTCGATCTGCGCCGGTTCGCGAGCGGGCAGGCTTCGGTGCAGGTCACTCAGCCGCTGCTCCGTACGGCCCTGTGGCCCGCGCTGCGCACCGCCGAGGCGCAGTTGCGGCAGTCCGATGCCGCCGTCGAGCAGGCGCGGGCCGATGCCCTGCAGCGGCTCGTCGAAGCCTTGTTCGAGATGCTGAAGGCCCGCGATGCGGTGAGCCTGGCCGAGGCCCAGCAGATCTCCACGGCGGAGCAGCTCGCCTCCGCGCGACGCAGCTACGCGATCGGCACGGCCGCCGTCACCGACGTGCGCGAAGCCGAAGCGAAGGCCGACACCGTGGCCGCGCAATGGGCCGGCGCCCGCTTCGAACTCGAAGCGCGCCGACAGGTGCTGGAGGCGCTGGCCGGCCTGCCGGTGACCCGGTTGATGGGCCGGGGCGTCACGTGGGAGGGCCTGCCGGCGGTCGATCCGGCGTCGGTCCCGCAATGGGTGGCCGACGCTCTGGCGCGCAATCCACAGATCGCGCAGGCCGAGGAGGCGTTGGCCGCCGCCGAGGCCGAGGTCGAGAAGGCCGCCCAGGGCCACCGGCCCACCGTGGATCTCACCTTGAGCTCGACCATGGCCAAGGACACCGGCACCTCGACGACCACGTTCGGCCGCCGCGCAGACAGCTCGCAAGTCGGCGTGAGCATCCAGGTGCCGCTGTTCGCCAGCGGCGCCACGCAGTCGAAGGTGGTCGAGGCCCTGGCGTTGCGCGACAAGGGGCGCAGCGATGCGGACCTCGCGCGGCGCAATGCCACCATCGGCGTGCGCCAGAGCTTTTCGGCGCTGCTGTCGGCGCTGAGCCTGGCGCGGGGGCTGGAGACCGCCGTTCACTCGCAGGAGGCCGCGCTGCGGGCCAACCGGCGCGGCTACGAAGTGGGCATGAAGGTCAACGCCGAAGTGCTCGACGCGCAGTCCAGGCTGTTCGAGGCGCGGCGCGACCTTTCCAGGTCACGCTACGAGGCCTGGCTGCAGTACGTGAAGTTGCGCGCCTTCGCCGGCCGGCTGGACGAGGGCGACATGCGCCAGCTCGAAGTGGCGCTCACCGTGGTGGACGCGGCAGCCCCCGAGGGCCCGCGGCGGCGGGGCAACACGCCATGAGCCTGACGGGCCGCCCGAAGGGCGATGAATACCGCTCGGCGGGATCGGCCGCAGGCCGGAGGGCGCCCCCATGACCGATGCGGATCCTTCCCTGGCCGGCACGCCGGCGCCAGGGCAGGCATCGCCATCCAACGCGCTGTTGCAGTCGGCGGTGGAGGCCTGGCGCGAAAGGCTCACCGCCGCCGGCGTGGGTTGCCGGGCCGCGGGCTTCCACAGCGCCGACCCGTCCTGGTGCCTGGCCTTCGCGGCCGGCGAGCCGGCCTTGCAGCCGACCTGGGAGTCGTTGCGGGCCCGCGTGTCGGCGGAGCAGCCGGTGGCGCTGGGCAAGGTGGAAGGCAGCCAGGAGTTGCTGATGGCCACGCCGCTGCAACTGCCCGGCGGGCAGTCCGGCGTCGTGGGTGCGGTGCTCGCGCCGCCGCACAATGAGCGTGCCATCCAGACGGTGCTGTTGTCGCTCGGCTGGCTGCAGCTTGCGCTGTCGTCGGCCAGCCTGGCCCACAACCAGCGGGCCGCGCAATTGCTGGAGCTGCTGGGCCACGTGGCGTCCCAGCGAGGCGCGAGGGCGGCAGCGCAGGATTGGATCAACCGCACCGCGGCGTGGTGCCGTGGCGAGCTGGAGCGTTCGCGCGGGGCCCCGGGCGATTTCTCGCTGATGTTGTTCGACGCTCGCAAGGACACGCCGGCCTGGTGGGTCGCGGCCGACACGTCCTACGTCGAGAAGGGCTCGCCGCTGGTGCACGAGGCAACGGAGATCGCGGCCCGGGCCGACGCCGAATCGGCCGAGGTCCAGGAGGGGGCGTGGTGGGCGCTGCCGCTGCTCGACCGGGGCGAGGTCTCGGCCGTGCTGGTTGCGCGCCTGGACACGCAGGCCGCGCAGCCGCTGCCGCCGGAGCTCGCCTTGTTGTTGCGCGCCAGCGCCGATCTGGTCGAACCCCTGCTGCGCCACTGGCGCCAGGCCGACCGCGGGCTGCTGCGCCATGCGATCGAGGCGCTGCGCGAGCTGGTCCGCAAGTTCATCGGGCCCGGCCATCTCACCTGGAAAGCAGGGGGCGCGATGGCATCGGTGGCGTTGGCCGTGTTGCTGCTGGTCCCGGTCGACGACCGCGTGACCGCCCATGCCGTGATCGAAGGGCGGGTGCGCCGGGTGGTCACGGCGCCGTTCGAGGGATTCATCGCCGCAGCGCCGGCGCGTCCGGGCACGGCGGTCAGGCAGGGCGAGACACTGGCCCAGATGGACGATCGCGACCTCCAGCTCGAACAGCACAAGCGCCGCAGCGAGCGCGACCAGGCCTCGGGCAAGCTGCGCCAGGCGATGGCCGAGCGCGATGCACCCGCCGTGGCGCTGGCTTCGGCGGAGTTGCAGCAGGCCGAAGCCGAGCTGGCCCTGGTCGAGGCCAAGCTCGCGCGCGCCGTGCTGCGCGCGCCGCTGGACGGCATCGTCATCACGGGCGATTGGGCGCAGCAGATCGGCGCGCCGGTGGAGCTCGGCAAGGAGATGTTCGAGATCGCGAGTGCCGACGGCTACCGCGTGGTCCTGCACGTGCCCGACCACGACATCGGCCGCGTGCGCGCGGGCCAGGCCGGCGTGCTGCGGCTTGCGGCGCAGCCGCAGGTGGCCTACCGCTTCCTCACTGCCCGCGTGACGGCCACCGCGTCGGTGCAGGAAGGCAGCAACGGCTTCCGCGTCGAAGCGGCGTGGGACGGCCAGGCGCCGACGCTGAGCCCCGGGATGCAAGGCATCGGCAAGATCGAGGCAGGCCGCACCAACCTGTTGACGGTGTGGACGCGCAGCTCGGTCGACTGGCTGCTCTTGAAGCTCTGGTCGTTCGGGTGGTGACGCGATGCAAGCACTGCTGTCGGAGCACTGGCACGCCGTCCGCTCGCTGAAGCCGCGCTTGCGCGAGGGGGTGCAGCCGCTGCACCGGGTCTTGCGCGACAGGCCCTGGGTGCTGCTGGCCGACCCGGTGACGCAGCGCTTCCACCGCATGCCGCCCTCGGTGTGGCGCGTGCTGGCGCTGTTCGACGGCCGCCGCACGCTGGACGAGGTGTGGAACGACGCCTGCGCCGCGATCCCGGGCGAGGATGCCGCGGCGATCTCGCAACATGAGCTGGTGCAACTGATGGCCTCGCTCCACGCCAACGACCTGCTGCAGACGCAGGTCTCGCCCGATGCCGGCGAGGTGTTCGAGCGCTATCGCCGGCAGCGACGCGCGCGCCTGAAGCAGACCTGGCTCAACCCCCTGGGGATGAAGCTGCCGTTGCTGCACCCCGACGCCTGGTTCGAGCGCCATGCGGCGCTGGCGCGCGCGATGTTCTCGTGGGCCGCGCTGGCGCTGTGGCTGCTGGTGGTCCTGCCCACGGCCGTCCTGGCCTGGCAGCACTGGGATGAGTTGACGCAGAACCTGTCCGACCGCGTGCTCGCCGGCGCCAACGTGGCGCTGCTGTGGCTGACCTACCCGGTGGTGAAGGCGGTCCACGAGTGGGCCCACGGCATGGCCGTGAAGGCCTGGGGCGGCACCGTGCGCGAGATGGGGCTGATGTTCATCGTCTTCACGCCGGTGCCGTATGTCGACGCGACCTCGTCGTACCGCTTCCCGTCGAAGTGGGCGCGGGCCGCGGTGGCGGCGGCCGGGGTGATGGCGGAGCTGGCGCTGGGCGCGCTGGCGGTCCATGCCTGGCTGGCCGCCGAATCGGGCCTGGTGCGTGCAGTGGCGTTCAACGTGGTGCTGATCGCCGGAGTCTCGACCTTGCTGGTCAATGGCAATCCGCTGATGCGCTACGACGGCTACTTCGTTTTCTGCGATCTGCTGGAGGTGCCGAACCTGGCGCAGCGCGCGACGCACTACTGGGCCTGGCTGGTCGACCGCCATGCCTTCGGAGCCGCGCAGGCCCAGCCGCCGCTGGGGGCCGAACGCGAGCGCTGGCTGCTGCTGGCGTACGGCGCGGTGGCGCCGTTCTACCGGCTGGCCATCTCGCTCGGCCTGGCCTGGTTCGTCGCCGCCGAGTACCTGCTGGCGGGCGTGGCGATGGCGCTGGTCACGCTGTGGTCGGCGCTGGTCATTCCGGCGTGGAAGGGCTGGAAGCACCTGCACGAAGGCGGCACGCTCGGCGCCCGGCGCGATGTGGCGATGCGCCGCACGGCGTGGGCGCTGGGGCTGGCGGCGGCCTTCGTCGGCCTGGTGCCGCTGCCGTTCCATTCGGTGCACCAGGCGGTGGTGTGGCTGCCCGATGAAGCGCTGCTGCGCGCCGCGGTGGCCGGGCAGGTGGCGTCGGTGGCGCTGCCGCCCGATGGCCACGCGGCTACGGACGACCTGGTGCTCACGCTCGACAGCCCGCTGCAACGGGCCGAGCTGCAGCGGGCGTCTGCGCTGGTGGCGCAGACGCTGGCCAGGCTGCGCCAGGCCGAGGTCGACGACACGGTGCAGGCGCAGTCGCTGCGGGCCGAGCTGGCGTCGAACCAGGCACGGCTGGACGAAGCCAGGCGCCGCGCCCAGGCCTCGCAACTGCGCGCGGCTTCGCCGGGGCGATGGGCACCCGCGCCGCCCACCGAGCTGGTCGGCCGCTTCGCCAGGCGTGGCGAGGTGCTGGGCTACCTGATCGAAGGCCCGTCGCGCCGCATCCGTGCGGCGGTCACGCAGGAAGACCGCGACCTGATCGCTTCGCGGCTGCGCGGGGTGGAGGTGCGTTTCGCCGCGGCGCCGCGCGAGGCGGTGAAGGCCCGCGTGCGGCGCGAGGTGCCGGGCGGCGAGTTCGAGCTCGTGTCGCCGGCCCTGGGCACCCACGGCGGCGGCGAGATCGCGGTCGACCCCGCGCAGCAGTCGGGCACCAGGACGCTCGCGCGCGTGTTCGACATCGAGCTGGAACTGGAGCAGCCGAGCGCCCACGGCGTGTTCGGCGACCGCGCCTTCGTCCGCTTCGATCTCGGCACTGCGCCGCTGGGCTGGCAAGGGTTCCTGCGCCTGCGCCAGTTGTTTCTGGCGCGCCTGAGCGTATGAGCGTGGCCGTCCAGCCCGCAGGCCGACGGTTGCCTCCATGAATGCCGCCAACACCACTTCCCGCGATCCCCGGCTGGCGCGCACGCTGGCGGGTCCTGCCTTCCGCCGCGCCGACACCGAGCGCGACGAGCGCAGCGCCGATGCCGGCCATGCCGCCGAAACCTTCCTGCACAGCTTGCGCGGCTGGCTTGCGCCGCAGCGCATCGGGCGGCGCGCCGTGGATCGCATCGGAGCCGCGGTGTCGCAGGCGGCGCAGCCGCTGAAGCACGTCGGCAACGATGAAGTCGCCCGGCGCTTTCACGACTCGCTGAAGGGCCTGAAAGCCTCGGCCCGGCCGATGGACGAGGCGTCTGCGCTGGCCACGGTGTTCGCCTGCGTGGGCGAAGGCAGCCGGCGCAGCCTGGGCCTGTGGCCGCATCCGGTGCAGTTCACCGGAGCCCGGCTGCTGTTGAGCGGCTGCCTGGCGGAGATGCAGCCCGGCGAAGGCAAGTCCCTGGTTGCGGCGCTCGCCGCCGCCGTGATGGCCGCCTCGGGCGCCGCGGCCCACGTGATCAGCACCAACGACTACCTGGCCGAACGAGACTGCGCGGAGATGTCGCCGCTGTTCGCGTTCTTCGGCCTGGCCGCCAGCTTCGTCAAGGGCGGCATGGAGGCCGACGAACGGCGCGCCGCCTACGCCCACCCGATCTGCTACGTGAGCGGCAAGGAACTGGTGTTCGACTACCTCAAGGACCGCCTCGCGGGCCACGGGCTGCTGCCGGCGCGGGTGTCCCGGCTGCACGCGATGTGGCATGGCGGCCGCGCCGACGCCGCGGCGCCCACCCTCCCCGCGCTGCACTTCGCGATCGTCGACGAGGCCGACAGCGTGCTAATCGACGAGGCGCGCACACCGATGATCCTGTCGAGGGAGGCGCCTGGCCTGTACGAGCCGGCCTTGCTGCGCTGGGCCATCGAGGCCGCGCGCGGGCTGCAAGCGGGCCGCGACTTCGACCTCGCGTCGGGCAGGCTGGTCGAGTTGCGGCCGTCCGCGCTGCGGGCTTGCGCACCCCTGCCCCAAGGCGTGCGCGCGGCCTGGCGTTCGCGGTCCTGGCGCGAGCTGCTGCTGCGGCAGGCGCTGACGGCCCTGCACCTGTTCGTGCGAGACCAGCACTACATCCTGTCCGACGGCAAGGTGCAGATCGTCGACGAGTCGACCGGCCGCGTGATGGCCGACCGCTCGTGGGAGCAGGGCCTGCACCAGTTGATCGAGGTGAAGGAAGGGCTGGAGGTGAGCAATGCGCGCGAAACGCTGTCGCGCATGACCTTCCAGCGCTTCTTCCTGCGCTACTACCTGCTGTCCGGCCTGACCGGCACCGCGGCCGAAGCCTCGCGCGAGCTGTGGACGGTGTACCGGCTGCGCGTGAAGCGCCTGCCGCCGCACCGTGCCAACCAGCGGGCGCGCGCGCCCGACTGCTGCGTGCCGACGCTGGCGCAGAAGTGGCACGTCGTCGCCGACCACGCGATGGCCGCTGCCGCGCGCTCACAGCCGGTGCTCGTGGGCACCCGCAGCGTCGAGGCTTCGGAGCAGATCGCCGCCGAGCTGGCACGGCGCGGCGTCGAGCACGTGGTGCTCAACGCGCGGCAGGATGCCGACGAGGCCCGGATCGTCGCGCAGGCCGGCACACCGGGCCGCATCACCGTAGCCACCAACATGGCCGGGCGCGGCACCGACATCAAGCCCACGCCCGAGGCCCGGCAGGCCGGCGGCTTGCACGTGCTGCTCACCGAATTCCACGAATCGCCGCGCGTGGACCGCCAGTTGTTCGGGCGCTGCGGGCGCCAGGGCGATCCGGGCACCCAGCAGGCGATCGTTTCCTTGCAGGACCCGCTGTTCGCCGAGCAGCCGCGCTGGCTGCGCCACGCGGTGGCAGCCAGCCGGGGCCGCCTGCGGCGCTTCTGGCTCGAACGGCTGGTGCGGATGGCACAGGCCCGAGCCGAACGCAGCGCCTACCGGACCCGCATGCAGACGCTGCGGCAGGACCGTGAACTCCATCGCTTGATCGGATTTGCAGGACCGACCACATGAACACCCAGGCCATGGCCGGCGCCGCTGCGGTGCTGACGACGATGCTGTCGCTCGCGCCCGTGCCCGGCCGGGCGGCGCCCGAGGAATTCGACTGCATGATCGAACCGGCGCAGACCGTGGAGCTGCGCAGCCCGGTGGTGGGCCTGCTTCAGCAGGTGCACGCCGCGCGCGGCGAGCGCATCCGGCGTGGCCAGGTGCTGGTGACGATCGAGTCGAGCGTCGAGCAGAGCGCGGCGGACGCGGCGAAGTACAAGGCACAGGCCAAGGGCGCCATCGAACTGGCGCGCGGCAAGGCCGCCGCGGCGAGCGAGAAGGCGCGCCGCATGGCGCAACTGCATGAAGACGAGTTCGTCTCGGCGCAGGCCCGGGACGACGCGCTGGCGGAGCACAAGCTCGCCGAGGCCGAGTTGAAGACCGCGCTGGAAAACGCCGATCTCGCCAGACTGGAACACCGGCAGTCGATGGACCAGCTCAACCGCCGCGTGCTGCGCAGCCCCTTCGACGGCGTGGTGATGGACCAGTATCTCTACCCCGGCGCGCTGGTCGATGCCGGCGAGGGCAAGAAGCCCATCCTGAAGATCGCGCAGACGCGGCCGCTGGCGGTGCAGGCCGTCCTGCCCTCCCGGCTGCTTCCACAGGTGCAGCGCGGCGGCGCGGTGGTCGTCGTGCCAGAGAAGCCATTCTCGGCCGAGATCCCCGCCACCATCAGGACGGCGGACCGCGTCGTCAATTCGGCGGCCGGCACCTTCGGTGTAGCGGCCCACCTGCCGAACGAACGCGACCAGCTTCCCGGAGGCATTCGCTGCAGGCTGCGCTTGTTCGACTCGGGCGGGCCGGGGCGCTGAGTCGTTGCATTTTGATGCCGTCGAAGCGGCGCTCGGCGACAGTGCCCGCCACGGTCAACCGTCGAGCGATCGACGCAGCACGCCGACGAGGACCTGCTCGTCGACGGGTTGGGTGACGTCGTCGCTCATGCCCGCGTCGAGCACGCTGCCGCCGCCCGGGTCATCGCGCGGCGCTACGACGGGCGGCGGCATCCCGGCCACTTCGAACGGCAGGCTGAACTGGAAGCAACTGCCCTGCCCCAGCGTACTATCCACCGCGATGCTGCCCTGCCTCTGCTCGACGAACTGCCGGCTGATAGCAGCGACTGGGCCGCACCTTCCGCGCGCGAGACGTGGTCGCGCGGGCCCGGTTCGAGGCCGGACTGGATCGCGAGCCGCGTCATGCCGATGATTGCGTTCATTCGATTGCGGATCTCGTGGCTCATCGTTGCGAGGAAGTCGGCCTTCGCGCGCGTGGCGGCGTCGGCCAGTTCGCGTGCCTTTTCCGGTCCGGCGGTCCGTTCCCGCACCGGGTCTTCGAGTTTTCGGCCGTGGGCCTCCAGTCGTGCGTACTGCGGCGCATCGTGCAGCGACACCGCCGCCTGCGACGACAAGGCCATCAGCAGTTCCAGGTCGGCCGCGTCGAACAGCCTGGCCGACAGGCCGCCGTCCCGATACGGCGCACCATCGGCTTGATGCACAAGGGGCAGGCTGTCGCATGCCCCTTGTCGGCAGTGGGTCGGGTTGCTTTGGCGGCTTCAGTCCGCGCCGCGGGTTGACCTGCGCCCGCCCTCGCCTGCCGAATGAGGCCGACAAGTTACGGCCCGTCCACAAGCGCAGCGTTGCGCCCGCTCTCGAAGCTGACCGCGTCATCAGCGAATCGCCCCGAGGTCACGACAAATCCTCCGGTGCCGCCGCGAGCAGCCATGACGCCGTCGAGCTCGCGCACCACCTCGACGCCAACCTTCAGCGCGCGCCACTGCTTGCACTGCATGAGAAGCTTCTCGCCGCCGCTCTTGCCTGGCCGGGTCAGCAGCCGGTCCACACCGCCGTCGGCACCGCCGCCCCCGGTCTCCACGACTCGGTAGCCCTGCAGCCGGAAACCCTCACCCACCAGCATTTGGAACTCGCGCCATCTCATCCCGTCGAGCGTGTCGGTCGCCTTCACCTGTGCGACATCGGTCACCAGATCGCTCCGCTGCTTTCGTCGGAACGCCGACACTCCGGCTCCCGTACTCCATCTCTTGCTGCCGTCATTCGTCTGCCATCGCGCCCCCACCCACCGCTGCGCACGTCCTCATGCGCAGGCCGTCAGGCCTGCGGGGCACCCTCCACGAACCGCCTGGCCTCGGCCCGCATCCCGGTGGCGATGGCTTCCCAGGTGTGGCCCGGGAAGCCCTTCGGCAGCCTCTTCTCCACCGCCGCCAACGCGGGCCCGACGTGTTCCACCAGCGCCTGCATGGCCTCCCAGACCGCCGGCCCTCCGTGCTTCATCGCCAGCTGGTGCCAGTGGCGTGGCTGGATCGTCTCGAGCTTGTCGTGCGCGTTCTTGGCACGCATCGCCATGGCCAGGCCGGCCTGCCGCCGATTGAACCGATTGGGGCCGGCGCCGAAGTACGGCCACATCGACAGGATGTCGTACAGCGGCGTCATCACGTAGCTGTCGCCCGGCTGAAGGAAGATCGAGTAGTTCTTGGCGTGGCCATCGGTCGCGGCCATCAGCCAGAAGGCCAGCTGGGTCAGCTGGAACGCCAGCCGGTCCTGATGCGGGTCAGCGCTGCCGGCCAGCAGTTGCAGGCACTTCGCCATCCCCGGCCCGCCGTCGGCTTCGTACTTGCGCAGGGGCGGCACACCGAGCGCCTGGCAGAAGTCTTCCTGCGGCAGCCTGGCGATCCAGGCGCCACCGTCCATCCATGCGCGATCGAAGCGTTCGACGACGAGAACGTCCTCGTCGCCGAACCTGGCCATCGTCGCCGGCGCCACCGGAAGCCCGAGCTCGGCGACGATCTGCGCGCAGACCCACTCGTTCTGCACCGAGTCGGACAGGTCGACGCGACGTGAGCCGCCCACCAGGCCGAGCGGTAGCTTGAAGATGTGCGTCGTCGGCGTGGCGCCGTGCGGGCGGCACCAGCGGCCCTTGTGGCGCGTGAACGCGGTCTTCTCCTGCGCGCCGGCGATCGAGATGCGGAATAGATCGTCGTCCTGCAGTGGCGCTCCGGGCCCGGCGTAGGCCGGAACGGCGCGCAGGATCTCTTCGATCTGCCGTTCGCTCAGCGGCTCGCAGTCGACGCGGTTCCATCCGACCGGCTCGGTTCCTTGCGGCAAGAGCTGCACGGCACCGACGCAGTCGCGCCCGATCGCTTCCAGCAGCGAGAAGGCGTCGGTGCCCTGGGTCCCGAAGCGGCGGCCCAGGCGTTCGCGGATGCGGTCGTTGTCGGGCAGCAGGTTGTCGAAGTAATGCGCGACGACGTCGCCCCGCACCTCGCGCGACGTGGTGACCGGCAGCGACAGCGAGCGGACCTTCGGCGAGGCGATCCAGCTGGCGGCGTAGGTAAAGGCGTGCGTGGCGCGATCGACGGTCCAGGTGCCGACGAGCTCACCGTTCATCCAGGCGTTCAGCGCCGCGGTCACCAGATCCCCTTCTTGGCCGGGATGACGACGGCGGACCGCGCGGGTTCCGGCCTTGCCGGCTTCGGGGTCGTGCGCCCCTGGGCGCGGGTCTTGGTGGCCGGCCGGGCGGGCGGCTTGGCGCCGCGCTGCATCGGCGCATCGGCACCCGTCGCAGGCTGCGGGGCTTCGGCCGCATGCAGGTGGAGCGTGGCCCCCAATGCAGCCAGCACCCGCGCCAGCTGGTCCAGGCTCACGGCGCCGGGGTTGGCCTCGATCTCCGCGATACGTGCCTGCTTGACGCCGACCAGCGCGCCCAGTTGGGCCTGTGTCAGGCCATGGCGCTTGCGCAAGGCCCGCAGATGGGGCCTGAGCTGGTCCGGAATGCGCAGCGGATAGTTCATTGGTCGAGTCCAGTCAGCCGACCTTATTGGCTTGGGCCAGTTTACGCAGATTACTGGCTACAGCATATTCCGTGCGACTATCGGCTTCGACCAGTAACGCGCAGTGGCGGAATACAGCCGCCGCGCCAGGACGTCGAGCGGTGTCGGCCGCGTCAGCGGACGATGTTGGGGCCCGGCCTCTGCTGCAGCGGCGTCACCTCGCGCTGCCGCTGCTTCAGCACCGCCTGCACCACCGGCTGCCGCTGCAAGAAGCCGCGGATCTATTGCGCGAGGTGACGGTCGTCGGCCGACTCCGAGGAGCCCAGCGCGTCGGCGCTCCGGCCCCAGGCCCGGAGCGCCTCACCGCGACCGAGTCGCGCCCGCTGGCCCGTCTTGTCAGCCCTTTCCACTTCGCGCAGCCGCCCCTCGTACCGGGCCTTCACGCGCCACAGCGGATCGAAGGGGTGCATCACCCCGCGCGTCGCCTGCCGGCTGGCCTCGGCTTCGATACCGTAGCCGCGCAGCTTCTCCGCGAAGGTCTCGCGCCACCAGTGGAGGTTGGCGTTGCGCGGGTTCAGCCGGAGCAGGTCGACGCGTTGCAACTGCCCGGAAACCGGCACCAGACTGGCACCAGCTTGAAAGCGCCCCTGGAAGGTCAGTGATCGCTTTCAAGAGAACAAAGTAAAACTGGTAGGCCGTGTTTCTACCGAACCCCCTGGGATGCAGGGTCGAAACAGCCACAGTTACCCGGAAAGTTACCCGGTCGAGTGCGTTGCTTGCACCGATCTCGTGTCGTGCCGGCCGCCGGAACTATCGGGCCCGTCGCCCCGATGGCGTCCCCGTCGCGATCGCCCAGAGCGGCGCCGCCGCGTCGATCGAGCTACGCCCACGCCTCGCCCAGCGCCTTCGCCTGCTGTAGCACCAGATCCACCGCGGCCTCCTGCTGGTCCGGTGGATACCGGTACTTGCGCAGGATGCGCTTGACCATCAGGCGGAGCCGGGCCTGCACGCTCTCGCGCGCCGACCAGTCGACGGTCAGGTTCTTGCGCAGGTTCTCGGCCAGCTCGTGAGCGATCTTCTTCAGCGTCTCGTCGGTCAGCTCGCGCACCGCCGATTCGTTGTTGGCCAGCGCGTCGTAGAAGCGCACCTCGTCCTCGTTCAGGCCCAGTTGCTCGCCGCGGGCCGCCGCGTCGCGGAACTTCCGGGCCATCTCCACCAGCTCCTCCATCACCTGGGCGGCTTCGATGGATCGGTTCTGGTAGCGCTGGACCACGTCGGTCAGCATGTCGGAGAACTTCTTGTTCTGCACCACGTTGCCGGCGAAGCGTGACTTGATCTCGCCTTCGAGCAGGCGCTCCAGCAGCTCGACCGCCAGGTTGCGCTCGGGCAGGTTGCGCACCTCGGCCAGGAAGGCGTCGTCGAGGATGCCGATGTCGGGCTTGTCCAGGCCGACCGCGTCGAAGATGTCGACCACCGCCTCCGACACCACGGCCGAGCTGATAATCTGGCGGATCGCCAGCTCGCGCTCCTCGTCGGTCTTCTTCCGGGCCGTGATCTCGCGCTTGATCAGGATCACCTTAACCGCCTGGAAGAAGGCCACCTCCTCGCGAACGGCCTTGGCCTCGTCGAGCGTGCAGCACAACGTGAAGGCCTTGCTCATGGCCAGCGCCAGGTCGGCGAAGCGCTTCTTGCCGTCCTTCAGGCCGAGCACGAAGTTGGCGGCGCCGGCCAGGGTCTTGTGGCCGCCGGTCAGGAAGCCGCTGTAGTCGAAGCCATGGCCGCTCGTGCCGGCCAGCATGCCGCGCAGCGCATCCAGCTTCTCGGCCAGCACGCTGTACGCCTCGTGCGCATCCACCGTGGGCCGGCCGCGGCCCTGGCTGGCGGTGTAGTCCTTCAGGGCCGACTTCAGCTCGTTGGCGATTCCGATGTAGTCCACCACCAGGCCGCCCTGCTTGTCCTTGAACACGCGGTTCACGCGGGCGATGGCCTGCATCAGGTTGTGGCCCTTCATCGGCTTGTCGACGTAGAGCGTGTGCACGCAGGGCGCGTCGAAGCCCGTCAGCCACATGTCGCGCACGATCACCAGGCGCAGCGGGTCGGCCGGGTTCTTGAAGCGCTTCTCCAACCGCTTCTTCACCTGCGCGCTGTAGATGTGCGGGCGCAGCAGCGCCTTGTCAGTGGCCGAGCCGGTCATCACGATCTTGATCGCGCCTTGCTCGGGGTCGGCGTCGTGCCATTCGGGCCGCAGCTTGACGATCTCGTCGTAGAGGTGGACGCAGATCTCGCGGCTCATCGCCACCACCATGGCCTTGCCGGTCTGCGCCTTGTTGCGCTCCTCGAAGTGGGCCACCAGGTCGGCGGCCACGCTGGCGATGCGCGGCTCGGCGCCGACCACCTTCTCCAGCGCCGCCCAGCGGCTCTTCAGCCTGGCCTGCTGGCTCTCCTCCTCGTCCTCCGCCAGCTCGTCCACCTCGTCGTCGATCGTGGACAGCTCCTCGGCCTTGAGCCCCAGCTTCGCCAGCCGGCTCTCGTAGTAGATGGCCACGGTGGCGCCATCCTCCTTGGCCTGCTGCATGTCGTAGACGCTGATGTAGTCGCCGAACACCGCCCGCGTGTCGCGGTCTTCGCCCGACACCGGCGTGCCGGTGAAGGCGACAAAGGTGGCGCGCGGGAGCGCGTCACGCAGGTGCTGCGCGTAGCCGACCTGGTAGCGATCGACCGTCGGCGCGAACTCGGCCTTGTACCGGGCCGGCTCTCCGCTCCCCGTGGTCAGCACCGTCGCCACGTCGCCGCGCCTCGTCGGCTTCACCGTCTTGAGCTTCGCCTCGAAGCCGTACTGCGTCCGGTGCGCCTCGTCGGCGATCACCACGATGTTGCTGCGATCGGAGAGAAGCGGGAACGTGTCCTCGTCCTCGCCCGGCATGAACTTCTGGATCGTGGCGAACACGATGCCGCCGCTCGGCCGGTTGCCCAGCAGGGTGCGCAGATCCTGGCGGGTGCCGGCTTGCACCGGCCGCTCACGCAGCAGGTCCTGCGCCAGCGAGAACACGCCGAACAACTGACCATCCAGGTCGTTGCGGTCGGTGATCACGACGATGGTCGGGTTCTCCATCGCCGGCTCCTGCATCACGCGCGCCGCGAAGCAGGTCATCGTGATGCTCTTGCCACTGCCCTGGGTGTGCCACACCACCCCACCCCTGCCACGCACGCCGGGCGGCCCATCCGGGCGCGACGCAGCCACCACCTGGGCGATGGCGGCGCGCACGGCGTGGAACTGGTGGTAGCCGGCGATCTTCTTGACCAGGCCCCCGTCATCCTCGAACAGCACGAAGAAGCGCAGGTAGTCCAACAGGTACGCCGGGGCCAGCGCGCCGCGCACGAGCGTCTGGAGCTCGTTGAACGCGCCCAGCGGATCGAGCGTGACGCCGTCGATCGTTCGCCAGCTCATGTAGCGCTCGCTGTCGCTGGAGAGCGAACCCAGCAGCGCGTCGGTGCCGTCCGAGATCACCAGCACCTCGTTGTACTGGAAGACATCGGCGATCTGCGCCTTGTAGGTCTGGATCTGCTGGAACGCCTTCCACACGTCGGCCTGCGGGTCGGCCGGGTTCTTCAGCTCGATCAGCACCAGCGGCAGGCCGTTGACGAACAGCACGACGTCGGGCCGGCGCGTGTGGTGCGGGCCGGTGATGGAAAACTGGTTGACCGCGAGCCACTCGTTGCAGGCCGGGTTGTTCCAGTCCACCAGGCGCACGAAGTCGCCGCGGGTCTCACCGTCGCGCTGGTACTGGACGGGCACGCCCGTCACCAGCAGCCGATGGAACTGGCGGTTGGCGGCCAGCAGCACGGGCGTGCCGAGGTCCATCACCTGCCGGACGGCGTCTTCGCATGCCGCCGGCGGCACGCCGGGGTTCAGCGCTGCGACGGCCTGGCGCAGGCGGCCCGGCAACACCACCTGCCGGTAGGTGTCGCGTTCCGGCGCGGCGCCGTCCGGCGCCAGGTCGGGGCCGTAGCGATGCTGCCAGCCCACGTCGGCCAGCCACGCCAGGCACTCCCGTTCGAGCTGGTCTTCGGTCATCCTGCGCGGCGCCCCCGTGCTTTCCCGTGCTTAGCAAGTGCTTAACATGCTAAGCCGCAACCCATTGATTTGACTGGACATTTTGCCCGAGTATGCACAGTCGGGTCCACTGTTAAGCACTGTCAGGCCCCCCGGCGACGCAGCGTGTACACGTGGGTCCGCCCCACGCGCTGCCGGTCCAGAAAGCCTTCGGGCTGGCTCCACTTCTTGAGGTACCGGGAAGCCTCCACCTGCGCCGACGGCGAATTGCCCAGCCCCAGCAACTCGCGCAGTTCGGCGTTCTCGATCCGTTGATGGTCGCGCAGGTACTCGCGCACCATCTCGGCATAGCGGATCGGGTTCAGCCCACGGGTGCGGGTGTACGCGGCCTTGCCCTTCAACTCCTTGGCCACGCCCTTGGCCAGGTGGAAGGTGGCCGCCGCGGTGTGGCCACGCCGCTCCAGCAGGCCCAGCGGCGGCAGGCACATCGCGTCGAGCACGCGCCGGGTGTCGTCCTTGCCGAGCTGCAGCACCTGGGCGGCCTGCGTCACGTCGATGTAGTCCTGGCCCAGCAGCGCGTCCAGCACCAGCAACTGGTCCAGCGCCACGTCCGCGCCCTGCGCGTCGAGCCGGGCGATCAACCGGGCCAGGGCGTCGTGGGCCTCGCGGTTGAACATGCGCAGCGTCACCGACTCCCCATCGGTCTGGTACTCCGGCCGGCGCTTGCCGAACACCAGCGCCGACCGAAAGATCCGCCGCCGCCCGATGCCGGAGGATTCCACCAGCCGCAGCTTCACCAGCGCATTGGCCAGCGTGCGATTGCGCGGCACGGCCTCGTGCCGAAGGATGTTCTCCGGCGTGATGCCCGCCACGAAGCCGCCCGGGCTGGTGACCACCAGCTCCTTGTCCGAATGGCGAACCAGCACTTCGCCCGGGTTCAGGTAGTCACGGTGGGTCAGCGCGTTGAGCACGGCCTCGCGCACCCCCTCCACCGGGAACTGCGGGATGCGCAGCTTGAACAGCCCCAGCTCGATCTCCTTCTCCGGATTCAGCGGCCCGGTGAAGACCTGCTCCATGCGGTCCACCGCCTCCAGCAGCGGCAGGCGGTCGATGTCGTTGCGCGCCACGCGGGTCTCGCCGTCGTGCAGCACGTAGTGGAACTGCGCCTGCGGGCAGCGCTGCACCAGCACCTCGCGCCGCGCGAACAGCAGCAGGCCGGTGTGCGTGACCTGGCCCTCGCGCATCGCCTCCAGGCCGCTGAGAAAGTCCGGATCCGGCAGCTCCAGCAGCCCGGACGCCGGCGCCTTGCTGCGCAGCACCTGCCGCGCGCGCTCGATCTGCAATGGGTCCAGGTCCTGCAGCGTCACCCCCACGGCCGCAGCGCCGCTCCAGTCCACCGCCGCGCTGCGCACCTGGGCCCGCTGGAAGCTCACCGGGTCCAGCGGCATGCAGTTCTTGCCGACGCGCTGCTTGAACAGTCCCGCCGCCGTGCCATAGGGCTTGCAGTCGCCTTCGGGCACCCGCACCACCAGCAGCTTGCCGGTGCCCTCGCGCACGTCGAGCTCGAACACCTCGGCGAACACGCCCGGTCGCGTGCCGTCGACGATGCCGCGGCGGAACACGTCGAGGTCGTGGCCCCGCACGCCGTGGATCGCCTGGGCGCGGCCGCGCACCTTGTCCGCCACGCCGAACACCATCACGCCGCCGCCGGCGTTGGCAAAGCAGGCCGCGTACTCGCAGGCGAGCTTCAAGTCTTCCTTGGGCCCCTGCCAAGGCTTGAAGTCGAGGTACTCGCTTTCCAGATCGTCGGCGATGCACCGGTCCAGCCGATCCAGCAGACGATGGATGTCGGCGGCGTCGGGCGCCGACATCAGGCGACATCCTCTACTTCGGCGATGGCCTCGGGCAGGCGCAGTTGGCCGGAGATCAGGCGGGGGAGCAGGGTGTCGCGGAGGGTGGCTAAGGTTTGGCTCTGGAGCCTGTTCTTGCCAACCTCTGCGAGGATGGGCCGGGTCACCGACGCAAAGGTCTCCAGTAGAGGCGGCGGCGGCACAACGGCGCTCGATTCGAGAACGCCATTCGGCTTGACACGCTGGTGACTGTTGGAAGTCCCAGTGACAAGCTGGCGCAGCCTCGCCTGAAATGCCGACGCTGTGAAGCTGCAGTAGACAAACTCTCTAGACGCTCCAGCCGCTGGAATGAACACCAGAAACTCCGTCGAGCAGACAGCATGCGCACCCGGATCGACCGGGAGCCACACACGCGGGATGTGCGGATTCAACTTCGACAGCAGCACCGCGTTCGGCGTGACTGGTGTCTTGTTGCTCTTAATCTCTGCACCTTTCTCTCGAACAGGCATCTGTCCCGAGTCAAAGGCCGGAAGGCTGAAGTGCTCGAATACCGCGTCCGCGTTTGCACCGGGGCTTACCGAGCCGCGATGCATTCGCGCGTAGTCGCTCACTGCACCCACGCGCCAGTCCCGGGGCACCGGCCCAAGCGTGGACGCCTCGAACCCATCCGGAAACAAGGCCGCCGTGGCTTCGTCCATGCCGGCCGGCGGCAGGCCTTGGCTCTTGGCGCGAACGGGATCGAAGTCGACGAACCACGACTTGAACAGTGCCTGCGTGATGGCTTCGAGGGTGGCATTGGTTTCGCGCAGGAGGGCAATGCGGTCGAATAGTGCCTTCTCGTAGCTGCCGATCGACTTCTGCACCTCCAAGGCAGGCAGCGGAACAGTCAACTGCCTCTGGGCCGTCAGGCTCACGTAGTCAGCCATGTCCGTCTCACCCTTGCGAGACGCTAGCTGGTCCTTGAAGTCTCGACTCTGCAAGTACGCAAACAGATAGCCTCGATCAAGAACAGCATGATCGAGCACGCGCCAGAACGTCGTCTGGGGAGAGCACACAAACTCTGGGCAATCGCCTGGCACCAAGGCGACCTTTCCAACTGTGCCCTTATGCGACAGAAGGACATCGCCAGGCTGCCCGATTCCCTTTCGGATACGGGTACGCGCCACAGAGTTGATGCACTCTGCTGAGTCAAACAAGACTCGCCCGTCCGACATATCCGCAGCCCGAATGAAGCATGTGCCTGACGTACCGAATTCCTCGGACCTCGGACGGTTCTCGCCGTGGTTGCCATCTTCGACAAGCAGGACCCCTGCCGCCTGCAAGTCACCGACCTTCGCGCGAGGCCAATCAGAACTCATAACCGAGCCTCGCCAGCTTCTGCCGAATCGCCGCATCCAGCTCCGCCCCCTTCGCCATCTGCTCCCCCAGCTTCTCCGTCAGCACTTGCATCTTCGCCTCGAAGCCGTCGTCGTCATCCTCCACCGCCTCGGCGCCCACGTACCGCCCCGGCGTCAGCACATGCCCGTGCTCGGCGATCTCGGCCAGCTTCACGCTGCGGCAGTAGCCCGCCACGTCGGCGTAGCCACCCGCCGCGGCATCGCCCCGCCACGCCGCCACCGTGCCGGCGATGCGGTCGATCACCGTGTCGGCCAGCTCGCATTGCACCCGGCTGATCATCGTGGCCAGCCTGCGCGCATCGATGAACAGCACCTCGCCGCGCCGCAGGCGCTTGCCGCGCGCCAGGAACCACAGGCAGGCCGGGATCTGCGTGTTGAAAAAGAGCTGCCCGGGCAGCGCAATCATCACCTCGACCACGTCGGCCTCCACCATCGCGGCGCGGATCTGGCCTTCGTTGTTCTGGCTGGAGCTCATGCTGCCGTTGGCCAGCACGATGCCGGCGCGGCCGCCGGGCTTCAGGTGGTGCAGCATGTGCTGCAGCCAGGCGTAGTTGGCGTTGCCCTGGGGCGGGTCGCCATACACCCAGCGCGCATCGCCGGTCAGGCTGGCGTGCCACCAGTCGCTGACGTTGAACGGCGGGTTGGCCAGAATGAAGTCGGCCCGCAGGTCGGGGAACTGGTTGCGCGTGAAGGTGTCGGCCGGCTCGCGGCCCAGGTTGAAGTCGATGCCGCGGATCGCCAGGTTCATCGCCGCCAGCCGCCAGGTGGTGGGGTTGGCCTCCTGGCCGAAGATGGCCACGTCGCCCAGCCTGCCGCCGTGGGCCTCGATGAACTCCTCGCTCTGCACGAACATGCCGCCCGAGCCGCAGCAGGGGTCGTACACCTTGCCGTGGTGCGGCGCCAGCACGGCCACGAGCGTCCGGACGATGCTGCGCGGCGTGTAGAACTGGCCGCCGCGCTTGCCCTCGGCGCTGGCGAACATGCCCAGGAAGTATTCGTAGACCTGGCCCAGCACGTCGCGAGCCTCGCTGGCGGTGGCGCCGAAGCCGATGGTGGAGATCAGGTCCACCAGCTCGCCGAGCTTGCCGTCGGGCAACTGGGCACGGGCGAAGCGCTTGTCGAGGATGCCCTTGAGCTTCGGGTTCTCGGCCTCGATCAGGGTCAGCGCGTCGTCGATGCGCTTGCCGATGTCGGGCTGCTTGGCGGCGGCACGCAGCGCCTCCCAGCGGGCGGCCTCGGGCACCCAGAAGACGTTGGCCTCGCGGTAGTAGTCGCGGTCCTCCAGCTCGGCGCGGCGCGTCGCCTCGTCGGCATCGTGCAGGTGGTATTCGTCGGCCGGATCGGCGAAGCGGCGCGCCAGCTCGGCGCGCTTGCCCTGGAAGGCGTCGGAGATGTACTTGACGAAGATCAGGCCGAGCACAAGGTGCTTGTACTCCGCGGCGTCCACGTTGGCGCGCAGCTTGTCGGCCGTGGCCCAGAGGGTCTTCTTGAGGTCTTCGAGCATGGGAACCGGTTGAAGGTGCGCAGCATCGATCTGCTGGGCGGGGTTGGGACGACGAGCGCCCCGGACGGAAAACGCGCGACGGACAGCCCGGCACGGCGGGCCGCGCACACGGTCGCCGCGCGACGACGAATGATAGGAGCCAGGGCAGCCCACGCCGCGCGCGAGCGGGCGGGCTGTCGTCGCCAGGGTGTCGACCGGGGCAACTACCTTGGCAACCGGCCTGGCAACCGATTGCTTGGCAACCGCGTTGGCAACCACCGCCTTGGCAACCGTCCTGGCAACCACGCGCCGCGTCATGACGCTGCGGGTACCGCCGACCATTGCTCGCCAGGCGCGGCGTCGTGGCCGGCTTGCCCGCACGCCGCCACCGTGCTCGCCTTCGTCGCCATCCCATCAACGCGCAGGTCGAAACCCCGGGCACCGCTGGAGCATCGACGCGAGGTCACGGCCCACCTCCGACGCGTTCAAGCCGGCGTGCCGATGATTGCCGCAGCGGCCCGGCCGGTAGTGACCACACTCGACACAGCTCACGCGCTCGTCGCGCTCGCGGTCGCGCGTCGTCAAGCGCGCCGCCACCGTCTCGGCGTCGGACTCCGCCCACCCCGAGCGGAGCAGCCGCGCCCGTCGGTCGCGGAACGCGCGGTGGTCGGCGTCGAACCGCGTCACGTCGATCGGCCCGACGGTTTCGGGCGCCTTGGCCGTCTCCGTGACCGGCCCCCGCAGCGCCACAAAATCAAACGCACCCCCCTTCGGGGTCACTGCCAGAACTGACAGAACCTCCCTTTTGTCAGTTCCGTCAGTTCCGTCAGTGCGCGCGCGGTCGTGTGCAGCCACCTGCGCGGCCAATCTCGCGGCCCACTTACCCACGGCGCGCCCCCTCGGTCAGGTCGTAGACCACGGTCGGTCGGCCGCCCGTTTCGATCGTGGTCTCGCTCAGCCACCCATGCGCCGCCAGCAGATCCATGGCATCTGCCACTGCCGCACGGTCGCTCAGCCCAGCCCACTGGTTGCGGTACACGTCACGCGCCGTGAACGCCCTTGGCAACGCGCCAGCGCGGGCCTTGTCGATGATCGTGCGCGCCGCCTTCACGGTCATTCGCCGCCCGCTGCTGTGCAGGCGTTTCGCGTGGCTCTCGAAGAACTCTGCCAGAGCCAGTGCTCGCAGTGTCGCGGGCAAGGCCACCGGACCGGTGCCGCCGTCGATCACGTGCAAGGCCAGCGCGAGGGCCGGGACGTGGTGGCGGAACTTCGACAGCGCCCCCTCCAGGCCCTCGCCCTCGGCCGCGCGAATGCGGCGCTCGAACTCGCTCCGCCATTCGCCGAAGGCCTCCCGCGCCTCGTCATCGAACCGGAGGTAGGGCAAGCCGCAGGGGTCGCCGCGCATGTCGTTCTCGCGCTCGGCGCCCAACGCGCTGGCCGTGATGCCGTCCAGTCGCTCGAAGGTTTCCCATGCGAGGCGTTTGCCGGCCGTGTCGGGAAAGCGGTCCACCTCGTGCCACACGCCCGGCGCATCGGGCCAGGCGATCAGGAAGCGCTCGATCATCCCGTCGTCGGCCACGCCATGCCGGGCCTGCCGCACCAGTTCAGACAGCGGGCCGGGCTGGATGCCGCCGATGATGGACAGGCGTGCATCTTCGACCGTCACCGTCCCACGCCCGATGCGATCGAAGGTGTATCGGCCCCCGCTCCAGGCCTGCAGGTAGAAGGCCCGGGCCGGCGCGGCTTCCTCGCGCGCGAGGCTCAGGAAGAGCCCACGCATTTCATCGCGCACCGACAACACACCGTCGGGGTTCGCCGCAAGGATTTCGCCGAGCTTCTCGTAGGTCAGGTCGTTGATCACGTAGCGACGCCGGATCGGATCGGCAAGATCAGCCGCGGCCGCCAGCAGTTCGGCCACGTCGGCATCGTGGTTCTTCGCCAGCGTCTTTCGCGCGGCGTTCACGTTCGCCTCGGTGCGCAGCTTCGCGGCTATCGCCTCAGCCCGACGCTGCGCGGACTCGGCGTTGAACACCTCCGCGGCGCGCGCCTCCAGCCGATCCATCGGCGCCAGGGCCTGCGACATGGCGGGGGACTTCATGATGCCGGGCCGGCCGACGATCATCGCCCACAGGTTGCACCGCTCGATCCAGTCCGTGCGCCGCTGCGGGCGAATGCCGACATGGCGCGCCACCAGCGATGCGCCGGCCACCAGCAGCGGCACCGCCACGAAGTCAGGTGGGCAATTCATGCGCTCGGCCACGTCGCAAACCCACGGGGCGAATGCGCCGGGTAGCGCGGCCAGCGGGAAGGGTTCCACGGGCAGCAGTTCCGGTGGGAGCGGTTCGGGCCCGTCGATCGACATCGCGCCGGCGGCCCGTGCGCGCGCCACGTCTTGCGTCGCCGCGCTCATGTCGCACCCACCGCGCCGGCCCGCAGGGCGTCGGCCCAGGCATCGCACCAGTCGGCACCTTCGGCACTTGGCGTCAGCACATCACAGCGCAGGCGCGCTGCCATCGCCCGGCCACTCAGCGCTTCTGCCGCATCCCGCCCGGCGGCGTCGGCGTCAGCGAAGATCACGAGGCGCCGCACGTCCACCGGCCATTGCCACGTGGCCAGGTTGCTGGCGCAGTAGCTCGCCACGGTCGGGATCCCTGAGGCGCACCGGGCGGCCAGCGCCGTCTCGATCCCTTCAGCGACGCCGATGCTGCCGCGCGAGGGCTTGTGCAGCGGGATGCAGGCGCCGGCCAGCAGCCCGGCAGCGCCGGTCAGCTTCTTCGGGTTGGGTACGTTCGCCTTGCGGCCGTCCGGTGTCAGGTAGGTCCGATGAAGGGCTACGGTGCAGCCGTCGGGCGCAACGACCGGAGCGACCATCGCCGGGAACTTGCCCAGCTCGTCGGCCCCGTGCCGATAGGGGAGCGCGCGATGCAACCTGAGCACCTCGGGCAGCGGCCACACGCCGTCGAAGCCGCGCCGCTTCAGGTACCGCATCACCGGGTCGCCCGGCGTCAACCGCACGCACTGCGCCCACACCTCGGCGATACGCCGCGCGTTCCATGCCCACTGCCGGCGCCGCAGAGCATCATGTTCCACCGCGGCGGCCATCTGCTGGCGCGCCAGCGCGGCGCACTGCGCTCGGGTCACGCCCACCGCGATGGCCGAGCTCCATGCTCGGCTGATGCCCTGCCGATGGCAGCCGAACACGCCATGGCGCAAGCCGTAGAACATCTTGCACCAGCCGGCATCGTCGGAACGGCGATCGCTGGTGGCGAAGCGATGGAACCGGCCGGGCTCGATCACCGCGGGCGCACGCCCCAGCTCGGCCAGGATCGCCTCCCGGAAGGCTTGCACTGGGTCATCCACGGCGTACCCCCAGCGTCTTCCCGATCGCGCGCAACAAGCCGCGTGACGCCAGGCCGAGAAGGATGGGCACGCTCGGCATCGGCTCGGCGGGGTCGGCCTGCCGGGCTGGTGAGCGGGCCAGGCACTGCGCCGCCTTCTCGTCGCCGTTGATCATCCACGTCGCTTGCGCGGCGCCGGGCGCTCCTTGAAAATCTCGCGTGATGTCTCGCTTGCTTTCCTGGGGGCCGACCGCTGCAACGGTCGGCCCCTCGTCGCTTGTGGGCAGGGTCGGGCCACCCCCTGGGGCGTAGAGGTCGTGCGACACGGCGGCACCACCTCACTTGCCGGCAGGCATGGCAGCCGCCGCGCGCTTGACCCGCGCCGCCGCGCTCGCCTTCTTCGCCCTCGCGGTCACGAGCTCGGT
Source organism: Piscinibacter sp. (assembly GCA_044223035.1). Lineage (GTDB taxonomy): Bacteria > Pseudomonadota > Gammaproteobacteria > Burkholderiales > Burkholderiaceae_C > JBGAMJ01. The sequence goes on from JBGAMJ010000009.1 coordinate 73,135, forward strand.
GGCGCGGTTGTCGGCAGCGGCCATCGCCGCCCGCTCGACCAGCCAGGTGCGGATGTCAGCCGAACGCCATCGGGTGCACCGGGCGCCGAATCGCATGGGCTGCGGGAACCGCCGCTCGCGCACCTCGTCATGCACCCAGCTGGCCGACATGCGCACCGCCGCGCACACGTCGCCGATGTCAAGGAACGCCACGTCCGCCAGTTCGGCAGGCAGCGGGCGGGCTGCGGGTTTGTGTACTGTCTTTGCGGTCACTTTTGGCCTCAGGCGTAGTTGCGTGAGGCCATTGCATTCGAGCAAGTAGCTCAGGTGGCCGAATTCGGGACTGACAAACCCGAACTCGGGAATCCAGTCAGGTCATCGGCGCCCAGTCGGCCTGTCTGTCCCCGACGACTTCCAGCCGCAACTTCCGCGACATGTCATCTTGCTGTTCACGCTGCTGCTCGTCCAGGCTCAGCCACACGTCCACTCAGCGAGTCCGACTTTCAATTGCATCGGGGATGTCTTGCAGGATGGCGCGTATCGAGTCATCACTGACAGGCACCCCCAACTCGGCGGTCGCCGCCGCGATCGTAACGGCGGCACCTCGACCCATGGGGTCAATGCGCGCCTTCCGACAAAGCGCGGCGATCACGGTCAACAGCGTTCGCCGTTGCCGCGTGGCGAGCCCATCTCCGCGTCCACGACCTGCCGCCTTCTCCTGCTCCAACTGGGCAACATGCAGGCGGACGGCATCTAGTTCGCGGCGCAAATCGACGATCGATGCAAGGGCGTCATCTTCATCGACGGGAAACGTGCGACTCCTGCGGCTGATGAAGCGCGATCCATACCGAAGCTGCGCACGATCCTCTGCAACTTCCGATGCCACCTTCCACGGCGACTCCATCGTCGACTGCTGAATTTCCGCGATGAAGTCACCGCGTGAGTACCCATAGACCTCGAGCCATTCAACGAGACTTTTGATATCTATGAAACAGTGTGCCGGCACGGGCTTCCCATCGTCCAGATTCCGCCGCAACACGATGGCCTCGAGCTGACGCGCTTCAAGCGATCGAACCAGTGCCGCGAGCAGCTTCTCGCGAAGGGGCCGCAACGCTCGTCGAACTTTCTCAGCGTCGACATCGTAGTAGTCCGGCTCAATTCCAATACCTCGAACCTCGCCTGATAAGAACATGTCGACTGCCGCCAACAGCGCGGCATCCGGGAAGCTGTAGTGCCGAAGGCCGAAGTCGGGCAACAGTTGGTAGTCCTGCGTACCGTATTCGGATCGCGCTGCGGAAGCTCCCGGGCCTGCACCCGTGTTGCCAGGCTCGCCACTCGGTTCGGTTGCAGTCGGGCCGTTGCCCCCAGGGGCCTGCTTTGATCTAGCCATGTAGTACCTCCTCCATTCTTCTTGTTTGGCCAGGGGCGTCACGTGATCACACGCCCTTTCGGCAAGTTCGTCGTACGTCCGAACGCCAGCCCCGTTCGTTACGCGGCGAGGATCTGAATCACTTGACCACCCCCGCGCAACAGATCGAGGTAGTCGCCCCACTTCGTCATCAACTCGCGGCGCTGCGCCAGGAACAGCGTGCGGTTGTAGGCCCGGCCCAAGGCGTCCGGCACGCGGTGCGCGAGTTGCGCCTCGATCACCTCCGGCGCAATGCCGAGCCGCTCGGCCGCGATCGTGCGCGCCGTCGCTCGGAACCCGTGCCCGGTCATCTCATCCTTGCCGAAGCCCATGCGGCGCAGCGCGGACAACACGCCGTTGTCGGAAAGCGGTCGATCGGGCGTCAGCGGGTTCGGGAACACGTAGCGCCCGGCGCCCGTCAGCGGCTGCAGGTCGCGCAGGATCGCCACCGCCCGGGGCGCCAGGGGAACCATGTGATCCGGCCCGTTCTGCTTCGCCTTCAGGCGCCCCTTCATCCGCTCGGCCGGGATCGTCCAGACCGCGCCATCGAGGTCGAACTCGGCCCACTCTGCCTTGCGCAGTTCGCCGGGCCGCAGGAACACCAACGGCGCCAGCGCCAGGGCGGCACGGACAACCGGCGTACCCTGATAGGCGTCGATCGCCCGCAGCAACTCGCCCAGCTTCGCCGGATCGGTGACGGCGGCCCGATGCTCGGGCACCGGCAGGATGATGGCGCCCTTCAGGTCGCGCGTCGGGTCGCTGTCGCAGTGGCCGTGCTGCACTCCGTAGCGGAACACCGCGCCGGCCGCCTTCAGCGCGCGGTATGCGGTTTCGACGGCGCCGCGGGCCTCGATGCGCCGAGCGTGCTTCAGCAGCTCGGGCGCCGTCAGTGCGGCCAGCGGCTGCGCGCCGATGTACGGGAACAGGTCGTTGACCAGCAGCGCCATCACCTTGGCGGCATGGCCGGCGGACCAGCTCGGCGACATGTGCGCGTGCCACGAACGCGCCACATGCTCGAATGACCCCGGACCGGGCAGGCCGGCGGCAACCAGCCGCGCCGCCTCGGCCTTCTGCGCCTGGGCGGCCTTGGCCGCCTTGCGGGCCTCGCTCGGGTCGGTGCCGGCAGCCACCAATGCCCGGGCTTCGTCGCGGCGTTCGCGAGCCAGCTTCAGGGGCACATCGGGGTAGGTGCCGAGGCTCAGCATGCCCTCGCGCCCGTCGATCCAGTAGCGCAACCGCCACCACCCCGCGCCGGTCGGGCGCGCCTCCAGCACCAGCCCGCCGCCATCGCTGACGCGCTTGGGCTTGCCCGCCGCGCCGGCCGCCTTGAGCGCGGCCTTGATCGCCTTGTCGGAGAGGATGTCGGTTGCAGCCATACCGGGTAACTTTCCACCGCTTGAGGCCACATCCGGCCTGTTACCCGGAATGTTACCCGGTCGGGACGCGGATGCAAGCCGCGTTACCCGGCCCCATGCGGACATGAAAAAAGCTCCAAGTCGTTGATTTACTTGGAGCTTTCGTCATTTATGGCCCCGTGCGGAGCCTTGTTTGGTAGGCCGTGTTGGACTTGAACCAACGACCAAAGGATTATGAGTCCTCTGCTCTAACCAACTGAGCTAACGGCCCGTGGCGCGGGATTGTAGGCAGCGTCACTTGCTGCTCAGCGCGTTGGTCACGAGGCGCGAGGTGATGTCGACGATCTGGATCATGCGGTCGTAGGCCATGCGGGTCGGGCCGATCACGCCGAGCGTGCCGACGACCTGCCCGTCGACCTCGTAGGGCGCCGACACGACAGACAGCTCCTCGAACGGCACCACCCGGCTCTCGCCGCCGATGTAGATGCGCACGCCTTCGGCGCGGCTGCTGACCTCGAGCAGGCGCATCAGCTGCGTCTTGTGCTCGAACAGGTCGAACAGCTTGCGCAGCGAGCCCAGGTCACCGGTGAAATCCTGCACCGTCAGCAGGTTGCGCTCACCGGAGATCACGACCTGGTCCTGGCTGTCGGCGATCGCCTCGCTGCCGGCGTCGACGGCGGCCTGCATCAGCGCGGCGATCTCGCCGCGCAGCACGTCGACCTCGGTGCGCAGGCGCTCGCGCACCTCCTCGATCGTGCGGCCGGCGTAGTGCGCGGTCAGGTAGTTGCTCGCCTCGGTGAGCTGGCTCTGGTGGTAGTCCTGGGCGGTGAAGATCACGCGGTTCTGCACGTCGCCGTCCGGCGCCACCAGGATCAGCAGCACGCGCCGCTCGCCCAGGCGCATGAATTCGATGTGGTGGAACACGCTCGCCTTGCGCGGCGCGGTGACCACGCCGACGAAGCTCGACAGGTTCGACAGCAACTGCGCCGCGTTGGCGATCA
>JBGAMJ010000175.1:0-10930 GCA_044223035.1 Piscinibacter sp.
CCATCCAGCCACCCCCGCCGAGCCCACGATGACCCACGCCTTCCGCCGGCGCGCCCCTGCGCGCGCTTCGCTTGCCGCCACCGCCGCATCCGCCCCCGCCTCGCCGACCTCCTCGGCCACCTTCGCGGCCCCGTCGGCCGTGTCCGCGAGCGGCCCCGCACCAACCTCTGCGGCCACGCACCGCGCGCCCTTCCCGTCGTCCCGGCTGGCGCCGCTCGGCGCCCGCGCCGCCGGCTTCGGCGTCGCGACGCTGTCGCTGGCGCAGACCGCCGCGCAGCCGTCGCCGCAGGCGGCGGCAAAGCCGGCCACGCCAGCCGCCAGCGCGCCGGCGCAGGCGCCGGCCGTCGCGGTCGCCGCGCTGCAACTCCCCGACGTCGAGATCCGCGCCAAGCTCGTCTCCGAGGACCGCCACCAGGTCCGCGCGACCACCACGACGATCGGCAAGGGCCACCAGGAGATCCGCGACATCCCGCAGTCGCTGAGCGTCGTCACCGAGAAGCTGATCGACGACCGCAAGATCGACACGCTGAACCAGGCGCTGCGGCTGACCGCCGGCGTCACCTTCTCGGCGGCCGAGAACGGCACGATGCAGGACACCTTCATCCGCGGCTTCTCGGTGGCGCAGGTCGGCGACCTGCTGATCGACGGCATGAAGGACCCGTCGATGTACGACCGCGACGCCTTCAACTACGACCGCATCGAGGTGCTGCGCGGCTCGGCGTCGATGCTGTTCGGCCGCGGCTCGACCGGCGGCGTCGTCAACCAGGTGATGAAGAAGCCGATGCTGGCGGACGTGAGCGAGGTCGTGCTGACCGCCGGCACCGGCAACTACCTGCGCGGCACGGTCGACTTCAACCAGCGCCTGGGCGAACAGTCGGCGCTGCGCATCAACGCGATGGCGACGAAGGCCGGCAACGGCGGCGCGAAGATCGAGAAGAACGGCATCGCGCCGAGCTACAGCTGGGGCATCGGCAGCGCGGACGAGTTCACCGTCGGCCTGTTCCACCTGAACGTCAACAACACGCCGATGAACAACAGCCCGTACGCGGTGCTGTGGCTGGGCGGCGTGGACCCGTCGGATTTCCGCGGCGCCGCCAGCGACTTCCAGGACGGCTCGGCCACCTACGCCTCGCTGCGCCACGTGCACCGCTTCGGCGAGAACTCGGAGCTGACGACGCAGGTGCGCAGCGGCGTCTTCGAGCGCGCCCAGTGGAACTCCACCTTCCGGCTCGCCCCCGGCACCGACGCGAGCAACTTCGGCCCCGAGACCACGTTCACCCGCGTCGGCCTGACGCCACGCCACGACCGCTACCGCGGCACCTACCTGCAGAGCGACTTCAGCCGCGCATTCGACGCCTTCGGCGTGTCGCACGCGCTGCTCGCCGGCGTCGACGCGGCGCACGAGACGGCCGACCGCTTCACCTCGTCGAACGTCGCCGCCAACTTCGCCAAGGGCAGCGGCACGATCGGCAACCCGGACGACGGCTACCGCAGCGCCGTCAACCCGGAATGGGCGCCCAGCAGCGGCTACCGCTCGAACGCCGTCGGCGCCTACGTGCAGGACCTGGTGCAGGTGCTGCCGCACTGGAAGCTGCTCGGCGGCCTGCGCTGGGACGCGGTGCGCGGCCACTTCGACACCGTGCTGGCGGGCGGCACCGCCAGCGCGACGATGTCCGCCTCGGTGTTCAGCCATCGCCTGGGCGTGCTGTTCCAGCCGACGCCGGCCAGCTCCTACCACCTGTCCTACGGCACCTCGTTCAACACCTCGGGCGACACCTACCAGTTCGCCAGCGCCGTCGGCGCCGCGGCCGGCGCGGCGGCCCAGGCGGCGGCGATCGCGCGCAATGCCGCCACGCCGCCCGAGAAGAGCCGCAACGTCGAGCTCGGCGCCAAGCACGACTGGTTCGACGGCCAGTTCTCGACCCGCATCGCGGTGTTCCGCACCGAGAAGTACAACGAGCGCACGACCGACGCCGATTTCGCCGGCGACGCCTACCTGCTGTCCGGCAAGCGCCACTCGGCCGGCGTGGAGCTGGAGTTGTCCGGCCGGCCGACGCCGCAGACCGAGGTCTACTTCTCCTACGCCTACGTGCCGGTGTCGAAGATCGACCAGGCCGGCAGCGCCGCGCTGAACACCGTCGGCCAGCCGTTCGGGCTGCTGCCGAAGTCCAGCGGCAGCGCCTGGGTCACGTACCAGCTCACGCCGGCGCTGCGCGTGGGCGCGGGGCTGACCGGCTCGTCGGAGAACTATTCGATCAACGGCGCGTCGCCGACGCGCGGCGCCAAGGCGCCCGGCTACGTGATCGCCGACGCACTGGTCGAATACCGCTTCACGCCCGACCTGTACGCGCAGGTCAACGTGTCCAACATCGGCGACAAGCTGTACGCGTCGGAGCTGTACCGCGGCTTCACCACGCTGGGCGCGGGCCGCGCGGTCAAGCTGACCGTCGGCATGACCTACTGACGCCGGCCACGGACGCACCGCCGATGTTGCTGCACCTCCCCGCCCTGCTCGGCGCCGACGACCTGCGCGAGATCGAACGCCTGCTCGCCGGAGCCGACTGGGTCGACGGCCGCGGCACCGCCGGCGCGCAGGCGGCGGCGGCGAAGAACAACCAGCAGCTCGCCGAGGACGCGCCGGCGACGCGTGCCTTGCAGGCGCGCGTGCTGCAGGCGCTCGAGCGCAACCCGACCTTCCTGTCGGCGACGCTGCCGGCGCGCGTGTCGCCGCCGATGTTCAACCGCTACGCCGGCGCCGCCAACACCTTCGGCGACCACGTCGATGCCGCGGTGCGGCACCTGCCCGGCGCCGCCGGGCGGATGCGCAGCGACCTGTCGTGCACGCTGTTCCTCAGCGACCCGGCCGACTACGACGGCGGCGAACTGGTGATCGAGGACGCCGGCGGCTGGCGCCGCGCCCGCCACGCCCGCGGCGACCTGGTGATCTACCCCGCCACGCGGGTGCACCGCGTCGAGCCGGTGACGCGCGGCGCGCGCATCGCCGCGTTCTTCTGGGTGCACAGCATGGTGCGCGCCGAGGAGCAGCGCCGGCTGCTGTTCGACCTGGACGGCCACCTGCTGCGGCTGCGCAGCACCCTCGGCGACGCCGACCCGGCCGTGATCGGCCTCACCGGGACGTACCACAACCTGCTGCGGATGTGGGCGGAGGTGTGACTGGTCACCCACCCCACGCCGGCCCTGACTCCAGCCCTGACTCCAGCCCTGACGCCAGCCCCAGCGCCAGCCCACCCCACGACCGCGTCCACGACACCGTCGCCCGCGAAACCGGACCCTCCACGATGCGCCACCCGACCCTCACCGCCGCGACCACGATCGCCCTGACCCTGCTCGCCGCCGGCGGCGCCCACGCCCATGGCGACACCCGCTGCGACTCCGGCCCGCCGGAAGCCTGGCGCCCGCAGATGGAGTTGCAGCGCAAGCTGGCCGCCGAAGGCTGGAAGGTGCGCCGCGTCAAGACCACCAACGCCTGCTACGAGGTCTACGCCTTCGACGCGGCCGGCGAGCGCGTCGAGGCCTTCTTCGACCCGCGCAGCTTCGAGCGCGTCGACAAGGTGCCCGAGGCGAAGCGCTGACGCGCGGCGGCTTGCGCCCGGCGTCCCGAAGGCGCCCGGATCACGCTCCCGCGTTACCCCGGTCAGCCCCCGACGCCGGCCGCCACAGCACCGAGGCGTCGATGTCCGCCAGCGTGCGGCAGCCGGTCAGCGTCATCGCGATCTCCAGTTCGCTGCGCAGCAGGTGCAGCACATGGGCAACGCCCAGCGCGCCGGCGGCGGCCAGCGCCTGCACGATCGGCCGGCCGACCAGCACCGCGCGGGCGCCGAGCGCGAGCGCCTTCAGCACGTCGGTGCCGCGGCGGATGCCGCCGTCCAGCAGCAGCGTCAGCCGGTCGCCGACCGCATCGGCGATCGGCGGCAGCGCGTCGATCGTCGCCGGCAGCGTGTCGAGCGTGCGCCCGCCGTGGTTCGAGACGACGATGCCGCCGACGCCCGCATCCGCCGCGCGCCGCGCGTCGGCCACCGAGGTGATGCCCTTGAGCAGCAGCGGCAGCGGCGTCGCCGCCCGCAGCGCCTCGATGTCGGCCCAGGTCGGCGCCTGGGCCAGCAGCGGGCCGTCGAACAGCGAGCCCTGGCCGACGCGCATCGTCTGCGCGGCGGCCTGCGCCGGCTTGTCGCGCAGGTTGGCCGAGCCCAGCCCGGCTGGCAGCACGAAGCCGCTGCGCTGCTCGCGGTTGCGCGGCCCATGCACCGGCGCATCGACGGTGATCACGATCGCGCGATAGCCGGCCGCCTGCGCCCGCGCCACCAGCTCGCGCGTGATGCCGCGATCGGGCTGCACGTAGAGCTGGAACCACAGCGGCGTGTGCCAGCGCCTGGTGCGCCACCGGCGCGATCAGCACCGGGTGCTCGAAGCGGTCGCCGAACAGCTCGAGCCGGGTGTGCCCGCCGGCCAGGTCGGCGAGCACCCGGTTGTTCAGCCGCAGGCGGCGGAAGGCCTCGCGGTTGTCGCGCAGCGTCAGCTCGTCGGCCGCGCCGCCGCACAGGTAGGCCCAGGCCGCCTCGCCGAGGCGCTCGCGCGCCGGGGCCTCGTAGTCGCCCACGCACGCGATCTCGGGCGGGATCTGGTCGAGCGGCGGTGGCGGGGCGGGCGTACGCATGATGGATGGCGGCGCGGCATTCTGCTTGATCGGCATCGCGTTTGCGGCCATGCTCGCGACCCCGCGGAGCCCGGCACGCCGGCCCGGCGGGCCCGCTTCCCCTCGGGGGAACGGGCGATGGAGTCATCGCACCAGGGGCAGTCATGACCAACGAGATCACGTTCATCGTTCCGGGCCAGGACCGCGCATCCGCGCTGCCGCCGGTGCGCGGCCAGCGCCGGCAGAGCGTGCAGGTGGGCGCACGGCGCGGCGCGGGCGACACGGTGCGCGTGACGGCGCGGGTCGGCGAGGACGTGGTGGCGCTGACCATCGCCAACGGCCCGACGCTGTACCTGCACCCGGAGACCGCGCGCGACCTGATGCGCTCGCAGGCGACCGGGGCCACGCGCAGCGCAGGCGCGGGCGGCGACGGCGACGCGGGCGGCGACGTCGCGGTGCCGGCCGAGCTCGGCTGGCCCGGCCTCGAAGGCGGCACCGATGCCGTCGCCACCCGCGGCTGGCTCGGCCGCGTGCTGCTGTCGGCCGTCGAGGTGCTGACCGGCGTGGGCACGGGCGACGCCGCCGACATCGCCACCTCGGCGATCACCCGCAAGGTGGACGGCAAGGTCGATGCCGGCGTCTACCGGCTCTCGGCCGACGAACTGGCGCCGCTGAAGGACTCCGGCCGGCGGCTGGACAGCGTGCCGGCGGCACCCGGCGGCGAGCCGATGTTGGTGCTGCTGCACGGCACCTTCGTCGACACCACCAACACCTTCACGAAGCTGTGGACGCTGCACGCGCCGACGGTGCAGCGCCTGTTCGACGGCTACGGCGGGCGCATCTACGCGCTCGACCACCCGACGCTCGGCGAGAGCCCGATCGCGAACGCGCTGACGCTGGTGAACGCGCTGCCCGAGGGCGCGCGCCTGCACCTGCTGACGCATTCGCGCGGCGGCCTGGTCGCCGAGGTGCTGGCGCGCGCCGCCAGCGGCGTCGCGCCGTCGGAGATGGCGCTGTTCGCCGATGCGAACGGCCGCGACTACAGCCGCCACCGCGCCGACCTGGCCGCGCTGGCCGACGCGATGGCGACACGCCGCATCCGTGTCGAGCGCGTCGTGCGCGTCGCCTGCCCGGCGCGCGGCACGCTGCTGGCATCGAACCGGCTGGACGCCTACCTGTCGGTGCTGAAGTGGGCGCTGGAACTGGCCAAGCTGCCGGTGGCGCCGGAGCTGGTCGATTTCCTGTCCGAGGTGGCACGCCGCCGCGCCGACCCGGCGATGCTGCCCGGGCTGGAGGCGATGACGCCCGACAGCCCGGTGGTCAAGTGGCTCAACGGCGAAGGGCTGGACGCCGCCGGCGTCGCCAGCCGGCCGCCGGCCATCCCCGGTCAGTTGCGCGTGGTCGCCGGCGACATGGAAGGCGACTCGCTGGTGTCGTGGCTGAAGACGCTGCTGTCCGACGCGTTCTACTGGACCGACAACGACCTGGTCGTGCAGACCCGCTCGATGTACGGCGGCTCGCCGCGCGCCGACGAAGGCGCGAGCTTCCTGCTCGACCGCGGAGGCGAGGTCAACCACTTCAACTACTTCGCGAACGCACGCACCGTCGACGCGATCGCCGACGCGCTGCTGAACGAACGCCCGGCCGACTTCCGGCTGATCGGCCCGCTGTCGTGGCGCGGCGAAGACGCCAGCGGCACGCGCGCCGGCCTCGCGGTGGCACGCTCGCGGTCCACCCGCGGCGGCCTGCCGGCGACCGACCGGCCGGCGGTGTTCGTGCTGCCCGGCATCCTCGGCTCCAACCTGGCGCTCGACGGCCAGCGCGTCTGGCTCGCGACGCGCTTCGTCAACGGCCTCAAGGACCTGGCCTGGGACCCGGCGCAGGCGCAGCGCGTCACCGACGACGGGCCGATCGGCGCCGTCTACGACGACCTGGTCGAGTTCCTGGCCGACAGCCACGAAGTGTTCCCGTTCGGCTACGACTGGCGCCGGCCGCTGGAGGACGAGGCGAAGCGCCTGGCGCGCAAGGTGGCCGACGCGCTGGACGCGCGCAACGGCAGCCAGCAGCCGGTGCGCATCGTCGCCCACTCGATGGGCGGCCTGCTGGCGCGCACGATGCGGCTGGAGGCGCCCGAGGTCTGGCAGCGGCTGATGTCGCGCGCCGGTGCGCGGCTGCTGATGCTGGGCACGCCGAACGGCGGCTCCTGGGCGCCGATGCAGACGCTGTCGGGCGACGACACCTTCGGCAACGCGCTGGCGGCCCTCGGCGGGCTGTTCGACAACGCGGGCACGCGCCGAGTGATGGCCGGCATGCCGGGCTTCCTGCAGTTGCAGGCCGCGCTGACCGACCCGGCCCTCGGCCTCGACCGCGAGTCGCGCTGGCAGCAAATCGTCGACGACGACAAGAAGGCGCTCGCCGAGCGCCGCATGTGGCACGACAACCCGACCCAGCTCGCGGTGTACGACTGGAGCGCGCCGCCGCAGGCGGTGCTCGACCAGGCGGTGGCGCTGCGCCGCCGGCTCGACGCGCAGATCGACGACCTGCGCGGCGACGCACCGAAGCTGCTGCTGGTGGTCGGCCGGGCGCGCCGCACGCCGGCCGGCATAAGCATGGGCCCGGACGGGCTCGAATACCTTGACGCCTCGGACGGCGACGGCCGCGTGACGCTCGACAGCGCGATGCTGCCCGGCGTGCGCACCTGGAAGACCGACGTCTCCCACGGCGAGCTGCCGAGCCAGCGCAGCGCGTTCGACGCCTACCTCGAGCTGCTGCAGGCCGGCGGCACCGAGCGGCTGCCGGTGCAGCCGCCGCTGTCGTCGCTGCGTTCCGCCGGCGATGCTGCCGCCGCGGGGCCGACGCTGGTGCCGAGCCGGCCGTCGCGCGCACGCCGGCCGAGCGAGCCGCCCTCGCTGGCGAGCGACCTGTTCACCTCCGCCGACCGCGGCCGCGCCGTGCCCACCGGCGCCCGCCGTGCGCTGGCCGTCGGCGTACTGAACGGCAACCTGAAGTTCTGCGGCGGGCCGCTGATGGTCGGCCACTACGCGGCGACCACGCTGACCGGCACCGAGGCCGTCGTCGACCGGCTGATCGGCGGCGCGATGGCCGAATCGCTGGAGGCCGGGCTGTACCCGACGGGCATCGGCTCGCACCAGGTGTTCGTCAACAGCCGCAGCGACCCGGAACAGCCGCTCGCGATGCCGCGGCCGAATTCGGTGGTCGTCGTCGGCCTCGGGCCCGAAGGCGAGCTACGGATGAGCGGGCTCAGCCGCAGCGTGCGCCAGGCGGTGATCGCCTTCGCGCAGCGCGAGAGCGAACGCGGCGCCGGCGGGCCGACCGGCTTCGAGCTGTCGGCCACGCTGGTCGGCAGCGGCGGCACCGGCGTGTCGCCGGGCGGCGCGGCGCAGGCGATCGCCGCCGGCGTGCACGACGCGAACGACCAGCTCCAGCGCGTCGGCTGGCCGCAGGTGACGCGGCTGGAGCTGGTCGAGCTCTACCTCGACCGCGCGACCGAGGCGCACAAGGCGCTCTCGGCGCTGTCCGACGCGCACCCGAGCCAGTACCAGGTCGCGCCGGCGATCGACAGCGGCACCGCACCGCTGCGCCGGCCGCTGGACGCCAGCTACCGCGGCGACGGCAACGACTTCATCAGCGCGGTGCAGCGCTTCGACCGAAACCGCGAGGCGGTGATCGAGTTCACGCTCGACACCCAGCGCGCGCGCAGCGAGGTGCGCGGCCAGTCGGCGCAGACGGCGCTGGTGGACGAGCTGGTGCGCGTCGGTGCCAACAGCGACAGCACCGACACGCGCATCCGCCGCAGCCTGTTCCGGCTGCTCGTGCCGCTGGAGATCGAGCCCTTCCTCGCCGGCTCGAACGCGATGCTGCTGCAGCTCGATTCGTCCACCGCGCGCTTCCCGTGGGAGCTGCTGGACCCGGGCAATGCCGACGATCCCGGCGAGCGCTACCCGTGGGCGGTGCGCACCAAGCTGCTGCGCAAGCTGCGCACCGAGGTGTTCCGCGAGCAGCCGGCGGGCAGCGGCAGCGCCGGCGGCATGCTGGTGATCGGCGAGCCGCAGTGCCCGCCGGACCGCTTCGGCCCGCTGCCGGCGGCGCGCAGCGAGGCGGAGGCGGTGGCGCGCGCGCTCGGCGTCAGCGCGCTGCTGGGGCCGGACGCGCTGAGCACGATCAAGGCGCTGCTGTCGGAGCCGTGGCGCATCGTGCACATCGCCGGCCACGGCGATCTGTTCGAAGGCGAAGGCGGCAGCCGCATGGGCGGTGTGGTGCTGTCGAGCGGGATGCTGCTCGGCTCGCGCGAGATCCAGGCGATGCGCACCGTGCCGGACCTGGTGTTCGTCAACTGCTGCTTCATCGGCGGCATCGCGCCGGAGGCGCCGAAGAACGATCCGTCGACACCGGCCAGCGCCGCGCCAGGCTACTCGCGCGCCAGCTTCGCCGCGAGCGTCGCCGAGGAGCTGATCCGCATCGGCGTGCGCTGCGTGGTGGCCGCCGGCTGGGCCGTCGAGGACGGGCCGGCGATGATCTTCGCGCGCACCTTCTACCAGCAGCTGCTGTCGGGGCAGCGCTTCATCGACGCGGTCGGCGCGGCGCGGCTGGCGGCCTTCGACGCGCGGCCGGAAGGCAACACCTGGGCCGCGTACCAGTGCTATGGCGACCCCGACTGGTGCCTGACGCCGGACGCCACGCCGGACAGCCGGTCGACGCCGGACACGCCGATCGTCTCCGCACCGGCGCTGGCGCTGGTGCTCGAGACGGCAGCGCTCGACGCCCAGTACAAGGACAGCGGCCCCGGCGCGAAGGACGCGCGGCGGCGCCGGCTGGAGTGGATCCGCCAGCTGGAGGCACGGCACGCCACGCGCTGGGGCGACGCAGGCGCCGTCGCCGAGGCGTTCGGGCTCGCCTATTCGCACCACGACGAACTGGACGCGGCGATCCGCTGGTACGGCCGGGCGCTGCAGGCGGCGGACGGCAGCGCGTCGTTCCGCAGCGCCGAGCAGCTCGGCAACCTGCTGGCGCGGCGCGGGCTGAAGCAGTCCGACCCGAAGGCGGCGGCGCGCGACATCGCCGAGGGCATTTCACGGCTGAAAAGCCTGGTCGCGCTGCAGCCCAGCGCCGAGCGCGAGAGCCTGCTCGGCTCGGCGTACAAGCAGCGCACCCGGCTGCTGGAATCGCAGGGCGATGCCGACGGCGCCCGCGCCGCGCTGGCCGAATCGGCCGCCCACTACGGCGCGGCGGAGGTTCTGGCGCGGCGGGCCGGCGCCGACAACCTCTACTACCCGGCGATGAACGCGTTCGGCGCCGAACTGCGCCTCGCCTTCCTGGAGGCGCGGGCGCCCGCGATCGGCGCAGACCGGATCGCCGAGGCGCGCCGGTCGATCGAGGCGAAGGCGCGCAGCGACCCCGATTTCTGGTCGCTGGCGGGTGTCAGCGAACTGCTGCTGATCGAGGCGCTGGCTGCCGGCGCGGTCGAGGCGGCATTGCCGGGCGTTCTCGCCGGCCTGCGCGACCTGAAGCTGCGGGTGACGGCCGTCTGGCTGTGGGATTCGGTGCTGAACCAGGCGCGCTACACGGTCGAGCCGTACCTCGGCGTGGCCGGCCGGGCCGAGAAGGCGGCGGCGCAACGGCTGCTGCGGGAGTTGCAGGCGCTTGCCGGCGGCTAGGCGTGGCTGGCGCAGCCGGGTGCCGCGCCGCCCGGTTGCGCGAGGCGGTGCGCGGCTGGGGAAGCACGAGCGCCGCTGGAAGCGCCGCGGCCGGAATGCGACCCCTCGAAGCGTGGCACCGTCCACGCGGCACGGCTGCGCGTTTTTGACGTGCACGCATTCTTGAACGATAATGGAGGGTTTTCACGCACGGCAAGAGTGAGCGCAGCACCTCCGGGCCCCGGCCACCCTCTGACCCAGGGTCCCCACCGCAAGGCCAACCCATCCCCGCAAGGGCTGCCCGACACCCCGGACGATCCCCGGGACTCACGCGAAATTGCCGCCCGCATGCCTGCCGCATGCCTGCGTGGAATCAGACTTCAAGCCAGCAGGCTTCAAGCCAGGCCGACCGCCCGCGCAGCGACTTCCAGGTCGCCGCGCCAGGCGCCGGCTTCCGCCATGCCCTTGCAGATTGCGCGTCGCGAACCCAACTGCGGTATTCACCGCCGGGAGTCGTCGCTGCGCCGTCCGCGGGGCAATGGCCGAGCTCCCATCACCCGCCGAGGATTTGCCTGACCGCGAAGAAGATCGCCCCTGCGACGGCCCTTCAGCCCGACGTCAA
>JBGAMJ010000176.1:0-10694 GCA_044223035.1 Piscinibacter sp.
GACTTCACGTAATGATAACCATTCTTATTCACTATGCAAAGGGAAGGCCATCCGGGTGCGGGCGACCCTCGCGGTCCGTGGCGGCGTCAGCCCGGGACCAGCCCGGGGACGGCCGGAATTCAGCCGTTGTTCAGCCTGGGGTGCATGCCGGGATGTGCGCCCCGGGATGTGCGCCCCGGGATGCATGACCCGGGACGCATGACCCGGGATGCATGACCCGGGAGCCGCCTGGCGGATCAGCCCGCCTGCGCCGACGACAGCCGTGCCAGATCGGCCTTGTAGCGGGCCTGGGCTGCGATCAGCGCGCGGCCGTGCGTCTGCGCCTCCGACGACAGCGGGCCGGATTCGAACAGCAGCTTCAGCTCGTCCTCGACCGCCTGCAGGCGCAGCCGGTCGAGCACGATCGCGAGTTCGCGCGCCAGGTCGGTCTGAGGGTCCGGCTCGAGCAACCCGGCCACGCGGTCGACCACCGCGCGGCTGCCGTCGCGCTCGGCATGGGCGAGCAGTTCGGAGCGCATCGCCTCCGGGCCGATCGGCCCGTGGTCGAGCAGGCAGCGTTCGACGCAGCCGAAGAACTGGTCGTAGGGTGCCGGCTGGCCGGCCAGCACGTCGTGCGAGTCGCCGTCGAGCCGCGTCCAAAGCTCCGGGCGGTGCAGCAGCAGCCACAGTGCGCGGTCGAGCAGGTTGGCGGCACCGCGGCTGACCGGCACGCGCGGCGCGCGCCGGGCGGCCAACGACGCGCCGCCGCGGTGGCCGCCTTCGCCGCCGGCACCGCCGCCGGCGCCGGCACCACCTCCGGCTCCGGTGCCCCGTGCCGCGCGCTCGGCACCCCACAGCGTGTCGAGCTCGGCGACCTCCAGCCGGCCGGCGCTGGCGAATTCCCCGAGCATCTGCCGGCGCAGCGCACCGTCGGGCAGGGCGGACCATGCCGGCCGCGCGTTGGCCAGCATGCGCGCCCGGCCTTCGGCGGTGTCGAGATCGCAGCCTTCGGCGGCGGCATCCAGCAACTGGCGCGACAGCGGCACCGCCTGCGCGACCTGGCGCTCGAAGGCCTCGGCGCCGTGGGCGCGCACGTACGAATCCGGATCGTGCTCGGGCGGCAGGAACAGGAAGCGCACGCTGCGGGTGTCGGTGGCGTGCGGCAGCGACGCTTCCATCGCGCGCCCGGCGGCGCGGCGGCCGGCGGCGTCGCCGTCGAAGCTGAACACCACCGAATCGGTGAAGCGGAACAGCTTCTGCACGTGCTCGGCGGTGCAGGCGGTGCCGAGCGTGGCCACCGCGTTGGCGATGCCGAGCTGCGCCAGCGCCACCACGTCCATGTAGCCCTCGACCACCAGCACGTGGCCGCGCTGGCGCAGTGCGCTGCGCGCCTCGTATAGGCCGTACAGCTCGCGGCCCTTGACGAACACCGGCGTCTCGGGCGAGTTCAGGTACTTCGGTTCGCCACGGTCGAGCACGCGCCCGCCGAAGCCGATCACCTCGCCCTGAACCGAGCGGATGGGGAACATGATCCGGTCGCGGAAGCGGTCGTAGCGGCGGCCTTCGCCCTCGGTCGGCTCGCCGCCGTGGCCGGCCTGCACCGCCGGGCCCGCGTGCCCCGCATCGCTGCCCGCGGCGGCGGATTCGCCGTCGCGCACGATCACGAGGCCGGATTCCTCCAGCAGCGGGTCGTCGTAGCGCGGGAACACGCTGGCCAGCCCACGCCAGCCCGGCGGGGCGTAGCCGAGGCCGAACCGCGCCGCGATCTCGCCCGACAGCCCGCGGCCCTTCAGGTAAGTGACCGCACGCGGGCTGGCCTTGAGCTGCGCGCGGTAGTGGTCGCCGGCCTTGGCGAGCACCTCGTTCAGCGTCGTCTGGCGCTTCTTCAGCGCCGCGGCGCGCTCGCGTTCTTGCGGGGAGCTGTCGTCCTCCGGCACGGTCATGCCGGTTTGCTGCGCCAGGTCGCGCACCGCGTCGATGAATCCGAGCCCCGAATGCTCCATCAGGAAGCCGATGGCGTTGCCGTGCACGCCGCAGCCGAAGCAGTGGTAGGTCTGGCGGCTCGGGCTGACGATGAAGCTCGGCGACTTTTCGCCGTGGAACGGGCACAGCCCCTTGTGGTTGATGCCGGCCTTCTTGAGCTGCACGTGGCGGCCGACGACATCGACGATGTCGGCACGGGCGAGCAGGTCCTGGATGAAGGCGGCGGGTATCACGGGGCGAGTCTACGGGCGCCGCGGGCGGGGCCATGCGGGTCGGCGCCGTGGCACCGCGGGATGGCGACGAGGATGCGCGATGCCGCGCGGCCGGGGGCCGACGGATGCAGGCCGGGGCCGTCGCCATCCGCGTGGGCACCGACGCCGGTGATACGTATGCGTCGCGCTTGACCGATACCCCGAAAGCGGCGCAGGGTGCGAAATGAACCTCACCGCGGGCGGTGTGGAATCGATACGTGGGCGCCGCGGGCGGCTGGAAACGAAACAAGCCGCCCGAAGGCGGCTTGCTGCTGGAACCGGAGGGCCGGCTCGCGGACGAACCCGGCCCGAACCTGATTCGGCAGTCGGCTAGACCGCGAACTCCTCGATGCTGCGGCCGGCTGCCAGCGCGGCCTTCAGCCACTTCGGTTGCAGGCCGCGGCCGCTCCACGTATCGCCGGTGCTGGTGTTGCGATACTTTGCTGCCACCTTGCTGCCGCTGCCGGTGGCGACCTTGGCACTGCCGCGGGCCGAGAGGTCGGAAACCGTCAGCCCATATTCGGACATCAGCGCGCGGACCTTGGCGATCGCTTCGGCCCTTTCCTGCTTCTGGGTCGCCTCGATTTCCTTTTCGAGCGCGGCCCGACGATCAAGGAGTTCTTGCAGAGTAGCCATGGTTCTTTCCTTCTGTTGAACAGCGGGTACCGGGCGCGGAATCGGTTGAACCGCTTCAACCACCTCGACGCGCTCCGTTGGGCTGGATTCTAACCGCGTCCGCCCGGACATCGCCATACCCGTGCACCGAGAATAAACCATGAGACCCACGGAGCCGGTATCCTCGGCGCCGGCCGGAAATCCCGCGAACCGGGTATCAGGCGGGGTTCGCCCGCCATGCCGGCCGCGCGCCGGCCACCGTCGCGTTCAGGCCGTGGGCGGCACGTAGCCGACCGGCTGTTCGGCCCCGGCGCCGAAGAAGAACTGCTCCATCTGGCGCGCGAGGTACTGGCGCGCCCGCTGATCGGCCAGATTGAGGCGGTTTTCATTGACCAGCATGGTCTGGTGTTTCATCCAAAGCTGCCAGGCTTCCTTGCTGATCTGGTTGTATATGCGCTTGCCCAGTTCGCCCGGATACGGCGCGAAATCGAGGCCTTCGCCTTCCTTCTTCAGATAGGTGCATTGGACGGTGCGTGCCATGGGGATCTCCTCGGGTCGATGGGACGGGGTGTGGGGAGCGCGCGGCGCGCTCAGCCCAGCTTCTTGACCAGCACCTGCGAGCGCCGGTCCCAGTTGTACTTGCGCTTGCGCGCCTCGGGCAGCCAGTCGGGCTCGGCGTGCTCGAAGCCGCGCTTGATGAACCAGTGCATCGTGCGCGTGGTGAGCACGAATATGCTGGTGAAGCCGAGCTGGCGGGCGCGCTGCTCGATGCGCTTGAGTATGCGTTCGCCGTCGCCCTGGCTCTGCACGCTCTTGCTGACGGTCAAGGCGGCCATTTCGCCGGTCTGCGCCTCGGGGTAGGGGTGCAGCGCGGCGCAGCCGAATATCACGCCGTCGTGCTCGATGACGGTGTAGTCGCCGATGTCGCGCTCGATCTCGGTGCGGTCGCGCTTGACCAGCGTGCCGTCGCGCTCGAACGGCTCGATGAGCTGCAGGATGCCGCCGATGTCGTCGACCGTCGCCTCGCGCAGGCTTTCGAGCTTTTCATCGACCACCATCGTGCCGATGCCGTCGTGCGTGTAGACCTCCATCAGCAGCGCGCCGTCGACCGAGTACGGCAGGATGTGCGAACGCTCGACGCCGTTCTGGCAGGCGCGCACGCAGTGGCGCAGGTAAAACGCCGGGTCGCTCGGGCGCTCGGGGGGTGGCAGCGCGGCCAGCATGCGTTCGGCGTCGGCCAGCGCCAATTCGGTGTCGATCGGGCTTTCGGGATCGGCGAAGTTCTCGCGGATACCCGGCACTTCGGTCAGGAACAGCAGTTTGTCGGCCTGCAGCGCAATCGCGGTGCTGGTGGCCACGTCTTCCATCGTCAGGTTGAAGGCCTCGCCCGTCGGAGAGAAACCGAAGGGCGACAGCAGCACCACCGCACCGATATCCATCGAGCGGCGCACGGTGGCTGCATCGACCTTGCGCACGAGCCCGCTCTGCTGGAAGTCGATGCCGTCGACGATGCCCACCGGGCGCGCGGTCAGGAAATTGCCCGAAACCACGCGCACGGTGGCATTCGCCATCGGCGTGTTCGGCAGGCCCTGGGAAAACGCCGCCTCGATCTCGAAACGCAACTGGCCGGCGGCCTCCTGCGCGCAATCGAGGGCGACCGCGTCGGTGATGCGCACGCCGTGGCTGAACTTGGATTCATGGCCCTTGGCGCGCAACTGCTCGTTCACCTGCGGCCGAAATCCATGCACCAGCACCAGCTTGATGCCCATCGCGTGCAGGATCGACATGTCCTGCACGAACAGATTCAGCTTGTTGGCGGCGATCAGTTCGCCGGCGATCGCGACGACGAAGGTCTTGCCGCGATATGCGTGGATGTACGGCGCGACCGACCGGAACCACGGGACGAAGGTGTGCGGAAAGACGAGGTTCATCACGGCAGGGCATCGCAGGGCAGGGGGCCCGGGGCGGGCCGCGCGGCATTGTGCCCGAGGGGGCAAGCCGGCATGGGCCGACGATCGCGTTGGGGATAATCCGCCGTTTTGCCCGAAACCATGCCCCGCCCCGACACTGCCGCCCCGGCAGCCGCGCCCCGCCACGAATCGTTGCGCATCGACTTTCCCGAGTCGTTGCCGGTGTCGGCGCGCCGCGACGACATCATGCGGGCGATATCCGAGCACCCGGTGGTCATCGTCTGCGGCGAAACCGGCTCGGGCAAGACCACGCAACTGCCGAAGATCGCGCTCGCGCTCGGCCGCGGCCGGGTCAACGGCGGACGGCTGATCGGCCACACGCAGCCGCGCCGCATCGCTGCCTCCAGCGTGGCCAAGCGCATCGCGCAGGAGCTGCAGACGCCGCTGGGCGAGGTGGTCGGCTACAAGGTGCGCTTCCAGGACCGGCTGTCGCCCGGCAGCAGCGTCAAGCTGATGACCGACGGCATCCTGCTCGCCGAGACGCAGTCCGACCCGCTGCTGCGCGCCTACGACACGCTGATCGTCGACGAGGCGCACGAGCGCAGCCTGAACATCGACTTCCTGCTCGGCTACCTGCGGCAGATCCTGCCGCGCCGGCCCGACCTGAAGCTGATCGTGACCTCGGCCACGATCGACGCCGACCGCTTCGCGCAGCACTTCGCCGGCCGAAACGGACCGGCGCCGGTGATCCAGGTGTCGGGCCGGCTGTTCCCGGTCGAGCAGCGCTGGCGGCCGTTCGAGGAGAGCCGCGAGTACGGGCTGAACGAGGCGATCGGCGATGCGGTCGACGAGCTGTGGCGCGAAGGCAGCGGCGACGTGCTGGTGTTCCTGCCCGGCGAGCGCGAGATCCGCGAGGCGGCCGAGCACCTGCGCCGCCACCATCCGCCGGGCGTGGAGGTGGTGCCGCTGTTCGCGCGGCTGTCGCAGGCCGAGCAGGACCGCGTGTTCGAGCCGCACGCGGCGCCGCGCATCGTGCTGTCGACCAATGTCGCCGAGACCTCGCTGACGGTGCCGGGCATCCGCTACGTGGTCGACGCCGGCACTGCGCGCGTCAAGCGCTACAGCTACCGCAACAAGGTCGAGCAGTTGCTGATCGAGCCGGTCAGCCGCGCCGCTGCCAACCAGCGCGCCGGCCGTTGCGGGCGCGTCAGCAACGGCATCTGCATCCGGCTGTACGACGAGAAGGATTTCGCCGGCCGCCCCGCCTTCACCGACCCGGAGGTGATGCGCTCGTCGCTCGCCGGCGTGATCCTGCGCATGAAGTCGCTGGGCCTGGGCGCGGTGGAGGACTTCCCGTTCCTCGAGCCGCCGCCGCGCCGCGCGATCGCCGACGGCTACCAGCTCCTGGCCGAGCTCGGTGCGGTGGACGAGCAGAACGAGCTGACGGCGATCGGCCAGGAGCTTTCCAGGCTGCCGCTGGACCCGCGGGTGGGCCGCATGATCCTCGAGGCGCGGCAGCGCCAGGCGCTGAGCGAGGTGCTGGTGATCGCCTCGGCGATGAGCGTGCAGGACGTGCGCGACCGCCCGCTCGAGCAGCAGCAGGCGGCCGACCATGCGCACCGCCGCTTCGACGACGAGCGCTCCGAGTTCAGCGGCGACCTGAAGCTGTGGGCCTGGCTGGAGGAGGTGCGTGGCGCGGGGCCGGCCGGCGGTGCCGCCGCCGGCAGCGCGCCGCCCGGCCACAAGCTCTCGCACCGCAAGCAGGAGCAGACCCTGCGCGACCAGTTCATCTCGCCGCGCCGGGTGCGCGAATGGCGCGACATCCACAGCCAGCTCCACACCGTGGTGGCCGAGCACGGCTGGCGGCTGAACGCGTCGCCCGCGACCTACGAACAGGTGCACCTGTCGCTGCTGGCCGGGCTGCTCGGCAACATCGGCTGCAAGAGCGACGACGAGGACTGGTACCTCGGCGCGCGCGGCATCCGTTTCTGGCGCCATCCGGGTGCGCATCTGTCGAAGAAGCCGGGGCGGTGGCTGGTCGCGGCCGAACTGGTCGAGACGACACGCCTGTACGGCCGCGGCCTGGCGGCGATCGAGCCGCAGTGGATCGTCGGCCTTGCCGGCCACCTGATCGTCAAGCAATTGCTGGAGCCGCACTGGGAGAAGAAGGCCGCCGAGGTGGTCGAGGCCGCGGTGGCGCGCGACGCTGTACGGCATCAGGTTTCACAACAACCGGCGCGTGAGCGCGCGACTTCGGCCGGGTGAACTTCGGCGGCGGCGCGCGCGAGATCTTCATCCGCGAGGCGCTCGTCGGCGCCGAGTGGGAGACGAAGCTGCCCTTCCTCGCCCACAACCGCCGCCTGATCCGGCAGGTCGAGGAGCTGGAGCACAAGTCGCGCCGGCAGGACGTGCTGGTCGACGACGAACTGATCCACGCCTTCTACGACCAGCAGGTGCCGGCCGACGCGTTCGACGGCGCGAGCTTCGAGCGCTGGTACCGCGCCGAGAGCCGGCGCCAGCCGCGGCTGCTGTACCTCACGCGCGACGAGTTGATGCGCCACGAGGCCGCCGGCATCACCACCGCGGCCTTCCCGCGCACGCTGCGCCTGGGCGGCATCGACTGTGCCTGCAGCTACCTGCACCAGCCCGGCGACGCCAAGGACGGCGTCACCGTCAGCGTGCCGATCTACGCGCTGAACCAGGTGCAGGACGAGCGCTGCGAATGGCTGGTGCCCGGGATGCTGAAGGACAAGGTGATCGCGCTGGCGAAGAGCCTGCACCAGCGCCCGCGCTCGCGGCTGGTGCCGCTGCCCGACTACGCCGACCGCGCGATCGCCGCCTGGCGCGAGGCCGGCACGCTGGGCCAGGGCAGCCTGGTCGACGCGCTGCTGGCGCAGGTGCGCGACAGCACCGGGCTGGACGTGCAGCGTGCGGATTTCAAGCTGGAGCAGGTGCCGCCGCACCTGTTCATGAACTTCCGCGTCGTCGACGAGCACGGCCGCCAGCTCGGCACCGGCCGCAACCTGGCGACGCTCAAGGCCGAGCTGGGCGGGCAGGCGCGTTCGGCGTTCCAGGCGCTGGCGGCATTGAAGCTGCCGGGGGCGGCGGTGGGGAGCGCCGCGCCGGCGGCGGGAGCGGGTGGCGCGGTTGCAGCCGGGGGCGCCGGTGCCACAGCACCGAGGTCCGCCGGCGCCGCGGCCTCCGGCGCCCCCGCCGCGGCGGCGCCCCGTGGCGAGCCGCCGCCGCCCGCCGCCGCCCGCCACACCGACTGGACCTTCGGCGAGCTGCCCGAGCTGATGGAGCTGCGCCGCGGCGCGCAGGTGCTGGTCGGCTTCCCGGCGCTGATCGACCAGGGCGACCACGTCACGATCGAGGTGTTCGACGAGCCGGAGCTGGCCCAGGCGCGGCACCGCGCCGGGCTGCGCCGGCTGGTGGCGCTGCAGATACGCGATGCGCTGAAGTACCTCGACCGGGCGATTCCCGACCTGCAGAAGCTCGCGATGCTCTACACCCCGCTCGGCACCGCCGACGAGCTGCGCGCGCAGATCGTCGACCTGGCGCTCGACCGCGCGTTTCTCGCCGAACCGTGGCCGGCCGATGCGGCCGCGTTCCGGCGCCGCATCGACGAAGGCCGCGGCCGGCTGACGCTGATCGCGCAGGAGATCGCGCGCGCCGCGCTGACGGTGCTGACCGAGTTCGCCGCGGCGCAGCGCAAGCTGAAGGACGCGCGCCCGCCGAAGGAGGCCGCCGACGACCTGCAGGCGCAGCTCGTGCGGCTGTGCCCGAAGCGCTTCCTCGTGACGACGCCGTGGCCGCAGCTCGCGCACCTGCCGCGCTACCTCAAGGGCATCGTGATGCGCCTCGACAAGCTGCGTGCCGACCCCGCGCGC
Source organism: Piscinibacter sp. (assembly GCA_044223035.1). Classification (GTDB taxonomy): domain Bacteria; phylum Pseudomonadota; class Gammaproteobacteria; order Burkholderiales; family Burkholderiaceae_C; genus JBGAMJ01. Next base: position 8,629 of record JBGAMJ010000176.1, read on the forward strand.
GACAGCGCCCGGCTGGCCGAGCTGCGCCCGCTGGAGCAGCGCTACACGCGCGCGCTGGCCGAGCGCAAGGGCGTGGCCGATGCGCGGCTGGACGAATTCCGCTGGCTGCTCGAGGAGCTGCGTGTGAGCTTGTTCGCACAGGAGTTGCGGACACCACAACCGGTGAGCGTCAAACGGCTGGAAAAGGCCTGGAGTCAGCTCGCGCGATGACCCGGTTCACGCGGTCGCCCGGGTGCAGGGACTACAGTGCGCCGCTCACCATTCGAGCTTCGGGAGGAGCGTCATGCACTACGTCTATATGGCCATCGTCGGCTTCATCATCGGCCTGATCGCGCGGGCGATCCTGCCCGGAACCCAGTCGCTGGGCATCATCCTGACCGCCGCGCTGGGCATCGCCGGCTCCTTCGTCGCCGGCTTCGTCGGCCAGGCGCTCGGCTGGTACCAGGCCGGGCAGGGCGCCGGCTTCATCGGCTCCGTCGTCGGCGCGATGCTGCTGCTGTTCGTCGTCAGCAAGCTCAAGGGCGCGTCGAGCTGATGCCGTCGACCCGGCGGCCTGCGGCAAAACCACCCGGGATCCGCCCCGCATGACGGCCGCGCCGCGCGACGACGATCCGGTTCCCGCCGACTGGGTGCTGGTGCCGGGCACGCCGGCACAGATCGAGGCGGTGGCGCGCGAGTGCCGCCGGATCGTCAACCGCCGCGCGCTGATGGCCGCGGGCGTCGCCGCGATTCCGGTGCCCGGCCTCGACTGGATCACCGACATCGGCGTGCTGCTGCAGTTGATCCCCGACATCAACCGCGCCTTCGGGCTCACGCCCGAGCAGGTCGAGCGGCTCGCGCCGGACCGCCGGGTGGTCGTCTACAAGGCGCTTTCGGCCGGCGGCAGCCTGCTCGTCGGCCGGGTCGTCACGCGCGAGCTCGTGCTGCGCGTGCTCCAGGTGGTCGGCGTGCGCCTGAGCACGCAGCAAGCCGCGAAATACGTGCCGATCGCCGGACAGGCGATTTCGGCGGCGCTGACCTTTTCGGCGCTGAAGTTCGTCTGCGAACAGCACATCCGCCAGTGCATGGCGATCGCCCGCCAGCTGCTGATCGAGGCGCCACCCGTCCGGGAAGCTTGAGCCCGGCACCGGGGCGGTGGGTACAATCCGGGCCCTCGGGGTGTAGCGCAGCCTGGTAGCGCAACTGGTTTGGGACCAGTGGGTCGGATGTTCGAATCATCTCACCCCGACCATATAAATCAACGACTTAGCGACGGCCACCAGCGGTCAAATGGGCCCGGTTCTAACGGGCCTTCTAACGCCTCACTTCGTGGCGCCCGTCCGGCGGGCCGATTTGTGGCGGACGTACCCTGCGGTCTGCGACTCCGTCGCATGCGCGCCCATCGTGCGCGCCGCGCCCATCCCCTCGCGTCGATCCTTGTCCGTCAGGGCCTTCGCGCGCAGGTCGTGGAAGTGGCAGTCGAGCACGCCTGACCGCGCGACGGCGCGCCGCCAGGCCGACGATGCGCCCGTGTACCGGTAGGCGTCCGTTCCGCCCTTGCTGGTGAAGACCTGGGGCGCGAAGCCTCGCCGCTCCTTGCGCAGCTCACGCAGTCGGCGCTCCACGTCGCGCAGCTTCGGCGTCCACTCGATCAGCACGCGCGCGCCCGTCGTGGCCGAGGTCTTCGAGGGCTGAAACGCGATGCCCTCGGGCCCGAAGGCGGACCACTCCAGCGCCAGCAGGTCGCCGATGCGCTGGCCGGTGAGGTAGGCCATGTCGATCAGCGCGCAGACCATGCTGCCCGAGCGCGTGCGTTTGCCGTCGTCGCCGTACATCGCGGCCACCTTGATGCGCCGCAGCTCACTGTCGGTGATGTAGCGATCGCGGGGCGGCGTCGGCATCGTGCGGATCGACGACACCGGATTCGACCCGGGCTCGCGGAACCCCCGCTCCTCGGCGTAGCGCATCAGCTCGCGCAGCATGCCGCGGTGCGCGTTGTAGGTGCGCGGCTTGTCTGCGAAGGGGCGCAGGTACTCGGCCACGTCGGGCGGTCGCACCTGGCTGGCGTTGAAGTCGGACAAGCTGTC
>JBGAMJ010000177.1:0-10708 GCA_044223035.1 Piscinibacter sp.
GTGCTGCCGCCGGCGTGGCTCGCGCCGGGCTGGTCGGTGCCGATGGCGGAACCGGCCGGCGGGTCGGCGGCTGCCGGAAGGCGCCCGGGCAGCGAACCGGCCGTCGAAGCGCTGACGCCGCGCGAACGCGAGGTGCTCGCGCGCCTGTCCGAGGGCCTGGGCAACCGGGAGATCGCGCAACGGCTGGGCATCTCGACGCACACCGCCAAGTTCCATGTCGGCCAGATCATCGCCAAGCTCGATGCGCAGTCGCGCGCCCACGCGGTGGCGAAGGCGCTGCGCGCGGGGCTGGTCGACGCCTGAGATCGGCGACGCCGGGCTGCGACGCCGGGCCTCGACGCAAGAGTGCCATGGATGCCCGGTCGCGCCGCCGGTTCGGCGAGGGTGTGCCGCGGGCGGCTGCCCGCGCTGTCAGATCGGCGCGGCGTCCTGCTTGCGGATGCGCACCGGGCCCTTCTTGACCGCCGGTGCCGGCGCGGCCACCGCGTCGGCGAGCGCCGATTCGGGTGTCGCGCCCGGCGCCGCGCCGGTTGCATCGGCGGCGGCGTGGGCCGCCGGTTCGTCGGGCGCGATCACGCGCGAATACGGCGCCAGCAGCGACACGAGCTGCGCGTAGACCTTCGGGTTGCCGGCCACCAGTTCGCGCTGGTGGAGGAAGTCGGCCTCGCCGGTGAAGTTGCCGACCAGCCCGCCCGCCTCGGTGATGATCAGCGAGCCGGCCGCCACGTCCCACGGGCTCAGCCCGGTCTCGAAGAAGCCGTCGTAGTGGCCGGCGGCGACGTGGCACAGGTCCAGCGCCGCCGCGCCCGGCCGGCGCAGCCCGGCGCAGGCCGGCATCATCGTTTCCATCATCGACAGGTAGCGCTTGAAGTTGTCGCCCTTGCGGAACGGGAAGCCGGTGCCGATCAGCGATTCAGCCAGCCGCGTGCGCTTGGACACCCGCAGGCGCCGGTCGTTGAGGAAGGCGCCGCGGCCCTTGGAGGCGTAGTACAGGTCGTTGCGCGTCGGGTCGTAGACGACGGCCTGCTGCATCTGGCCGCGGAACGACAGCCCGATCGACACCCCGTACACCGGGAAGCCGTGGATGAAGTTGGTGGTGCCGTCGAGCGGATCGATGATCCACAGGTACTCGCTGTCCTTCGCCCCGTGCTCGCGCCCCGATTCCTCGGCCAGGATGCCGTGGCCGGGGTAGGCGGTCAGCAGCGTTTCGATGATCACGCGTTCGGCCGCCTGGTCGACCTCGGTGACGAAATCGTTGACGCCCTTGGCGCTGACCGTCAGCAGGTCCAGGTCGAGCGAGGCGCGGCTGATCACGTTGCCTGCCGCGCGGGCCGCCTTGATGGCGATGTTGAGCATCGGGTGGAGCGCTTGCGACATGGTGCTGCCTTGCGTGGGCGAGAGGAGGGGCCGGCGGGGGGAAAGAGCGCCGGGCCGCGCGGAGAGCGCCCCGGATAATCCCTGATTTTAGCCGTCGCCCCATGCCGCCCACGCCCATCGCCCGGCCCGATCTTGCGGGTGCCCCTCCGCCCGATGCCGGAGACGGCCCGCGCTTCATCCTGCTCGGCACCAGCCACCCCGGCAACGTCGGCGCCGCGGCGCGCGCCATGAAGGTGATGGGCTTCTCGGACCTGGTGCTGGTGGCGCCGCGCCATGCCGACGTGCTGCAGCGCGACGAGGCGATCGCCTTCGCCAGCGGTGCGACGGACGTGCTGGCCGGCGCCCGCGTGGTGCCCACGCTCGCCGACGCGCTCGACGGCGTCGACTGGCTGGGCGCCACCGCGATGACGCCGCGCGACTTCGGCCCGCCCACCGTGGCGCCGCGCGCCTGCTTCGAGGCGCTGGCGCCGCGTGCGGGCCGCGTCGGCTTCCTGTTCGGCTCCGAACGCTTCGGGCTCGGCAACGACGACGTGTACCGCTGCCACGCCTGCCTGAGCATCCCGACCGATCCGGGCTACGGCTCGCTCAACCTGGCGCAGGCGGTGCAGATCGTCGCCTACGAATGGCGCCAGGCGCTGGGCGGATTCGAGGCGCCGGCGTCGCGGCCCGACCGGCCACGCGCCGACGCGCGCGCGGTGCAGGGCCTGCTCGAACACTGGCGCGGCACGCTGGAACGCATCGGCTTCCTCGACCCGCGTGCGCCGAAGAAGCTGCTGCCGCGCCTGAACCAGCTGCTCAACCGCGCGCGGCCGACCGAGGAGGAGGTGCACATCCTGCGCGGCATCGCGCGTGCGGTGGACGAGGCCGTGCGGCCCGGCGACGCCGCGGCGCGCTGAGCGCCATCCCGGATCGCCATCAGGGCCGGCGCGCGGCCGGAAGCGGCGCCGAAACCCAGCAGATACACTGCCGCCGCCCCGTTTCGTTCCCCCTACGGCTGCCCGTTCGGCCCGTCACCCGGAATCCGCTGCATGTTTGCGCGCCTGCGAGAAGACATCGCCTGCATCCTCGAACGCGACCCGGCCGCGCGGTCGGCGTGGGAGGTGCTGACCTGTTACCCGGGGCTGCACGCGCTGGTGCTGCACCGCTGGGCGCACGCCTGCTGGACGCGCCGCTGGTACTGGCTCGGCCGCTACATCTCGCACTGGGCGCGCTTCCTGACCGGCATCGAGATCCATCCCGGCGCCGTGATCGGCCGCCGCGTGTTCATCGACCACGGCATGGGCGTCGTGATCGGCGAGACGGCCGAGGTCGGCGACGAATGCACGATCTACCAGGGCGTCACCCTCGGCGGCACCTCGCTCTACAAGGGCAGCAAGCGCCATCCGACGCTCGGCCGCGGCGTGGTGGTGAGCGCCGGGGCGCAGGTGCTGGGCGGCTTCACCGTCGGCGACGGCGCGCGTGTCGGGTCCAACGCGGTGCTGCTGAAGCCGGTGCCGCCGGGCGCCACCGCGGTCGGCATTCCGGCGCGCATCGTCGAACCGAAGTCGCCGGTCGACGCTGCGGCGCGCACCGCTTTCTCGGCCTACGGCGTGACTCTCGGCGACGACCCGGTGTCGCAGGCGATCAAGGGGCTGATCGACAACGCCTCCGGCGCGACGCACCAGATCGCGATGCTGTGGGCGGCGATCGAGACGCTGTCGGTCACGCAGCGCAGCGACTGCGTACCGAAGGACGCGCAGACCACCGAGACCTTCGACGCCGACCGCTACCAGCAACTGATCAAGTGAACAGCGGCGCCGGGTCGCGTGGCCTGGCCCGTCGAGCCACGCGGCACCGGGCCGGCGTCAGAACAGCATCAGCAGCGGCGCCAGCAACAGCAGCGGGCGCCAGTCGCTCGGCAGGTCGATGCGCATCGTCGGGCTGTAGCCGGTGACGAAGCCGTCCGGCTCGACGCTGCGGTAGCGGAAATACCAGGCGCCGTCGGGCGAGGGCCGGGCCAGTTCCCAGCGGCTGGCGGCGAGTTCGTCGCGGACCACGCCGTCTGAGAACTGCGGGTCGCGTGCCAGCTCCACCTGCTGCCGGTCCTGCGGGCGGCCGGTCCAGGCGAGGGCCAGTGTGCGGCCGTCGGGCGAAAGGCCGCCGGTGGGTGCGGCCGGTAGCGGGCGCAGCTCGAAGCTCAGCGGATCGCCGAACGGCCCGTGGTCGCCGTCCGGGCGGATGGACTGCAGGCGCCAGTGGTAGCGGCCGGCGTCGGGCAGGTCGACCGTCGTGGATGCGCCGGCGAGCGCGTCCTGGTCGGTCACGATGTCGGTGAAGGCCTCGTCGCGTGCGACCTGCAGGCGCACCCGGCCGCCATCGATCGACTGCGCCCAGGAGAATTCGACGGGTCCGACGCTGGCCTTCGCGTCCGGCCGCGGCGCCAGCGAGGCTGGCGGCTCGGGGCGCGCCTTCAGTACGAAGGACTGCACGCTGTCGCGACCCTCAAGGCCGATGGCATCCTGGCGGCGCAGGCGCAGGAACCAGGTGCCGTCGTCCAGCCCGGCAACCCGCAGTTCGCTGCCGGCGGGCGCGACCTGGTCGCGCACGATGTGGTCGAAGGCGGCGTCCTGTGCGACCTGCAGGCGCAGCACGCCGGATTCGGCGGCGACGCGGAAACGGACGACCGGGCGTTCGAATCGCTCGGGCACGCCGGACAGATCGGGCGCCGCCGGAAGCGGCGATGCGACAGGGATCGCGGTGGTGACCGCGGCCCGGATCGAGGCGCTGCCGCCCGTGCGGGCGCCGGGGTTGCCGGGCAGGCCGGCCGGGGCTCCGATCACGGTGCCGAAATCCGGGTTCAGCTCGAGCGCACGCGACGCGCCGTTGGCGTCGACATGCACCCGGCCTTCGAGCACCTCGGTGCGTGTGACGGGCGCGGCGTCGTCCAGGCGAACGCGGAATTCGGTGCCGCGCACGCCGATCACTGCGGTCGGCGTCGTCACTTCGAGCGGTTTGGCGCGCCGCAGCTTGCTGGCCAGCACCTCGACCGCGCCGCGCACCAGGCGCAGCGTGCCGGCGAAATTGGCGGGCGCGCTTGCGGCCGCTGCGCCAGCCGTGTCGGCTGCTGCGCCGGCGGCGGAACCGGCCGCGCCGCCGGCCGGGCCGATGTCGTAGCGCCGGGCCGCGACCACCTCGGCCAGGCTCGACGGCGCGAGCTTCACGCGCGAGCCGTCGGCCAGCTCGAGCACCGCCGACGCGTTGTCGCCCGTCCGCACCGACTGCCCTTCGGAGACGCGCGCATCGGCGATCGCCGCGGCATTGCCGATGCTCACGTCGCCGGTGACCGCCGCCAGCCGCGCCGGTGCCGCCACCGGCCGCAGCAGCCGCAGCGGCACGCGCAGCCGCTGGCCGGGGGAGATCCGGGCCGGATCGGGCAGCCGGTTCAGCTGGGCGATCTCGCGCCATGCGCTCATCGATGCGAAGCGGTTGCGCGACAGATCGAACAGGTTGTCGCCGCGGGTCACCGTGTAGTCGATCGTCGGCTCGGCGGCGCGGGTGGGCGTGGGTGCCGCTGCGACCGCCGGCGTGACGGGCAGCGCGGCGAACAGCGCAACGGACAACGTGGCGAGCAGCGCAGCGTCGGCGACGACTCCCGGCTTGCGGTTCGATGTCCGGCACGACCAGAGCGCCGAGGCTGCCGACGACCCGGCGGCGAGACCGGCCGAGATGAAACGGGTGGGATGCCGCATCGGGTCAGCCGCGGGCGGGCCGAACGGCCGACTTCGGACGGAACGCGGTGCATACGGCGGGATCGGTCTCGAGGTACGGGCCGCCGATCAGGTCGATGCAGTAGGGCACTGCGGCGAAGATCCCGGGCACCGGCGGCTGCAGGTTCGGCAGCCCTTCGAGCGTCTCGGCGATCGACTTGGGCTGGCCGGGCAGGTTGACGATCAGCGCTCGGCCGCGAATCACCGCCACCTGGCGTGACAGGATCGCCGTCGGCACGAAGCGCAGGCTGATCTGGCGCATCTGCTCGCCGAAGCCGGGCATCAGCTTGTCGGCCACCGCCAGCGTGGCCTCGGGCGTCACGTCGCGTGGCGCCGGGCCGGTGCCGCCGGTGGTCAGCACCAGGTCGCAGCGGGCGTCGTCCACCAGCTCGCGCAGCGCGGCGGAGATCGCGTCCTGCTCGTCGGGAATCAGGCGCGTCTCCCAGTCGACCGGGTTGCGCAGCGCGCGGGTGAGCCAGTCCTGCAGTGCGGGAATGCCCTTGTCCTCGTACACGCCGCGCGAGGCGCGGTCGCTGACCGACACCACGCCGATGCGGACCGGATCGCAGGCTTCGCTCAAGCTCTTCTCCCTCTGTCTTCGTTGTCGCCGCGGTCGGCGCCGGCTTCCGGGTTCAGGCGGCTTCGGGGCCGTCTGCCTGCGCTTCGTCGCGCAGATACCGGAACAGGTCTCGGAACGCCTTGCCGCTGCGTTGTTCGGGCGCGGACGCAGCGTCTTTGCGTGCGGCACGCACCAGACTACGCAAACGCTGCAGGTCGGCCTCCGGATGACCGGCGCTCCAGCGGGTCAACGCGTCGTCGTCGGCAATCAGCTCGGCGCGCCAGCGCTCCGCCTCGTGCAGCGCGAGCGCATCGCGCGCGCGGCCGAGCTGCATCGCCGCCACCGCCTCGCGCAGCGGCTCGGGATCGGTGCGGCGCATCAGCTTGCCGATGTATTGCATCTGGCGCCGCCGGCCTTCGTGGGATCGGGTGCGGCGGTATTCGTCGATCGCGCCGCGCAGCGATTCGTCGATGTCGAGATCGGCCAGCCGGTTGTCGGGCAGTGCGACCAGCGCCTCGCCGAGATCCTGCAACTCGTGCGAGGCCTTCTTGCGCTGCGTCTTGCTGGGCCGCGCGTCGATGCCTTCGGCCGGATCGGCCGTGCCGGTGAGGGTGGATTCGCCGCCGGGTTCTGGCGAATCGGGATACGCAGTCGCCATGGGGGTCGGTGGATCGGGCTGCGGGAAGGGCCACGCGGCCGGTGGGTGCCGAATGGGGCTGGGTATGATAGCTGCGCCCTGGGCCCGGGCCCGGCACCGCCGGGCGGCCGGCTCCTTCCTCGACCGGTGTCGCCATGTCCGTCCTCACTCCCCCTGCCTCCGAACTGGCCCGCGACGGCTTTGCCTACACGCGCGACCGATTCGCCGAACTCGTCGACGACGCGCTGGCGCTCGCGCGCCGGCTCGGCGCCAGCGACGCCGGCGCCGAGGTGTCCGAGGGCGTCGGCCTGTCGGTGTCGGTGCGCAAGGGCGAGGTCGAGAACGTCGAACGCAACCGCGACAAGTCGATCGGCGTCTCGGTCTACATCGGCCAGCGGCGCGGCAACGCCAGCACCTCCGACTTCTCCCACATGGCGCTCGAGCAGACGGTGCGGGCCGCCTACGACATCGCGCGCTTCACCGCCGAGGACCCGGCGGCCGGCCTGCCGGACGAGGCCGACCTGGGTGCGGGCCGCCTATGACATCGCGCGCTTCACCGCCGAGGACCCGGCGGCCGGCCTGCCGGACGAGGCCGACCTGGCCCTCGGCGAGGTCGCCGAACGCCCGCTCGACCTGTTCCACCCGTGGACGATCGACGCCGAGGGCGCGGTCGAGATCGCCCGGCGCTGCGAGCACGCGGCGCTGTCGGTCGACCCGCGGGTCACCAATTCCGAGGGCGCCGGCGTGTCGGCGCAGCAGTCGCACTTCTTCGCCGCGAACACGCGCGGCTTCCGCGGCGGCTACGCCAGTTCGCGCCATTCGCTGTCGGTGTCGCCGATCGCCTCGCTGCGCCGCCGCCGTGGCGGCGACGACATGCAGCGTGACGCCTGGTACAGCTCGATGCGCGCCGCCGAGGACCTGGCCTCGCCGGAGGCGATCGGGCGCTACGCCGCCGAGCGCGCGCTGTCGCGCCTGGGCAGCCGCAAGGTGCCGACCTGCGAGGTGCCGGTGCTGTTCGAGTCCACGGTGGCGGCCGGGCTGCTCGGTGCCTTCGTGCAGGCCACCAGCGGCGGCGCGCTGTACCGCAAGTCGAGCTTCCTGGTCGGCTCGCTCGGCACGCAGGTGCTGCCGGCGCACGTCGACATCCACGAGGATCCGCATCTGCCGCGCGGCAAGGGCAGCGCGCCGTTCGACGACGAGGGCGTGGTCACGCGCGTGCGCGACGTGGTCAGCGCCGGCGTGGTGCAGGGCTACTTCCTGTCGAGCTATTCGGCGCGCAAGCTCGGCATGCGCAGCACCGGGCACGCCGGCGGCTCGCAGAACCTCGTGATGCGCAGCCGGGAGACCCACGCGGGAGACGACCTCGATGCGATGCTGCGCAAGCTGCACCACGGGCTGTTCGTCGTCGAATTGATGGGGCAGGGCGTCAACTACGTGACCGGCGACTACTCCCGCGGCGCGGCCGGTTTCTGGGTCGAAGGTGGGCGCATTGCCTACCCGGTTCATGAGATCACGGTCGCCGGCAACATGCGCGACATGCTCCGCGGCATCGTCGCGATTGGTGCCGATGCCTACACCGTCGGCAGCAAGACGATCGGCTCGGTGCTGCTCGACCGGATGAAGATCGCCGGGTCCTGAGCGGGCACGACGGGCTCGTTGGCTGGGCGCGCCCGCGGGGCGCCTTCAGCCGAACTGCAAAGCCTGCTGGTACAGCTTGGTGCTGCGTGCGCCGCTGCGGCAGAACACGAGGATCGGCCGCGGCAATTCGCCCAGCAGCGCGGCGAAGGCGGCGATCTCCTGCGGCGACTGGTAGCCGCCGGCGACCGGCAGGTGCCGGTACTCGAGGCCGGCGGCGCGGGCCGCCGCCTCGATCTGCGCGCTGGTGGGCTGGGCCGGGCCGCCTTCGAAATCCGGGCGGTTGTTGACCACGCTGCGGAAGCCGGCGGCGGCCGCTTCGGCCATCGCGTCGGGCGTGAGTTGCGGCGCGACGCAGACGTCGGGCGCGATGGGCGTGAGCGGCAGTGACATGGGCACGAGCTTAGCGGCTCAGCGCCTGCTTGACCGCCGCGGAGACCAGCGCCATGTCGGCCGACCGGGCGAGCCGTGCCTTCGCGGCGGCCATCACGCGGCCCATGTCGCCCGGCCCGGCGGCGCCGAGTTCGGCCACCAGTGCCGACACCTGGGCGGCGATCTCCTCCGCGCCGAGCCGGGTCGGCAGGTAGCCCTCGAGCACCTTCAGCTCGGCGGTTTCCTTGTCGACGAGGTCGGTGCGGCCTGCGGCGCCGAACTGGCTGATCGAATCGCGCCGCTGCTTGATGAGCTTGTCGACGATGCCGACCACCGCGTCGTCGTCGAGCGTGATGCGCTCGTCGACCTCACGCTGCTTCATCGCGGCCAGCAGGCCGCGGATCGTCAGCAGCCGCGCGGCGTCCTTCGCACGCATCGCGGTCTTCATGTCTTCGTTGATGCGATCCTTCAGGGTCATCGGAGTCTCCGCGAGGGTGTCGGGTGGCTGGAAAGCGAAAAGCCCGCTGACAGCGGGCTTTTTGATGCCGGACTGACGGTCTCGTTCGGCGGATCAGTACAGCTTCTTCGGCAGTTGCATGCTGCGAACGCGCTTGAAGTGGCGTTTCACGGCAGCGGCCTTCTTGCGCTTGCGTTCAGCGGTGGGCTTCTCGTAGAACTCGCGGGCACGCAGGTCGGTCAGCAAACCGAGCTTTTCGATGGTGCGCTTGAAGCGGCGCAGGGCCACGTCGAACGGCTCGTTTTCTTTGACGCGAATCGTAGTCATGCAGCGAGAGTTCCTGCGAATGTATGTTGTGGGTGTTGCGTTGGAAATTTCGGGCTGTAGACCGAGCTGGCGACTGCGCCTTGCAGGCTCAAGGCCGTGACCGGCCGCCCAAATTTCACGAAAGACTACGATTATAGCCCGGCATTCAGGCGGGCGCAACCAGTGCGTCGGCCATCGCATGGGCGCAGGCTGCGGCGCTGGCCCAGGCCCACTGGAAGTTGTAGCCGCCGAGCCAGCCGGTCACGTCGACCACCTCGCCGATGAAGTGCAGGCCCGGCTGCAGGCGGCTCTCCAGGCTGGTCGAGGCCAGTTCGCGGGTGTCGACGCCGCCGCGGGTGACTTCGGCCTTGCGGTAGCCCTCGGTGCCGGCGGGCACGAGACTCCAGCGCTGCAGCCCCGCCGCCAGTTCGGCCAGGTCGCGATCGCGGCATTCGGGCAGCGGCCGGTCGGCCAGCCCGGGGCGTGTGGCGAGCCAGGTGTCGGCGAGGCGGCGCGGCAGATGCTCGGCCAATTCGTTCGACAGCTTGCGGTGCGACGTCTGCTTGGCCTCGCGCAGGCGCTCGTCCAGTGCCTCGTGCGGAGCGAGGTCGATCTGCAGCGGCGTGCCGGGCTGCCAGAAGCTCGAGACCTGCAGGATTGCCGGGCCGCTCAGCCCACGGTGAGTGAACAGCAGGTCCTCGACGAAGGCGCCGCGTTCGCGGCCGGCGCCGGTCTCGACGCCCGCTTCCAGCGACAGGCCGGCGAGCGCGGAGAACGGCGCCCAGGCGGCGGCGTCGAAGGTCAGCGGCACCAGCGCCGGGCGCGTCTCGACGATGCGGTGGCCGAACTGGCGTGCGATCCGGTAGCCGAAATCGGTGGCGCCGATCTTCGGCACCGACAGCCCGCCGGTCGCGATCACGACGCGCGCCGCGCGCACCACGCCGCCGCCGGTGTCGAGCTCGAACGTGTCGCCGGCGCGCCGCAGTGCATCGACGCGGCACGGCTGCCAGCGCTCCACCCGGCCGGCGTCGCATTCGCGCAACAGCATCGCGATGATCTCTTCGCTCGACTCGTCGCAAAAGAGCTGCCCGCGATGCTTCTCGTGGAAGGCGATGCGGTGGCGCTGCACCAGCGCGATGAAGTCCTGTGGCGTGTAGCGCGCCAGCGCGGAGCGGCAGAAGCGCGGGTTGTCGGACAGGAACTGCGCCGGGCCCGCGTCGCGGTTGGTGAAGTTGCAGCGCCCACCGCCGGAGATGCGGATCTTCTCGGCCACTTTTGCCGCGTGATCGATCAGCAGCACGCGCAGGCCGCGCTGGCCGGCGATGGCGGCCGCGTGCAGCCCGGCCGCGCCGGCGCCGACGACTATCGCGTCGACGCGGTGCATGCGCTGGCCAGGGCGGTGGAGTCGATGGCGCGCGTCAGGCGCGCCATGGGCGTCAGGCGCCTCAGGGCAGGTACTTCCACGCGCCGTTGGTGACCGTCACCATCACCCGCGCCCGCTGGTCCAGCCCCAGGTGGTCGGTCGGCGAGGTGTTGAAGATGCCGTGCGCGCCCGCCAGGTCCTTGACCTGCTCCAGCGCGTCGCGCAGCGCCGCGCGGAACTCCGCCGTGCCCGGCTT
>JBGAMJ010000178.1:0-10577 GCA_044223035.1 Piscinibacter sp.
CCGCTGGAGCCCGCATGTTTCCGTGCCACAATTCCGAGCACGGCGTTAGAAAAATCGGCCGCGGAACCGCGTCAATCCTCGAAAGTTTCGCTGCTTTGGGACCAGTGGGTCGGATGTTCGAATCATCTCACCCCGACCATCTTCCGGATCTCCCGCTGCCCGTAGCTCAACTGGATAGAGCAGCTGCCTTCTAAGCAGCAGGTCGGGGGTTCGAGTCCCTCCGGGCAGGCCAGCCCACGGTTCCAAGACGTCCCGTGACTCCCCGGAAACCGCCTGGTGCCCGGGGCCCATTGTTCCCGGTGCCGCCCACCGATCCAGCTTGTCGCAACGCGGTCTGCGCAGCGGACAAGGTGCGGGTGCGCCTGCCCACCCGCAGCGGCGACGCCTGCCGCGTGGCTGCGCTGCGCCGCCAGGGCATCGTGCTGCAGCCGACCTTCCTGAGCGGGCCGGACCCGCTGGTCGGCACGCTGGTGGAGGCGAAGCCGGCCTGGCGCCCGGTCGATTGGGCGTCGGGGCCGCCTCTGCCGCGAGGCAAGCACCCCGGCGGGCATGCGACCGCTCCTTCGGGCAGGCGTCGCCATCGACGTGCTGCCTAAAGGATCAGGCCACAAGGCCGAAAAGGCGCTGACTGACTAGGCGCGCAGAAGCCACCACGCCGCCCCATCGCACGAACGGACGACTCCCGCATGCACGCCGCCAGGTCATGACGCAAGAACGCGACCCCCTCACGACCTGCCGCGGCCGCTGGCGGACGCTGTCATGACGCCGCAGGCACTTCGGACCGTCGTTCCAGGCAACCCTCTGCCGCTGCGTCTGCTGCTCAGGTTCTCAGCCGGGCCGTACGAGAAGGAATTCGTCGACCACTACGTCTCGTTCTACTACCGGTACGCGCAGGCGAGCCTGGTGCTGGGACTGTTGCTGGTCTTCGGCGATTTTCTCGTGGATCACCTTGCCCACCTCGGCGGACAGGCCAACCTGTATCGCCTGCAGGTCTGCATGCCGTTGGTGACGATGGGCCTGCTCTTTTCCTTTCTGCCGGCGGCAAGAAGGCACTGGCAGCCGGTGATGGCGGGATTCATCGTGGCATTGGCGCTGTGCCTGTTCTGGGTCCTGCTGCGAATCGACGACGAAGGCGGGGCGGGGCTCAAGACATGGGTGGGGGTGCTCAATTTCACCTTTCTCGAGTTCTATTGCTTCGTCATCCTGGGCGTGCAGTTCCGCTTTGCCTTGGCTGCAGGTCTGTCGATCCTGTTCGCGTTCGAGTCCGCGATGTGGGCCCACGCGGGCCTGTCCGCCGGCGAGGTGGCCTACTGGTCGTATCACGTCGTCACGCTGTTCATGCTGGCAGCGGGCATCGGCTGGTGGCGCGAGTACGTCTTGCGCAAGGAATTTGTCGCGCGCACCTCCCTGGATGACGCTCGAGAGTCCGCCGAGCGGCTGGCCCGGATCAAGGGTGACTTCCTGGCCACGATGAGCCATGAGATACGCACGCCCATGAATGGCGTGCTGGGCATGAACGAGTTGCTCATCGACAGCGATCTGCAGCCGCAGCAGCGCGCCTGGGCCGAAGGCGTGCAGGCGTCCGGCCGCCATCTGCTGGGTGTCATCAACGACATCCTGGACTATTCCAAGGCCGACTCGGGCCACATGCATCTCGAGGCCGTCGATTTCGCGCTCGCCGATGTGGTCGAGGAAGCGGTCTGGATGTTCGCGCAGCCTGCCGAAGGCAAAGGGCTCGAACTTGCTGCGCAGTTCGAACCGTCGACTGCACGACTGGCCGTGCGCGGCGATCCGTTCCGCCTGCGCCAGGTCATTGCCAACTTGATCGGCAACGCCATCAAGTTCACGGCCGAGGGCGAGGTGATGGTGCGCGTCACCCTGCGAGGTCAGACCGACAGCGATGCATCGATCCGTGTCGCCGTGCAGGACACTGGCATCGGCATCGCACCAGGCGCGCAGGACAGGATCTTCGAGCACTTCGCGCAGGCCGACGCGAGCACGACGCGCGAATATGGAGGCACCGGCCTCGGGCTGGCAATCTGCAAGCGCCTGCTCGAACTGATGGGCGGCAGCATCCGCGTCGAGAGCACGCCGGGCCGGGGTTCGACGTTCATTGCCGAGTTGCGCCTGGCGAAGGCTTCCGAGGTCGACGCCGCGGTATCGGCGGGTGTGCTGCCCGAGGGTGCGCGCGCGCTGATCGTCGACGACAACCCCAGCGTGCGCCAGATCCTGGAGCAGCAACTGCAGGATCTGGCATTGGACGTGTCCTGCGCCGCGAGCGGCATCGAGGCGTTGCAAATGATCGACGCGGCGGCACAAGCCGGCCGACCGTTTTCACTGGCCCTGCTGGATCTGCACATGCCGCACATGGACGGCCTGCAACTGGCGCGTGCCATGCACGAACAGCCACCGGCGACGCCGGTCAAGGTGATCATGATGAGTTCCACCCGCGCCAGCGCCGACCCGCAGGCGTTGCAGGTGCTGGCCGGGATTCCGTGCCTCTACAAGCCCGTGCGGCGCGCCGACCTGCGGCGCGTGGTCTTCAGCACGCTGGGAGCGTCGTCGACCGGGTGGCAGGGCAAACCGCCGGGCGCCGAGGGCGACGGTGCGCGCCTGCGCGGCCGTGTCCTGCTGGTCGAAGACAACGCCATCAACCAGCGGGTGGCCATCGCGATGATGGAGAAGTTCGGTCTGACGGCAACGCTGGCGGTCAACGGCGCGGAGGCCGTCGAAAAAGTCCGCGGCCAGGCCTTCGATCTGGTGCTGATGGATTGCCACATGCCGGTGATGGACGGTCTTGAAGCCACGCGCCGCATCCGTGCCTGGGAAGCGTCGAGAGGATCGGGACGCCCCGCGCTGCCCATCGTCGCGCTGACCGCCAACGCGATGGCGGGTGACCGTGAGGCCTGTGCCGCTGCCGGCATGAGCGACCACCTGCCCAAACCCTTCGCGGGTGCCAGCCTGTTCCACACGCTGGCTCGTCACCTGGAGCGGGCGCCGTCGGCACCTGCCGCCACGCCCGCGCCCCCGATGCCGGCCGCCGCCACGGCGCCGTTGCGCCACGCCGTGTTCGACCCCACGGTGCTGGCCGCACTGCCGATGGTGGCCGACGGCTCCGAGCCCGAGTACGCGTGGTCCGTGCTGGAGCAGTTCATGCGGGACAGTGCCGAGTTGATCGATTTGCGCCGACAGGCAGCGGCTGCCGCCGACGATGCGGGCGTGCTGCGCGCGGTGCACACGCTCAAGTCCACCAGCGCACAGGTCGGCGCGACGGCGCTGGCTGCAATCGCCGGTGAAATCGAGAACGAGTTGCGCATCGGCCGGCGACCGGATGGCGACGGTTGGACGCGTCTGCACGTCGAACATCAGCAAGCGCTGTGCGCCATCGCGTCGCACCTGGAGTCGGCCCGCAGCCCGCAGGAAACCCGATCGCTGGCCGAAGGCTGCCCGACATGAGCTCTCGCGAGCGCGCCACCCGGCTTTTGCTGGTCGACGACGATGCGCTGCTGCGCGGCATGGCCGCGAAGACCTTGCAGCACGCCGGGTTCGAGACCTGTGCGGCAGCCGACGGCGAGGGCGCATTGGCGCAGTTCGCGCAGGAGCCGTTCGACCTGGTGCTGCTCGACCTGGTGATGCCAGGACTGGACGGCTACGAGGTTTGCCGGCGGCTGAGGGCGATGGAAAGCGGTGCGCAGGTGCCGATCCTGATGCTGACCGGCCTGAACGACACCGAGTCGATCGAGCTTGCCTACGACCGGGGCGCCACCGACTTCATCACCAAGCCGATCAACTGGACACTGCTGTCCCATCGGGTGCGCTATGCGCTGAGGATCAGCGCTGCCGCGGAAATGACGCGCCACAGCGAGGAGCGTCTGGCGCGGGCGCAGAGACTGGCCCATATGGGCAACTGGGTGGTGCACTCGGACGGACGGCTCGAATGCTCGGCCGAGCAATTCCGGATCTATGGCGAATTCGAGTCCGGGAATCTCGACATTCAGGCTTTCGCACGATCTGCCGCGCAGCGCGTGGTGGCGGCGGACCGCGCCCGTGTGGTGGAAGCGCGCCTGCGCATCGCGCGCGACTGCACGCCGTACCAGATGGAGTTCGGGGTCGAGCACAGCGATGGCTCGTTGCGAACGTTCTTCGAGCAGGCCACGCCCATCTTCGACGCCCACGGGCGTCACAGGGGCTTCGAAGGCATCACCCAGGACATCACCGAACGTGTGCAGGCGGCAATGCGCATTCGCGAGCTCGCTTACTACGACGAGGTGACCGGCCTGCCCAATCGGCGCTTGTTCGCCGAAATGGCCGGCCCTGCCCTGGAGAGGGCGCGCCGCGGTGGAACAGGCTGTGCCGTGCTGCACGTCGATATCGACCGCTTCAGCGGGGTCAACGACGCCTACGGCCGCAGCCACGGCGATCAGGTGCTCAACACGCTCGCCCGGCGCATGAGATCCCTGATCCGCAGTGCGGACTTGGCGGCAATCAGCTCGTCGCCTGACGAAGCCGGCCTGCTGGCGCGGTTCGGCGACAACGCCTTCACGATACTGCTCGGCGACCTGGGCAGCCAGGAGCAGGCGGTCGTCGTCGCACAGCGTCTCTTGGCGGCCATCGCGCAGCCCGTGGCGATCGACGCGCCAGCGGGGCCTCAGTCGCTCGTGATGTCGGCAAGCGTCGGCATCGCGCTGTTCCCGGGCGACGCCGAAGACCTGGCCAGCCTCACGCGGTGCGCCGAGCAGGCAGCGCACGCTGCCAAGGACGCGGGCCGCGCCCAGCATCGCTTCTTCGACGAGGCATTCAACGTCCGCGCCACCGAACGCTTGCTGCTCGAAAACGAGCTGCGGCTGGCCATCGAGACCGGGGAACTGCGTCTGTACTTCCAACCCAAGGTCGATGCACGCGATGGCAGCATCGTCGGTGCCGAAGCGCTGGTGCGGTGGCAGCACCCTGAACGCGGCCTGATACCGCCGGACCGGTTCATCGGCCTGGCGGAGGACACCGGTCTCATCGGCCCATTGACGGACTGGGTGCTGGACGCCGCATGCCAGAGTCTTCGTCGTTGGTCGGATGCCGGCTTGCGGGCCATTTCGCTGTCGGTCAACCTTGCGGCGTCGAGCCTTTCCGATTCGAGGCTTCTGGACCAACTCGATCTCTTGATGCAGCGCTACGGTCTGAGCCCCTCGAGCCTGCAGCTGGAGATGACCGAGACGATGGTGATGAGCGACGTGGAGTCTGTCGTGGGGGTTCTCGAGCGGTTGCGCGCGCGCGGCTTCAGCTTGTCGCTGGACGACTTCGGTACCGGCTACTCGTCGCTCAGCCACCTCAAGCGCTTGCCGATGGACGAGTTGAAGATCGATCGAAGCTTCATTGCCGACGTGGCCCTCGGCGGCCGCGGCGGTGCGCTGGCGGCGGCCGTCATCACCCTGGGCAGCGAACTGGGGCTGCAGGTGGTGGCCGAGGGCGTCGAGACCGTCGCACAGTCGGCGTTCCTGCTCGGCCGCGGTTGCACGTTGCAACAGGGCTACCTGTTCTCCAGGCCGGTTCCCGGCGCGGCTTTCCAGCAGTTGCTGCGAGCCGGTACGACCCGGCCGGCCGAAGTGCCGGCACAGGCGTGAACGACGCAGTCTCGGTGTTCGAGCCGGCGTTCAGAACGCCGTCGTGCTCGGTGAACGCCGGGCGGTGCGGGTTCAGGTCGTCGATCGGGCGGGACACGCAGACGGGCGCTCAGCCGCCGCGGAATTGCACGCGGCGGTTTTCCGGAGCGTACGGGTCGGTGCCGGTGATCGGCTCGCGCTTGCCGACCCCGGTGTCGCGCAGGCGGCGTGCGTCGATGCCGTGTGCCTGGACGAGGTATTGCTTGACCGCCGCCGCCCGGCGCCGCGAAAGATCCTGGTTGTAGTCGTCGGCGCCGGCGGCGTCGGTGTGGCCCTCGATGACCACGAGCCGGTTCGGCGGCAGCAGCTTGACGCCTTCGGCCAGCGCATCGAGCTGGCTGCGCGCCGACGGCAGGATGTTCGCCGAGTCGAAATCGAACTGGACCGGCAGCGACAGCGCGCTCGGCGAGCCGCCGGCGGCGGCAACGGCAGCCGAGCCGGTTCCTGCGCCGGCTCCTGCGCTGGTTCCCGCGTCCAGCACGCGGATCGACCGGGTCCGGCCGCCATCGGGGTTCTCGAGGATCTGCTTCACCTCCTGCGGGTCGACGCGCTGGCCTTCGCGGAAGTACAGCGTGGTCTGCGCGGCGGAACCGAGGCTCGCCAGGGCGAGCCATCCGGACAGGGCGAGCGCACGGATCATGGGAGGCTCCTCGGGTCGGGTGCAGGCATCGATGCCCATCAGTTGCGGCGGGCCTCCGTTCGGTTCAATCGATTCTCGGCCCGGCACCCGCGGCGTACGATCGCTTTGCTGCCATGGATCGCCACCCCCGAACCCCGCGCCGCCTCACCGGGGTGGCCGGCTTTTTGCGGGCACTGCGCAACCTGGGCCTGGTGGGCCATGCTGCCGCGGATGACCGGCGGATGCAGCGGTTCACCGCCGCCGACGGCCAGCCGATTCCGGTGCGCGTGCTGGGGGAGGGCGCGCTTGCGGGGCCCGGCGAGGCGATTCCGGCGCCCGGCGGCGTCCAGCAACCGCGGTGGCGGGTCGCCGCTCCCTCGGCCGCCCCGGTGGTGCTCGTTCACGGCCTGGGCTGCTCGCACCGGCAATGGCTGCCGGTCGCGAACCGCCTGCGCCGGCACCACCGCGTGTTTGCCTGGGACGCGCGCGCCCACGGCCGCTGCGTGCTGCAGCCCGGTGCGGTGGTCACGCTGGGGCACCTGGCCGGCGACCTGCGGCAACTGCTCGACCATTTCGGGCTGGAGCGCGCCGCGCTGGTGGGCCACTCGATGGGGGCGCTGACGGTGTTGCAGTACCTGCAGGACCATGGCGCCGACCGCGTCGCCGCGGTGGGCCTGGTGGACCAGTCGCCGCGCATCGTCACCGACGAGGCCTGGCGGCTCGGGCTGTTCGGCGGCTGCAGCCGGGAGATGCTGCTCGGCTTGATCGCCGGCGCGCGGCGCGACCTGGCCGGTACGGTGGCGCACGAGGTGGAGGCGGCCACCAGCGGCTGGCTGCAGCGCCACCTGGCCGCCGACGCCCTGCTCGGCCGCCTGCTGCGCCGCTGGCTGACGCAGATCGACACCTCGGCCCTGCTCGACCTGGCCGAATCGCTGGCGCTGGCGGATTTTCGCGCGCTGCTGCCGTCGCTGAGCGTGCCGGTCTGGGTCGTGCTGGGCGGGCGCAGTGCACACTACGGCGAGGTGGCGCTGGCCCGGTACTACCGCCACGCGGTGCCGCATGCCGCGGTCAGCGTGTATCCGCACTCTGGGCACTCGCCGCACGTGGCCGATCCCGGCCGCTTCGCGCGGGAATTGCTTGGCTTTCTCGACGATCACGCCTGAGCGGTGGCTTGCGGCCGCGCGGCGGGGGGTGGATGTCCCTAACGAACTGGGGATGCGCCGGGCATTGACGGCCCCCGGGTGGTCGCTGAAGATGTTCTGTTGAGGGTTCTGGAAGGATTCGGCGTGCGTTCACGTCACTTGCACCACCTGTGGAGACTGCTGCTGGGATCGGTCCTGGTGCTGGCCTGCGTGCCGGCGTGGGCGGATCCGCTGGCGGTGCTGGGCATCCTGCAGGGCTCGGCCGTGCTGGTGCGGCAGACCAGCCGCTTCACCCTCGCCGAGGGCGCCGCGCTGCTTGAGGGCGACATCGTCGAGACCGCGGCCGGCAGCTTCGCCCAGGTCGAATTCGACGACGGCACCCTGGTCGGCGTCGGCGAGGCCAGCCGGCTGATCCTGAAGCCGCGGCTGACCGGCCTGAAGACCGCCGGCCGGCCCCGGCTCTACCTGCTCGAAGGCTGGATCAAGGCCCGCCTCGCGCCGGCGCCCGGCGCCGCGTTCGACCTGCTCGCCCCGGAGATCGAGGTCGACGCCAAGGCCGGCGCCGTCGTGCTGCGCGTGCAGCCGCGCGCCTACGCCCTGTTCGTCGAGAGCGGCAGCGCGCAACTGGTGCAGCGCGAAGGCGCACGCGCCACCCTGCCGCTCAAGGGCGGGGATTTCGCCGCCCAGGCCGCCGGCGCCGACAAGCCGAGCGTCTCCACCCGCATGGCGCCCGACTTCCTGCAGCAGTTGCCGCGCCCCTTCCGCGACCCGCTGCCCCCGCGCGCCGCCCTGTTCGCCAAGCGCGTGATCACGCTCAAGCCGCTCGGCCCCATCGCCTACGCCGACGTGACGGCCTGGATGCACAGCGAATCCGGCGTGCGTCTGGCGCTGTCGCGGCAGTGGCGCAGCCGCGCGTCCGACCGCGCCTTCCGCGCCGACGTCGCCGCCAACCTGGGCGCCCACATGGAGTGGGAGCGCGTGATCTTTCCCGAACGTTTCCTGCCGAAGAAGGCATCGGAACCCGGCCATTCGACGAGATAGAGGATCTGCCATGCGCCTGCTGCTGAAGTTCAACCTGATCTTCGTGCTGGTCTTCCTGGCCGGGCTCGCCGGCAGCGCCTACGTCTCGCGCGACCTGCTGCAGCGCAACGCCGAGCAGGAGATCCTCGAGCACGCCCGGCTGACGATGGAGAAGGCCATCGCGGTGCGCACCTACACCAACGAGCAGATCCGCCCGCTGCTGGAAACGCAGATGATGTATTCGTTCCTGCCGCAGTCGGTGCCCGCCTACTCCGCCACCGAGGTGCTGCGCCAGCTGGCCAAGGCCTTCCCCGAGTACAACTACAAGGAAGCCACGCTGAACCCGACCAATCCGCGCGACCGCGCCGTCGACTGGGAGGCCGACATCGTCAACCGCTTTCGCACCCAGGCCGACCAGAAGGAGCTGATCGGCGAGCGCGACACGCCGCTCGGGCGCACGCTGTACATCGCCCGGCCGCTGCGCATCACGAATCCGGCCTGCCTGGCCTGCCACGACACCGTCGAGCGCGCGCCCAAGACGCTGATCGACCGCTACGGGCAGGCCAACGGCTTCGGCTGGAAGCTCAACGAGGTGATCGGCGCGCAGGTGGTGTCGGTGCCGATGGCGGTGCCGCTGGCGCGCGCCGAGAACACCTTCCGCGTCTTCATCACCTCGCTGATGGGAATCTTCCTGGCGATCGGCGTGGCGCTGAACCTGATGCTGTGGGCGATGGTGATCCGCCCGGTCGCCAAGCTGTCCAGCCTGGCCGACCGCGTCAGCCTGGGCGAGGTGGACGCGCCTGAATTCAAGACCGGCGGCCGCGACGAGATCGGCCGCCTGGCCGAATCCTTCGCCCGCATGCGCCGCAGCCTGGAGCAGGCTATGAACATGTTGGGTGCATGAGCGCAGGATTGCCCTCTCCACTGCGGACGATGCCGGACGCGTTGCCCGAGCGCATCGGTTCGTACCTGATCCGTGGCGTCATCGGCACCGGGTCGATGGGCGTGGTCTACCTCGGCCATGACCCGGTGATCAACCGCGCGGTGGCGATCAAGACCATCCAGCGCCACCTGCTGGAGGCCGGCGCGCGCCAGCACAGCGCGGCGGCGCGCTTCCGGGTCGAGGCGCAGGCGGCAGGGCGGCTGAACCACCGCAACATCGTCTCGGTGTACCAGTTCGGCGAGGACGCGGACTGTGCCTACATCGTGATGGAGTACGTGCGCGGGCACAGCCTGATCGAGTACCTGCGCCGCCCCGAGCGCCTGGCCAAGGACGAGGTGCTGTGCCTGATGCTGCAGGTGCTCGACGCGCTGCACTACGCCCACGGCTGCGGCGTGGTGCACCGCGACATCAAGCCGGCCAACCTGATGGTCGACCACGGCGGCTGGGTCAAGATCACCGATTTCGGCATCGCGCGCACCGAGTCGTCGCAGGTCACGCGGGTCAACACCGTGGTCGGCTCGCCCGGCTACATGGCGCCGGAGCAGTACACCGGCGGCCCGGTCGATCGCCGGGTCGACGTGTTCTCGGCCGGGGTGCTGCTCTACCAGATGCTGACCGGCGGCGTGCCGTTCACCGGCACCGACGAGGCGGTGATGTACCAGATCGTCTACGGCCAGCACGAGCCGCTGGCGCAGCGCACCGGCGACCCGACGCTGGCGGTCTACGACGCGGTGCTGGACGCGGCGCTGGCCAAGGTGCCCGACCAGCGCTACGCGACGGCGCTGGAGTTCCGCGATGCGCTGAAGGCGGTGGCCGGCCACCCGATCGCGCCGCGGCTGGCGGTCCACCGCCTGCTGGCGCTGCCGGCGGACGACGCGCCGACCGTCGCGCTGGGCGCCGGGGCGCCGGTGGCGCCGGGGATGTCAGCGGCCCCGGGTTCCGGTGCGGCGTCGGCGCCGATGGCGGCGCCGGCGACGCAGCCCACGCCGGCCTCGGGCTCGCTTCCGGCGTCCGGGTCCGGGTCCACACCCGGGTCCACACCCGGGTCCGCTTCCGGGTCGATCCCCACGGCGCCCCCCGCGTTCCTTCCCACGTCGCCTCCAGCGTTCCACGTTCCGACGCACCCCGCGTCCGCACCGGGGTCGATCCCCGCTGCCGCGGCGTCACCGTCGATCCCCGCGTCGGCCCCGACCTGGCCC
>JBGAMJ010000179.1:0-10523 GCA_044223035.1 Piscinibacter sp.
AGCTGCCGATGAACACCTCGTCGATCACCGCGCCGGACACCTCGGACAGCGTCTTCACGTCGTCCGGGTCGTTCGGGCACGCGACGATCGGCTCGTGGATGTCGGCCAGGTCGATCTCGATCACCGCGGCGTATTCGGCATCGGCGTCGCCTTCGAGCAGCTTCGGATCGGCGAGCCAGGCTTCCTGGGCGGCGATGCGGCGCGCCAGCGTGCGCGGGTCGGCGTAGCCCTCGGCAATCATCCACTTCATCAGCGTGATGTTGCTCTGGATGTACTCGATGATCGGTTCCTTGTTCAGGTGCACCGTGCAGCCGGCGGCGCTGCGCTCGGCCGACGCGTCGGACAGCTCGAACGCCTGCTCGACCTTCAGGTCCGGCAGGCCCTCGATCTCGAGGATGCGGCCGGAGAAGATGTTCTTCTTGCCCTTCTTCTCGACCGTCAGCAGCCCGGCCTTGATCGCGTACAGCGGGATCGCGTTGACCAGGTCGCGCAGCGTGACGCCGCGCTTGGTCACGTCGGCCATCGTGCCCTTGAAGCGCACCAGCACGCTCTCGGGCATGTCCAGCGGCATCACGCCGGTGGCGGCGGCGAAGGCCACCAGGCCCGAGCCGGCCGGGAAGCTGATGCCGATCGGGAAGCGGGTGTGGCTGTCGCCGCCGGTGCCCACGGTGTCGGGCAGCAGCAGGCGGTTCAGCCAGCTATGGATCACGCCGTCGCCCGGGCGCAGGCTGACGCCGCCGCGGGTGCTGATGAAGTCCGGCAGCTCGTGGTGCATCTTCACGTCCACCGGCTTCGGGTAGGCCGCGGTGTGGCAGAAGCTCTGCATCACCAGGTCGGCCGAGAAGCCCAGGCAGGCCAGGTCCTTCAGCTCGTCGCGCGTCATCGGGCCGGTGGTGTCCTGGCTGCCGACGCTGGTCATGCGCGGTTCGCAATAGGTGCCCGGGCGCACGCCCGGCTGCTTGCCGTCGACTTCCGGCAGGCCGCAGGCGCGGCCGACCATCTTCTGCGCCAGGCTGAAGCCGCGGCCGCTGTCGGCCGGGTTCTGCGGCAGGCGGAACAGCGTGGAGGGCGGCAGGCCCAGCGCCTCGCGCGCCTTGGCCGTCAGGCCGCGGCCGATGATCAGCGGGATGCGGCCGCCGGCGCGCACCTCGTCGAACAGCACCTCGCTCTTGACCTTGAAGCTGGCGATGACCTGGCCGTCCTTCAGCGCCGTGCCGTCGTGCGGGCGCAGCTCGACCACGTCGCCCATGTTCATCTGGCTCACGTCCAGCTCGATCGGCAGCGCGCCGGCGTCTTCCATCGTGTTGTAGAAGATCGGCGCGATCTTGTTGCCCAGGCAGACGCCGCCGAAGCGCTTGTTCGGCACGTACGGGATGTCTTCGCCGGTGAACCACAGCACCGAGTTGGTCGCCGACTTGCGGCTGGAGCCGGTGCCGACGACGTCGCCGACGTAGGCGACCAGGTGGCCCTTGGCGCGCAGCTCCTCGATGAAGCGGACCGGGCCGCGCTTGCCGTCTTCTTCCGGCGTGATGCCGGGGCGGGCGTTCTTCAGCATCGCCAGCGCGTGCAGCGGGATGTCGGGGCGGCTCCAGGCGTCGGGCGCGGGCGACAGGTCGTCGGTGTTGGTCTCGCCGGTCACCTTGAAGATGCTGACGGTGATGCTTTGCGGCACCACGGGGCGCGAGGTGAACCACTCGGCGTCGGCCCAGCTCTGCAGCACCGCCTTCGCGTGGGCGTTGCCCTTGCCGGCCTTCTCCTGCACGTCGTGGAACTGGTCGAACATCAGCAGCGTCTTCTTCAGGCCTGCCGCGGCGATGCCGCCGACCGCGTCGTCGTCGAGCAGGTCGACCAGCGGGCTGATGTTGTAGCCGCCGAGCATCGTGCCGAGCAGTTCGGTGGCGAGTTCGCGCGAGATCAGCGGGCTGGCCACCGTGCCGTGCGCCACCGCGGCGAGGAACGAGGCCTTGACGCGCGCCGCATCGTCGACGCCGGCCGGCACCCGATGGGTGATCAACTGCACCAGGGTGGCGCCTTCGCCTTCCGGCGGGTTCTTCAGCAACTCGATCAGCTCGGCGGTCTGCCTGGCCGACAACGGCAGCGGCGGGATGCCGAGCGCAGCGCGCTCGGCCACATGTTGGCGGTAGGCTTCAAGCATGGTCGTTCCTCGGGAGGGGCGGGACGGTGGGTCGGGGGCGCAGCAAGGCTCGTGCCCCCGGCGTGGGATTCGGGTGGGTGCTCAGCGGAGCAGGGTCGTGGTCTCGGGCGACGAAGCGGCGTCGGCCGCAGCCTTGACGGCGGCGGCCTCGGCGGCCTGCTTGGCGCGGGCGATCAGCTCGCGCTGCGTCGGGCTGATGCATTCGTCGACCATGCGCGTGCCGGAGCGCACGTTCATCAGCATCGACTTGCTGGCGATCTGCACCATCAGCGTTTCGCCGCGCACGTCCTCGAGGCGGATCGCGCCGGTCGACGACAGCACCGGCTTCATCAGCCAGGCCGACTTGCCGAATCGCAGGTCGACGTAGTGCGGGTGGCGCGTGCTGGTCTCCACCTCGACCGACTGCTTGAATTCGCAGTCGTAGACGCCGTAGTAGACGTAGCCGGCGGCGGCGACCTGCTCGGGCGTCGCCTCCTCCAGTGCCGGCGCCGCGGCCGGTGCCTTGCCGCGCGGAGTGCCCGGCTTGGCAGCGCGCCCCGGCTTGGCGGGCTCGGCCGCGGCGGCGGGCAGCGCGGCGACGGTGCCGAGCGCGAACAGCGCGGCGCACAGCGCGGCGGCGAGCGGGCGGAACGAGGTGGCGCGGCTCATGGACATCGGGTGCAGGGCAGGGCGGGGGTACAGCGTCGTCGGGGTCATGGGACTTGTCTCGCGGTGGACGGATCGGCCGGCGCGAAGAAGCGCCGCTCGATCTCGGGGGGCAGCGCCTGGCCGGTGCGGCGGGCGCGTTCGATCACCTGCCAGAAGTAGCGGAAGCTGGCGCGGTCGTGCAGTGTGTCCGCATGGCGGATCGGCGCCCAGGCCGCGTCCTGCGCGGCGGTGACGATCTCGATCGCGCGCTGGATCTCGTCGGCATCCGGTGCGAAGGCGGCGACGATCGGGCGGATCTGGTTCGGGTGGATGCTCCACATGCGCGTGTAGCCGAGTTCCTGGCTGGCGCGCCGCGCGGCGGCGGCGATGGCCGCGGTGTCGGCGAACTCGGTGACGACGCAGTGCGACGGCGTCTTGCCGTGGCCATGGCAGGCGGCGGCGATCTCCAGCTTGGCGCGCAGCACCAGCGGGTGGCTGAACTGGCCGGCGGCGCTCATGCCGGCCGAGGGGATCGCGCCGCGGTGCGCCGAGACGAAGTCCATCAGCCCGAACGACAGCGATTGCACGCGCGGCTCGGCGGCGATGGCGTCGACTTCGCGCAGCGCACCGTGGGTTTCGATCAGCACGTGCACCGGCAGCGCGAGCCCGCGGCCGTGCACGCGCGCGGCGTGCGCGATCGCGTCGCAGGCGCGCCGCACGTCGTCCAGCCCGCGCGGCTTGGGCACCATCAGGTAGGCCAGCCGGTCGCCGGCGCGGCCGACGAGGGTGTCCACGTCCAGCGCGAAGGCCGGATGGCCCCAGGGGTGCACGCGCGCACCAACCCGCCCGTGGCGGTTCAGCGGCGAATTCGCGAGATCGGCACACAGGCGGGCGTGCTCGGCCTCGGCGCCGATCGGCGCGCCGTCCTCGCAGTCGAGCGTGATGTCGAACACCGGGCCGAGTTCGGCCTGCAGTTCGAGGCTCTTGCGCATGCGCGCCTCGACGCCGCAGTAGTGGTCGCACACCGGCAGCGCGGCGACGGCGTCGTCGGCGTCGAACAGGGCGTCGCGCGGGTGGACGGCGGAGGGCGGGTGGGTCATGGCGGCGAGGGGTCGGTGTCGGGCGTCGGCGGCGGGTCTGGGCGCGGATTCGGGTTCGGCTGCGATTGCGGTCTCGGATGGGGCGCGGATGTGACTCGGATGTGGCGCGGATAGGGTCTTGCCGTTTGATCGTCGGCGCCGGCTCAGGCGCCCCGGCGGGCGACGATGAACAGCCGCGGGAACGCCAGCAGCCGCAGGCCGTCGGCGCGCCGGGGATAGGCACGGTCGATGCGGCGCTCGTAGTCGGCGAGGAAGGCGGCGCGCTCGCCGGCCGGCAGCGGATCGATGAAGGGGCGCAGGCCGCTGCCGCGCAGCCAGTCGACGATCGCGGCCGGGTCGGCCAGCGGGTGGTGGTACGTGGTGCGCCAGACGTCGACCGCGCCGAGCGGCGCCAGCAGGTCGTGGTATCCGTCGGGCGAAAGCAGCGTGGTGCGCTCGCCGGCCGCGCCGGCGAGGCGCGACGCCCACGGCCCGTCGGCCGCGACTTCGCGCATCAGGCGGTGCGAGGGCTCGTCGAGGTTGTCGGGCATCTGCACCGCCAGCATGCCGCCGGGCGCCAGCGCGCGCAGCAGGCGCGGCAGCAGCGTGGCGTGATCGGGTACCCAGTGCAGAGATGCGTTCGCGAACAGCAGGTCGGCCGGGCCGTCGGGTTGCCAGGTCGCCGCGTCGGCGAGATCGAAGCGGCAACCCGGCAGGCGCTCGCGTGCGGCGGCGATCATCGCCGGCGAATTGTCGACGCCGACGATCGCCGCCTGCGGGTATCGCGCCGCCAGCAGCTCGGTGGAATTGCCGGGCCCGCAGCCCAGGTCGAACACGCGCGCCGCGGGCCCGCCGTCGCCCACGCCTGTCGTGGGCACCTGCGCGAGCAGGTCGCGCGCCGGCCGGGTGCGCGCGTCCTCGAAGCGCCGGTACAGGCCGGGGTTCCAGTCCGCGGGGTTCCTGTCCGTCATGCCGGCTCCGGGACGATGGCTGTCGGGCTCCGGTGGCGCGCGTGGAGGGCCGGGATCAGAGCAGGTGCTTGACGCCGTCCTGCTCGGACAGCAGCTCGGCGAGCGTCTTGTCGATGCATTCCTGCGAGAACGCGTCGATCGGCAGGCCTTCGACGATCTGGTACTCGCCGCCCGAACAGGTGACGGGGTAGCCGAACATCACGTCCTTCGGGATGCCGTATTCGCCGTTGCTCGGCACGCCCATCGTGACCCAGCCGCCGCCGGTGCCGAGCGCCCAGTCGTGCATGTGGTCGATCGCCGCGTTGGCGGCCGAGGCGGCGCTGGACACGCCGCGCGCCGCAATGATCGCCGCGCCGCGCTTGCCGACCGTCGGCAGGAAGGTGTTCGCGTTCCAGTCGTGGTCGTTGATCATGTCCTTGACCGAGGCGCCGTCGATCGTCGCGAAGCGGTAGTCGGCGTACATCGTGGGCGAGTGGTTGCCCCAGACGGCCAGCTTCTGGATGCTGGCGACCGGCTTGCCGGTCTTGGCGGCGATCTGGCTCAGCGCGCGGTTGTGGTCGAGGCGCAGCATGGCGGTGAAGTTCTTCGCCGGCAGGCTGGGCGCGCTCTTCATCGCGATGTAGGCGTTGGTGTTGGCCGGGTTGCCGACCACCAGCACGCGCACGTCGCGCGAGGCCGAAGCGTCGAGCGCCTTGCCCTGGGCGGTGAAGATCTGCGCGTTGGCGGCCAGCAGGTCGGCGCGCTCCATGCCGGGGCCGCGCGGCCGGGCGCCGACCAGCAGCGCGTAGTTGGTGTCCTTGAAGGCGGACTTCGGGTCGCTGTGCGCTTCCATGCCGGCGAGCAGCGGGAAGGCGCAGTCTTCGAGTTCCATCATCACGCCCTTCAGCGCGTTCTGGGCCTTCTCGTCGGGGATCTCGAGCAGCTGCAGGATGACCGGCTGGTCCTTGCCGAGCATCTCGCCGGAGGCGATGCGGAACAGCAGGGCGTAGCCGATCTGGCCGGCGGCACCGGTGACGGCGACGCGGACGGGTTTCTTGCTCATGGTGGATCTCCGGAGGGGGTGGAAGGCGAGGCCGGGCTCGGCGCGGGCATGTTGCAGTGCCGCAGAGCCTGGAAGTGTAGGACAAGGCCGCCGCGCCGCACAGTGTTCCGGGCGATTTCCCAGTGCGATTCTCAAGTCTCATGTCTTTTAGAAGACATCTCATGAAAGACCCTTGTCAGCATGGACGTGGCGGACTTCCTGTGCTGCAATCCGGCGCATGTCTGCCGCACCGCGAGTTGCTTCCCCCGGGTCGTCGCCGACGAACACTGGCGATGCCACGCGTGCGCCCGGGAACGATGCGCCGGCGTTCAGCCCGCTGTACCAGCAGATCAGGGCGCTGATGACGCGCAGCCTCCAGTCGGGCGAATGGCGCCCCGGCGATGCAATCCCGAGCGAGATCGAGCTGGCCGGCCGCTTCAAGGTCAGCCAGGGCACGGTGCGCAAGGCGATCGACGAGCTGGCGGCCGAGAACCTGCTGGTGCGCCGCCAGGGCAAGGGCACCTTCGTCGCGACGCACGCCGAGGAGAAGGTGCAGTTCCGCTTCCTGCGGCTCGCCGCCGACGACGGCGAGGACACCCAGGCCCAGCGGCGCTTCATCGACTGCCGCCGCCAGCGTGCACCGGCCGAGGTGGCGCGCGCGCTGAAGCTCAAGGCCGGCGACCCGGTGGTGCAGGTGCGCCGGGTGCTGTCGTTCCGCGGCCAGCCGGTGGTGTTCGACGACATCTGGCTGCCCGGCCAGCAGTTCAAAGGGTTGACCGCCGAGCGCCTGGCGGAATATCGCGGGCCGATGTATGCGCTGTTCGAGACGGAATTCGGCGTGCGCATGATCCGCGCCGAGGAGCGCATCCGCGCGGTGGCCGCGCAGGCGGTGCCGGCCGAGGTGCTGGGGGTGGCGGTCGGCACGCCGCTGCTGAGCGTCGAGCGGCTGTCCTACACCTATGCGGACACGCCGGTCGAACTGCGTCGCGGCCTGTACCACACCGCCGCGCACCACTACCGCAACCAGTTGAGCTGAAGGCGCGGACATACGTGATGTCCGTCAGCCCCCCATCAGCTTGTTGCGTTGCAATAAACTTCTCGGGTTTCACGGCGATTACGGACGGCCGGGCTCCCGGGAGGGACACGGCTCGGAAGTCGATGGTCGTGAAGCGCAAGGGTCTGCCGGCACGGGTGCACGATCCACGGGGGTCGACGCACGGAGGCAGGCCGCAGGAAAACGACACCAGAAGCATCGCAGGAACACGCCGCAAGAACGCGTCCAACCACAAGGTCCCCCCATGGCAGACACCCTGAATCCCCGCCCCGTCCATCGCAACATCCACGTCTCGCAGATCGTGAGCTACCGGCTGCCGCCGGCGGGGATCGTGTCGATCCTGCACCGCGTGAGCGGCGTGCTGATGTTCCTGCTGCTGCCGTTCGTGATCTGGATGTTCGACGCGAGCGTGACGTCCGAGATCTCGTACGAGGGGTTCACGAGCGCGTTCTCGGCCGGCATCGGGGTGGTGCCGGGCTGGTTCCTGAAGCTGGTGGCGCTGGCGCTGATCTGGGCCTACCTGCTGCACTTTACCGCCGGGCTGCGCCACCTGTGGATGGACATGACGCACAGCGTGAGCAAGCAGCAGGGGCACAGCTCGGCGCTGGGCACGCTGGTGATCAGCACGCTGCTCGCGCTGGCGCTGGGCGCCAAGCTGTTCGGCCTGTACTGAGCCCGGAGACACACGCATGGCAACCAACTTCGGATCCAAGCGCCTGGTCGTGGGCGCGCACTACGGGTTTCGCGACTGGCTCAGCCAGCGCGTGACCGCCGCGCTGATGGCGCTGTTCACGCTGGTGCTGCTGGTGCAGGTGCTGCTGCCCGGCGCGCTCGACTACGACCGCTGGTCGGGCATCTTCTCGCACCAGTGGATGAAGGTGCTCAGCTTCGTGGTGATCGTCTCGCTGCTGTACCACGTGTGGGTGGGCATGCGCGACGTGTGGATGGACTACGTGAAGCCGATCGGCATCAAGCTCGTGCTGCAGGTGTTCACCATCGTGTGGCTGGTCGGTTGTGCGGGTTGGGCCATCCAGGTCCTGTGGAGGCTGTGATGGCGGTGAGCAAGCGCAAGTTCGACGTGGTGATCGTGGGCGCGGGTGGCTCGGGCATGCGCGCGTCGCTGCAGCTCGCGCGCGCGGGGCTGAACGTGGCGGTGCTGTCCAAGGTGTTCCCCACCCGATCGCACACCGTGGCCGCGCAGGGCGGCATCGGCGCCAGCCTGGGCAACATGGCCGAGGACAACTGGCACTACCACTTCTACGACACCATCAAGGGCAGCGACTGGCTGGGCGACCAGGACGCGATCGAGTTCATGTGCCGCGAGGCGCCCAAGGTCGTCTACGAGCTCGAGCACTTCGGCATGCCGTTCGACCGCAACCCCGACGGCACCATCTACCAGCGCCCGTTCGGCGGCCACACCGCCAACTACGGCGAGAAGCCCGTGCAGCGCGCCTGCGCCGCGGCCGACCGCACCGGCCACGCGATGCTGCACACCTTGTACCAGCAGAACGTGAAGGCGCGCACCCACTTCTTCGTCGAGTGGATGGCGCTGGACCTGATCCGCGACGCCGAGGGCGAGGTGGTGGGCGTGACCGCGCTGGAGATGGAGACCGGCGAGCTGCACATCCTGGAGGCCAAGACCACGCTGCTGGCCACCGGCGGGGCCGGGCGCATCTTCGCGGCCAGCACCAACGCCTTCATCAACACCGGCGACGGCCTGGGCATGGCCGCGCGCGCGGGCATCCCGCTGGAGGACATGGAGTTCTGGCAGTTCCACCCCACCGGCGTGGCCGGCGCGGGCGTGCTGCTGACCGAGGGCTGCCGCGGCGAGGGCGCGATCCTGCGCAACGACCGCGGCGAGCGCTTCATGGAGCGCTACGCGCCCACGCTCAAGGACCTGGCGCCGCGCGACTTCGTCTCGCGCTGCATGGACCAGGAGATCAAGGAAGGGCGCGGCTGCGGGCCCAACAAGGACTACGTCGTGCTCGACATGACGCACCTGGGCGCCGAGACCATCATGAAGCGCCTGCCCAGCGTCTACGAGATCGGGCACAACTTCGCCAACGTCGACATCACCAAGGAGCCGATCCCGGTGGTGCCCACGATCCACTACCAGATGGGCGGCATCCCGACCAACATCCACGGCCAGGTGGTGATCCCGCACGGCGGCAACCCCAACACCGTGGTCGGCGGGCTGTACGCGGTGGGCGAGTGCTCGTGCGTGAGCGTGCACGGGGCCAACCGGCTGGGCACCAACTCGCTGCTGGACCTGCTGGTGTTCGGGCGCGCGGCGGGCAACCACATCGTCGACAGCGCGCTGCGCACGCGCTCGCACAAGGCGCTGCCGGCGGACGCGGCCGATCGCACGCTGGCGCGGCTGGCCAAGTACGAATCGAGCAGCGGCGGCGAGTACGCGCAGGACGTGGCCAACGAGATCCGGCGCACGATGCAGCAGCACGCCGGGGTGTTCCGCACGCAGGCGTCGATGGACGCGGGCGTGAAGGCGATCGCCGCGGTGGCCGAGCGCGTGAAGGCGATCCACCTGGCCGACAAGTCGCAGGTGTTCAACACCGCGCGCATCGAGGCGCTGGAGGTGGAGAACCTGATCGAGGCGGCGCAGGCGACGATCATCTCGGCGGCCGCGCGCCACGAGAGCCGCGGCGCGCACACGGTGGACGACTACGCCGACACGCCGCAGCACCCGAACGGGCGCAACGACGAGCAGTGGCTGCGCCACACGCTGTGGTACTCCGAGGGCAACCGGCTGGACTACAAGCCGGTGAACCTGCAGCCGCTGACGGCCGAGTCGGTGCCGCCGAAGGTGCGCACATTCTGAATTCCGCAGCCCACGGCCCAGGCCCGAGCGCCAAGATGCAGACCGAGATCGAGACCCGAGATCGAGAGACCCCATGACCAAGCGTGCCTTCCAGATCTACCGCTACGACCCCGATGCAGACGCCAAGCCGCGCATGCAGACGATCGAGATCGAGCTCGACGGCAGCGAGCGCATGCTGCTGGACGCGTTGATGAAGCTCAAGGCGGTGGACCCGTCGCTGAGCTTCCGGCGCTCGTGCCGCGAGGGGGTGTGCGGCTCCGATGCGATGAACATCAACGGCAAGAACGGCCTGGCGTGCCTGACCAACATGCGCACGCTCAAGGACCCGATCGTGCTCAAGCCGCTGCCCGGGCTGCCGGTGATCCGCGACCTGATCGTGGACATGACGCAGTTCTTCAAGCAGTACGAGTCGATCAAGCCGTACCTGGTCAACGACACGCCCCCGCCGGACAAGGAGCGGCTGCAGACGCCCGAGGAGCGCGAGGAGCTCAACGGGCTGTACGAGTGCATCCTGTGCGCGAGCTGCTCCACGAGCTGCCCGAGCTTCTGGTGGAACCCGGACAAGTTCGTCGGCCCGGCCGGCCTGCTGCAGGCCTACCGCTTCATCGCCGACAGCCGCGACCAGGACACCGCCGCACGCCTGGACAACCTCGAGGACCCCTACCGGCTGTTCCGCTGCCACACCATCATGAACTGCGTCGACGTCTGCCCCAAGGGCCTGAACCCCACCAAGGCCATCGGCAAGATCAAGGAGCTCATGGTGCGCCGCGCGGTCTGAAC
>JBGAMJ010000180.1:0-10447 GCA_044223035.1 Piscinibacter sp.
CAGCAGCACGACCAGGAACAGCGCGGTCGTGGCAAAGCCGATGACGATGGCCGTCAGCACCAGCGACTGCGGCAGCGGATCGCTGTAGTTCGCCAGGTTCGCGGCGAGGTCGGGTTTGACGATCGGCTCCTTGTCCACCGCCAGGCTGCCGACACTGAAGATGAAGAGGTTCACCGCATAGCCGAGCAGCGCGAGCCCGATCAGCACCTGGAAGGTCCGCGGCCGCAGCAGCAGCCAGACGCCGGCGCCAGCCAGCACGCCCACCGCGAGCGAGATGATGAGTTCCATCAGCGCGCGCCCTCGTCCTCGGCCGCCGCCTGCTGGCGCCTGGCGCGCAGCGACTGGTGGGCGATCGCGGTCAGCAGCAGCAGCGTCGAGCCGACCACCACCGCGAACACGCCCAGATCGAAGATCGCGGCACTCGGCAGGTGCACCTCGCCGACCAGCGGC
Source organism: Piscinibacter sp. (assembly GCA_044223035.1). Taxonomy (GTDB): domain Bacteria; phylum Pseudomonadota; class Gammaproteobacteria; order Burkholderiales; family Burkholderiaceae_C; genus JBGAMJ01. Next base: position 451 of record JBGAMJ010000180.1, read on the forward strand.
CAGTTGACGTGCGCGGTGTGCGTGGTCAGGAACGGGTAGCCGACGGCGAGCGAACCCAGTCCGGTCAACAGCGCCAGCAACAGCCCGATGCCGATCCAGCGCGGTGGACGCAGGTTCAGCCGGGCCTCGACCCAGCGCGTGCCGCCGACCATGTACTGCGCGATGAAGGCGATCGCCACCACCAGGCCGGCGACGAAGCCGCCGCCGGGCTCGTTGTGGCCGCGCATGAACAGATGGAAGGCGAACAGTCCCGCCACCGGCAGCAGCAGGCGCACCAGCACCGCCGGCACCTCCAGATAGCGCTGGCCGTCGGCGTCCTCGGCCTCGCCCAGCAGATCGGCGCCGCGCTCGATGCGCTGCTGCGGCGGCTTGTCGATCACCTCGAGCGGCGGGCGAAAACGCCGCAGCAGCGCATAGACCGTGAGGCCGACGATGCCCAGGACCGTGATCTCGCCCAGCGTGTCGAACGCTCGGAAGTCCACCAGCATCACGTTGACGACGTTGCTGCCGCCCCCTGCAGGCAGGGCCTGTTCGATGAAGTAGGGCGAGATCGAGAGCGGTGCGTGCCGCGTCAACAGTGCATAGGACAGCGCCGACAAACCGGCGCCGATCAGCAGCGCGAGGCCGAAATCGCGCCGGCGCCGCCACCAGGAACGACGGGCGACCCGCGCGCTGACCTCGGGCGCGCGCTTGGGCATCCAGCGCAGACCGAGCAGGAACAGCACCATCGTCACCACTTCCACTGCCAGTTGCGTCAGCGCCAGATCGGGCGCGGAGAACCAGGCGAAGCTGATGCACAACACCAGGCCGACCACGCCGAGCAGCGTCAACGCAGCCAGGCGGTGGAACTTGGCCTGCCAGGCGGCGCCGATCGCCGCCGTGCCGCCGATGACCCACAGCAGCGCGAAGCCCGGCGCCGCCGGCACGCGGGCGCGGTCGCCCCAGGTCAGCGGCACGATCAGCGCCGAGGCGAGGCCGGTGAGGCCGGCGATCACCACCATCAACAGCAGTTGAGGCTGCAGACGCCGCGTGCTCGTGCGGCGCAGCATCCAGCGCGCCAGCCCGGACCCGAAGGCCAGCGCGCGATGAAACAGGCGCTGCCCGTCGAGCCCGGCCAGCAGCGGCGTGCGGCCGACGCGCTTGCGCAGCCGGGCCCCGAAGAGCGCATAGGCCAGCAGCCCGAGCGCGGTGGCCGTCAGGCTCATCAGCAGCGGCCGGTTGAAGCCGTGCCAGACCGCGAGGCTGTAGGCGGGCAGCACGCCGCCGACCACCGGCTGCGCCGCGCTGGCCAGCAGCCAGCCGATCGACCAGGCCGGCACCGTGCCCACCACAACGCAGATCAGCACCAGCAGCTCGACCGGCACGCGCATCCAGCGCACCGGCTCGTGCGGGCGGCGCGGCGTGTCGCCCAGCGCCGGGCCGAAGAACACGCCGTGGCCGATGCGCAGCGAATACACCACCGCGAACACGCTGGCCAGCGTGGCCAGCGCCGGCAGGCCGTATTCGACGGCCGGTTGTCCGCTCACGAACACCGTCTCGGCGAAGAACATCTCTTTGCTCAGGAAGCCATTGAGCAGCGGCACGCCCGCCATCGCCGCGCTGGCGACGATCGCCAGCGTGCCGGTGATCGGCATCGCGCGGTAGAGACCCCCCAGGCGGCGCATGTCGCGCGTGCCGGTCTCGTGGTCGATGATGCCGACCGCCATGAAGAGCGACGCCTTGAAGGTCGCGTGGTTCATCATGTGGAAGACGGCGGCCACCGCGGCGAGCGGGCTGTTCAGGCCGAGCAGCAGCGTGATCAGCCCGAGGTGGCTGATGGTCGAATACGCGAGCAGCCCCTTCAGGTCGTTCTGGAACATCGCGACATACGCGCCCAGCAACAGGGTGGCCAGCCCGGCGCCGCCGACGATCCAGAACCAGGCGTCGGTGCCGGCCAGCACTGGCCACAGCCGTGCCAGCAGGAAGACGCCGGCCTTGACCATCGTCGCCGAATGCAGGTAGGCCGACACCGGCGTCGGCGCCGCCATCGCGTGCGGCAGCCAGAAGTGGAACGGGAACTGCGCGCTCTTCGTCAGCGCGCCCAGCAGCACCAGCGCCAGCGTGAGCGGATACAGCGCATGCGCGCGCACCTTGTCGCCGGCGGCGAGCACGGCGTCGAGCTCGTAGCTGCCGACGATGTGCCCGAGCACGAGCACGCCGGCCAGCAGCGCCAGCCCGCCGCTGGCGGTGACGGTGAACGCCATGCGCGCGCCGCGGCGCGCGTCCTTGCGGTGCGTCCAGTAGCCGATCAGCAGGAACGAGAAGAGGCTCGTCAGCTCCCAGAACAGCACGAGCTGCACCAGGTTGCCCGAGACCACGACGCCGAGCATCGCACCCATGAAGCCGAGCAGCAGCGAATGAAAGCGCGCCGCCGGATCGTCGGGCGACAGGTAGTAGCGCGCGTAGACGATCACCAGCAGGCCCATGCTGCTCACGAGCATCGCGAACATCCACGCGAAGCCGTCCAGCCGCACGGTCAGGTCCAGCCCCAGGCTGGGGAGCCAGGACGCGCGATCGACGAGCACCGCGCCGTCGCGCACGTCGGGATACAGCAGCGCGAGCGGCACGGCCACCGCGAGCGCGACCAATGCGGCCCACAGCGACTCGAGGTTGCGCGCATTGGTCGGCAGCATCGCCGCGACGGCGCTGCCGACGAAGGGCAAGAGCAGGAGCAGCAGCAGCGACATGGCGGTCGATTCTAGGGATCAGGTCCGTCAGGCTGCGCCGCACGGCAATGCCCACGCGGGCCGGGCGCCCTCGGCAACACGCGCAGGGGCGGCGCGAGCCGCACCGAGCCGTCCTGCGCGCAGGACGCCGGCGCAGTCGTTCTCCGCCACGCCGCTGATTCGCCTCGGACCGGGCGCGCGTCGGACGCCCGGTCAGGGCGCCGCCGATCGCGGAAGTCCGAACACGCGATCGAACGCCCAGGTGAACGCGATGGCGTAGAAGAAAAAGAACACGAGCAATCCAAGGTTCGCGACGAACGCGTCGAGCGGCGTCGTGTCGAGCCACACGGCCATGAGTGGGACCAGCAAGACCGTCAGGCCGCCTTCGAACCCCAGGCCGTGCACCAGCCGCCGCCGCAGCGACCGGCCCTTGACGCGCTGGCGCGATTCCCAGCGCTCGAACAGCGCGTTGAACACATAGTTCCATGCCAGCGCGACCGACGACATGACGAACGCCAGCAGCAGCGTGGACTGCATCGGTTCGCCGAACGCCCACGCGAGCGCCGGCCCGACGAACGCGATCGCGAAGAACTCGTAGAGGATCGCTTGAACGACCCTGCGCGTGATGGGCGTCATGGACTCGGGTACCGGTATGCCGCTATCGCTGCACGCAGCCGCCGCGCCTAGCGCTCCGAGCGCACATCGACACGCGGCTGGGTCTGCACAGGGCGCGTAGCCAGCGCATCGGCAGCACGGCGGCAGGCGGGACGCGTGCCGCTACTTCGTCGTCCGCCCGAGCGCACCGCTGCGGCGCCGGTGATCGAGCGCGCCGGCCGCCGCCGCCTTGAGCAGCCGCTGAAACGTCGGGCACTGCGCGTGGCTCGGGGCCGGGCAAGCGGCAGCATGGCGCAACCCCCGGCTCACGGCCCGCAGCTGCCGCGCCGTCGCGTCGATCTCCTGCGCCTTCGCCGCCAGAACCTTCCGGTCGATGTTCGGCCCGCCCTGGGGCGACAACATCGAGCGGATCTCGTCCAGCGACAGCCCGGCGGCCTGGCCCAGCGCGATCAACGCCAGCTGGTCGAGCACGCGCGGCGCGAACTGGCGCCGGACCCCTTCCGGGCCCACTGACGCGATCAAGCCCCGCTTCTCGTAGAAGCGCAGCGTCGACGCGGGCACGCCCGCTCGCTTGGCGACATCGGCGATGTCCATCGAAAAACCTCTTGACTTGAAGCTGACTTCAACTTCTATATTGGACGCCAGACCTTCTTCCGTCAACCGCCAAGGGGACACCATGACATCGCTCCAGGTACTTGCACAAGTCGCCCTCATCGGCATCGGAGCCACCATCGTGATGGACGCGTGGCTTCTGCTTCTGAAGCGGATGGGCGTGCCGACACTCGACTTCGGATTCATCGGGCGCTGGGCGGGGCACATCGTGCGGGGGCGGTTCGCCCATGCCTCGATCCGCGAGGCGCCGCGCATCCCGGGCGAACTCGCCTGGGGCTGGCTCACCCACTACGCGGTCGGCATCGCCTTCGCCGGGCTGCTCGTGGCCGTGACGGGGCAGGCCTGGACCCAGAACCCCACCCTCGTGCCTGCCATCGCCGTGGGCATGAGCACGGTGCTGGTACCTCTGTTCGTGATGCAGCCGGCGATGGGGAGCGGCTTCGCGGCGTCCCGCACGCCGACGCCGCTGAAGAACTGCCTGCGAAGCCTGGCCAACCACACCGTCTTCGGCCTGGGCCTGTATGTCGCCGCCACCGCCGTCGCGCTGATTCCTCGATGAGCGTGGCAAATCGCCCGAAGCGACCGCTTCGACTTCCGGACTCCATGAATTGAAACGACCCCAAGCCCGCTCTGTTCGCGCCCCCCGAGGGGAGCGTCAGCGGATGCGGGCGGCCGTGCGCCACTGACATGAACAGACTCGCCGTCATCTATCACAGTGCCCAGGGTCACACCGGGCACATCGCCAACCACGTCGCCGCTGGAGCGCGCGGCGTCCCGGACACCGAAGTCGACGTGCTCGAGGCCGACGCGATGGCCAGAGCGCCGGACGCACTGATCGCGTACGACGGGCTCATCCTCGGCTCGCCGACCTACCTCGGGGGCGTCTCGGGACCGTTCAAGAGCTTCATGGACGCGACCGGAGGCCTGTGGCGCCAGCAACGGCTCAAGGGCAAGCTGGCCGCCGGCTTCACGGTATCGTCGCTGCCGTCCGGCGACAAGCAATCGACGCTGATATCGATGTTCGTGTTCAGCATGCAGCACGGGATGCTTTGGGTCGGCAATCCCTTCCTGCCCGGACAGCACACCGGCGCGGCCTATGAAGAGGCCGTCAATCGGCTCGGCTCCTGGTCGGGCCTGATGGTGCAGGCAGGGCACTCGGCGCCCGCGGGGTCGTTCGCGGCCGGGGACATCAAGACGGCCAGGATGTTCGGGAGGAACTTCGCCGAGACCCTCGATCGGGTCGCGATCGTCGCTGGTACGCGCGACACCGCCCTGGAGGCTCCATGATTGCGCAAAGACTGGCTCCGCTGTTGTTTGCACTGATCCTGTCGGGGTTGATGTCCCTGCTGGTCTCCGGCATCTCGACGCTGCGCACCACGGGACTCGTCCACGACTTCGTGAGCTTGTGGATCGGCGCCTGGCTGCCGTCCTGGCTGTTCGCGTTTCCGACGGTGCTGCTGGTCGCGCCGCTCGCACGCATCGCAGTCGCGCGGCTGACGGCGAAGCGCTGAGCGGGCCGCGTCGTTCGTCTTCGATGCCGGCGGCACACGCTACCTCGGCGCGCCGAGATGGCGCACAAAGAACTCGGCGATCTCGGCATGCAATGCGGGAAGTGCGACCGCCCGATCGAACCGCGATGGATCGGCGAGAAGCCGCTCGGCGACGCTGCCCGGCTCGAGCGGCGGCAAAGGCGACAGCATGGCCCCGTGCCCGGCCTCGGGCAGTCGCTGCAACACCTCGCACCGTGGCTCGCAGGCGGCTCGAACGGCTTCGACGTGAAACCGGGGAACCTGGTTGATGTCCTTGTCGGCGATCACGAGACCGAGTGGGACGACCGGGCGTCGCAACGAATCGGGATCGAAGTCGGCCGCGAGGGGAACCATGGCGACAGCGGCGGCGATGCGCGGGTCGGTGTGCCGCTGCGGCGTGTCGTCTGAGAACCTGAGCCGAAGGACCAGCTTCGCCGCCGACGTCTTGATCCCGTCGAGCCCATCGCCGCGCAGCCAGGTCGTGAAGCCGACGCACGAGGAGAAGTCCTCGTCGATGTTCCGAAGGCAGTGATCGCGAAAGCGGCTGGGAGACCACTCGCCGCCAGTGAGCGAAAGAACGGTGTGGCCGCCCGCGGATCCGCCGAAGACGCCGACCGCGTCCAGGCGCAGCAGCGGTGCCAGCCTGGCGTCGGATGCCACCCGGTCGATTGCCTGGCTGACCTCGATCGGACGCCGCGCCCAACTTGTCGGGCCGGGCGCCGAGGGGTCCTGAACGTTGTCTCCGGCGTGCTGGGGCAGGGCCACCGTGAAGCCGCGTGCGACGAGGACGCGCGCCAGATCGACGTGGACCCAGGGCGATCCGCCCGAGCCATGCGAGATCACGACGAGTCGGCCATTGCCCCGGCGGGGCTGCGCATCCTGCGCCCACGAGAGCTGGAAAGGGCCCTTTTGAACGGCGGTCTCCGCGTTCGCGGTGGGATAGAAGACCGTCATCGTTCCCCCGTCGCCCTGCGGCAGTTCGATGTGGCCCAGACGGCGCGTGTCGGGACAGGCCGTATCGACGCAGCCAATCGGACGGATGGGGGTCGGGCGGCGGGCCTCTGCGGGCCCCGCTGCCGGCGCCGCAGCCGCAGCCGCAACCGTGGGCCGCTCGGCACTCAGCGTGCCGAGAAAGCTCACCAGGTCGGCCGCCTCGGAGTCGGTCAGTTCGATCGGCGCACGCCCGTCGTGTTGGGCGGTGGCGGGCCGCGCAGGCCGGTGCATCAGTTCCGAATGCCCGACCGCGGCCTGTGGCGCGGTGACGTAGTGGCGCACGACCTGCTCCAGCGTAGCCAACTGCCCGGCGTGCATGTACGGCCCACGCTGCGCCACGCCGCGCAGGCCGGGTGTCTTGAACGCGCCTGCCAGAACGCGATCGTCGTGCACCATGAACCGGAGTTCCCGGCATTGTTCCGAAGGCGCGTCACTGAACGGTCCAAGGCAGTTGAACTCGTCGCTGCGCACCTTGGCCGTCGCGTCGGCGCGGCCCCGATCGGGCCGCGCGCGTGCCCGCGGCGGGACGCCGGTGTTGTGGAACTGCTGGTCGGTCAGCAGGGGCCCGCCGTGGCAGGTGACGCACTGCCCCTTGCCGATGAACAGCCGCAGGCCCCGGATCTCGTCGGGTCGCAGCCCGGCCACGCCGGCGGCGCGGCCGGCGACGACCGCATCGACGTAGCGGTCCAGACGCGAAGGCTCGAGCTGCAACGACTTCTCGTAAGCGGCGATCGCCTTGCCCAGGTTCGCGAAGACACGTGATACGGCGTCGCGCCGGCGGGCATCCATCGCCGTCCAGGCGGCCTGCTCGTTGGCATCGCCGTTCGGACCGGCGTCGCGCGGCAGGCCGTCGAGCTTCGGCAGGGCGCCAAAGAGCGCCTCGTACTCCTGGCGGTAGTTCGCCACGACGAGGTGCGCGTACCGCGTGCGATTGCCGCCGTGCTCCACCGCGTCCTCGAGCGGCCCGAGCGCCTGCGCCCACAGGCTGTCCTTGCGGCCGTCCCAGAACAGCCACGTGCTGTAGCCCGCGCCCACGATGGGCATGGTCCGTCGCGAGCCCGTGCCCACGCCGCGGCCGACGGTCAATCCGTCCTGGAACTGGTTGTGCGGGTCATGGCAACTCGCGCACGACACCGCGCCGTTGGCGCTGAAGCGTGTGTCGCCGAAGATGCGCCGGCCGAAGTCGACCGCGCCCGGCTGCTTTTCGACTGCGTTGGACGGATCGACCGGCGCGGGCGCCAGGCGCGTCAGACTGAGCGAGGCCAGCACGGCCAGCTCGTTCTCGTTCCAGCCTTGCGCGCCCGCGGGAGGCGACAGCGGCGCCGCCTGAGCCAGCGTCACCACCAGCGCCGCGCCGGCCCCCATCAGGCTGCCGAGCCACCAGGCCGAGTCCATGATTCTGCGCATCGCCGTCTCCTCGTGCGGCGGCGGTCGGCGATTCAGCGGCCGGCGCCCGGTTCGGCGACGACGATGTTGAAGGTCACCTTGTCGGCGCCTTCGGCGCTCTCGATGTTCAACTTGATCTCCCACCAGCCGGTCATGCTGAACTTCATTCCTTCGATCAGGTAAGTGCCGGCTGTCGGTTCCTGCGTCACCTGGGGTCGGGTCGGCAGGCCGTGACCGTGCTGCGGCATGCCGCCGTCGACCTCGATGCGAGCATGCGCAACCGGCACGCCGGCCGGCGAGGCGAGCCGGACCTGCCAGCTGTGCAGCCGATTGATGGCCGCAGGCTCGGCCGGCGGCTGCAGCGTGACGACGAACTTGTCGTCGACGGTCGGCCGCGTCAGCGACAGATCCAGGTTGGACGGCGCCGACATGCAGCCCGCGGTTGCGGCGAGGGCGGCGAGCGCGAGAGCGGCGCGAGCGAAGCGGTTCATGGTGTGATCCTGTGAGGGTGAAGGGTGTCGATGCAGGCCTGTGTCACCGCCCGATGCGGCGAAGCAGTCGCTGCACTTTCGTTCGCCGTCGCCCGCTGCGACATCGCCATGCGACCGGCGGTGCGCTCGTATCCGGCAGGGGTCGCTCGTGTCGACCGAGTGGTCGGCGAGCGGGCACCCCCCTGGTCTTGCCGAACGACGCCGCCGTGCCGGGCCCGTCGGCCTGAATCGCATCTGCCTTGCGACGTCTGGAGCCGACCGTCGGGTCGCCGTCCTCGCCCGCTCCCGGAAGGGTCGCGACCGTTCGTCGCATGCGGCTTCCGGCAGCACGCGTGGCCGACGAAAGTGATCGCCATCGACGACATGCCGTCGTCGACTCGACCGCGAACCCGCCCTCGGCGGGAGCTGCCGGGCCCTCAGCCGTGAAGGAGCCGATTCATGAAGACGCTGCTGCGAATCCTTGCCGACCCGTTGGCCAGTGCGCGCACGCCCGGCATCGAGGAGCGAACCCTCGCGCGGGCGGTGGACGCGCACGATCTGCAGCTCGCGCGGGCGGTGGACGCGCACGATCTGCAGGTCCGTCTGCTCGTGCTGGAGCGGGCGCGCGGATGACGAGTGCGCTCGACCCGGGCGCTGTCGATCGGCCCGCCCCGGGGCCGGCTACATCGGGCGGAACAGATGGCCGAAGGCGCGGCTGACCTTCAACGGCCGCTGCAGCCCGCGCACGCTCAGGCTGTAGTGCCCGTTCTCGTCGCGCGTGGCGCTGACGATGGCACTCGAATTGACCATCACGCTGCGATGTACCTGGATGAAGTCGGTCGCGTCGATGCGCGCCATCAGTTCGCGCAGGCTCATGCGAACCAGCGCTTCGCCGGTCGGCGTCACGACGTTCACGTACTTCTCGGTGGCCTCGAAGCAGACCACGTCGGCGACCGGAATCATGCGCACGGTGTTGCCCACACCGGCGCGGATCACCCTGATGCGTTCGCGCGAATCGGCTTCGCGCGCGTCGCCTTCGCGTGCGCTGAGCGACTGCATGCGTTGCAGCAGCGCGGCCATGTCGCCCGCCAGGGGTGACGCCGCCCGTTGCGCCAGCCTGGACTTCAGCCGATCCACGCTCTGCTGGAGGCGCTCGGCCGTGGCGGGCTTGAGCAGGTAGTCGACCGCTGCGCGCTCGAACGCAGCGACGGCGAAGTTGTCGAAGGCGGTGATGAACACGAACAGCGGCTCGGCCCGGTCATCGGGCCAGTCGTCGGCGACCACCTCGGCCACCTCGATCCCGGTGCGGCCGGGCATCTTGATGTCGAGGAACATCACGTCGGGGAATGACTGCAGCGCCAGTTCGGTGGCACGCAGGCCGTCGTCGGCCACGCCGGCGATTCGAAGCTCGGGCCACACCTGCTCGAGCAGGCGGGCCAGCGTGCGGGCGAGAACGGGTTCGTCCTCGGCGATCACGGCAGTCGGCGGGCGGCTCGGGGTCATGCGGGTCTCCTCGGGGGTGCGGCGAAAGCACGCGGTGGCGCGTGGGAAGCGCTCGCAGTGTGCGACGAATCAGGTCGGAATGAACACCACGGCGCACACGCCGGTCGGATCGCGACGCTCGAGGCTGAGGCGCGCCGTCGGGCCGTAGAGCACCCGCAGGCGGTCGCGCACGTGCTGCAGCCCG
>JBGAMJ010000181.1:0-10335 GCA_044223035.1 Piscinibacter sp.
CGGTCGATGATTTGCAATGCCATTTGCATCCCCCTGGGGAGGTTGGGCGTTTTGCGTTTTGCGTGAGAACCGCCCGACGCAAAACGCTCAACGCAAAACGCTCAACGCAAAACACTCAACTGCTCTTGCGCACGCGCAGGTACCACTCGCACAGCAGGCGGACCTGCTTGCCGGTGTAGCCCTTGGCGACCATGCGGGTGACGAAGTCCTCGTGCTTCTTGGCCTCGTCGGCACTGGCCTTGGCGTTGAAGCTGATGACCGGCAGCAACTCCTCGGTGTTGGAGAACATCTTCTTCTCGATCACCGTGCGCAGCTTCTCGTAGCTGGTCCACACCGGGTTCTTGCCCTGGTTGTTGGCACGCGCGCGCAGCACGAAGTTGACGATCTCGTTGCGGAAGTCCTTCGGGTTGGCGATGCCCGCGGGCTTCTCGATCTTCTCGAGTTCCGCGTTGAGCGACGCGCGGTCGAACACCTCGCCGGTGTCGGTGTCGCGGTACTCGTGGTCCTGGATCCAGTAGTCGGCGTACGTGACGTAGCGATCGAAGATGTTCTGGCCGTACTCGGAGTAGCTCTCGAGGTAGGCGGTCTGGATCTCCTTGCCGATGAACTCTGCATAGCGCGGCGCAAGCTGCTCCTTGATGAAGCCGACGTACTTGTCCTCGACTTCCTTGGGGAACTGCTCGCGCTCGATCTGCTGCTCGAGCACGTACATCAGGTGCACCGGGTTGGCGGCAACCTCGCTGGAGTCGAAGTTGAAGACCTTCGACAGGATCTTGTACGCGAAGCGCGTGCTGATCCCAGTCATGCCCTCGTCGACGCCGGCGTAGTCGCGGTACTCCTGGTAGCTCTTGGCACGCGGGTCGGTGTCCTTCAGGTTCTCGCCGTCGTAGATCAGCATCTTGCTGAACAGCGACGAGTTCTCGGGCTCCTTCAGGCGCGTGAGGATCGCGAACTGGCTCATCATCTTCAGCGTGCCCGGGGCGCAGGTGGCTTCGGCCAGCGACGAATTGCGCAGCAGCTTCTCGTAGATCTTGGTCTCCTCGGAGACGCGCAGGCAGTACGGCACCTTGACGATGTAGATCCGGTCGAGGAAGGCCTCGTTGTTCTTGTTGTTGCGGAACGCCTTCCACTCGCTCTCGTTGCTGTGCGCGAGCACGATGCCGTCGAACGGGATCGCGCCGAAGCCCTCGGTGCCCTTGAAGTTGCCTTCCTGGGTCGCGGTCAGCAGCGGGTGCAGCACCTTGATCGGCGCCTTGAACATCTCGACGAACTCGAGCAGGCCCTGGTTCGCCAGGCACAGGCCACCGGAGTAGCTGTACGCGTCCGGGTCGTCCTGGGCGTAGGTCTCGAGCTTGCGGATGTCGACCTTGCCGACCAGCGAGCTGATGTCCTGGTTGTTCTCGTCACCCGGCTCGGTCTTGGCGATGCCGACCTGCTTGAGCACCGACGGATAGCGCTTGACGACCTTGAACTTGCGGATGTCGCCGCCGAACTCGTCGAGCCGCTTGACGGCCCAGGGCGACAGGATGCGGTTCAGGTAGCGCTGCGGGATGTTGTATTCCTTCTCCAGGATCGCCCCGTCCTCGGCGGCATCGAACAGCCCGAGCGGCGATTCGTTGACCGGCGATCCCTTGATCGCGAAGAACGGCACCTCCTGCATCAGCTGCTTCAGCCGTTCGGCGATCGACGACTTGCCGCCGCCCACCGGGCCGAGCAGATACAGGATCTGCTTCTTTTCCTCGAGGCCCTGTGCCGCGTGGCGGAAGTAGGACACCACCTGCTCGATGGAATCCTCCATGCCGTAGAACTCGGCGAACGCCGGGTACAGCTTGATCACCTTGTTGGCGAACAGCCGGGACAGCCGTGGATCGTTGCGCGTGTCGACCGTCTGAGGCTCGCCGATGGCCCGGAGCATTCGCTCGGCCGCGGTCGCATAGGCCAAAGGGTTGCGCTTGCATTCGGCGAGGTACTCCTCGAGGGAGAGTTCCTCCTCGCGGGTACGTTCGAAGCGAGCGGCGAAATGGCTGATCACATCCATGCTGACCTCCTGGCATTCAGGGAGGCAATGACCAAGGCGCCACCTCGGTCACCACCTGGGAAGTTCTGATGAAGTCCTGACGCCGGGTGCGTCGTGGGCTCCATCAGAGCTTTCCTTTCGGATCAGCGTTTTGCGTGCTTCAAGCTTCGTTCATCGCTGCGAACATGAAGTTCGCTGGAGACGGGTTTTCACCGTCCAATCCCGCTCTTCAGGACCACACGAGACTGGTCAGCAAGAGACGTGCCTTCACGATACTCCAGTTCGCCGGGATGCGTGCAGTGGCGCACGGAAGCCGCCCAACGATGTCGCCAAAGCCCCTCAGTCGGGGGCCCCGGACGCGGCTCGGTGGCGCACCGAACCCGAGACGCCTCCGCGTCACCCCGGGGGCAGGCCCAGCTTCTGCAGCAGGCCGTTGAGTTCGTCCAGCGAGCCGAAGCCGATCGTCACCTCGCCCTGCTCGCCGCGCTTGGTGCGCTTCTTCACGCGGATCTCGACCGCGGCGGTCAGCAGATCCGACAGTTCCTGTTCGATTCGCAGCAGGTCGCGAGGTTTCTCGCGGGGTACCCGCAGCAGCGGCTGCTGGCGTGCCGCGCCGGCCTTGGCGACAAGCTTCTCAGCCTCGCGCACGCTCAGCTTGCGCGCAACGATCTCGCCCGCACACAGGATCTGGTGCGCGCCGTCCAGCGACAGCAGCGCACGCGCATGGCCCATGTCGAGGTCGCCCGCCATCAGCATCTGCTGCACCGGCTCGGCCAAGCTCAGCAGTCGCAGCAGGTTGCTCGCGGCGCTGCGCGAGCGCCCGACGGCCTGCGCCGCCTGCTCGTGCGTCAGGTGGAATTCGTTGACCAGGCGGGCGATGCCCTGCGCCTCCTCCAGCGCGTTCAGGTCCTCGCGCTGGATGTTTTCGATCAGCGCCATTGCGGCGGCGGCCTCGTCGGGCACCGGGCGCACCAGAACGGGGATTTCATCCAGCCCGGCGAGGCGCGCGGCCCGCACGCGGCGTTCGCCTGCGATGATCTCGTAGCGCCCGTCGGGCAGCGGGCGCACCAGCACGGGTTGCATCACGCCCTGCGCCTTGATGCTCTCGGCCAGTTCGTAGAGCGAACCCTCGTCCATCCGGGTGCGCGGCTGGTAGCGGCCGGGCTGCAGCAGATCGAGTTGCAGGCTGCTCGGTGCGTGCGCGGCGGCACCGTCGACGGTGCCGGCGTCGCCATCCTCACGCACCCGCGGTCCGAGCAGCGCTTCGAGTCCGAGGCCGAGCCCCTTGGGTTTCTTGGTGACCATTCCGCGATTGTCGGCGATCGTTCCGGCGGCGGGCGCTGCGTGCGTTCAGGCGCCGTCGGCAGGCCGCATCACACCGCACCCTCCGCAGCCCCAAGCGGGCGCGACTCATGCCAGACTCGTGTTTTCGCCCATCCGGGCGACCCGCGAAAGGAAAACGACATGACGTACCGCGTGTTCGTCGACGGCCAGGAAGGCACCACCGGCCTGCGCATCCACGAGTACCTGGCCCAGCGCGCCGACATCGAGGTGCTGCGGATCGACCCCGAGCGCCGCAAGGACAGCGCCGAGCGTGCCCGGCTGCTGAATGCCGCCGACGTGGCCTTCCTGTGCCTGCCCGACGCGGCGGCGCGCGAGGCGGCGGCCCTGGTCACCAACCCCGCCACCTGCGTGATCGACGCCAGCACCGCCCACCGTACCGCGCCCGGATGGGCCTTCGGCCTGCCGGAGCTGGCGCCGGGCCAGCGCGAGCGCCTGCGTGCCGCCAAGCGCATCGCGAACCCCGGTTGCCACGCGAGCGCCTTCATCCTGCTCGCCCGCCCGCTCGTCGACGCGGGATTGCTGCCGCCGGAGCTGGCCCTGTCGGCGACCTCGATCACCGGCTACTCGGGCGGCGGCAAGAAGATGATCGAGCAGTACCGTGCCGGCGGCGACGCCCGGCTCGAGTCACCGCGGCCGTATGCGCTGGCGCTGGCGCACAAGCACCTGCCGGAAATGACCACGCACTCGCGCCTGTCGGCTCCGCCGGTTTTCCAGCCGATCGTCGCCAACTTCTACAAGGGGCTTGCGGTCAGCGTGCCGCTGCATCGTTCGCAATTGCCCGCCGCGGCAACGGCGGAGGCCCTCCACGCCGCGCTGGTGGCGCACTATGCGGGCGAACGCTTCATCCGCGTGATGCCGCTGCGCGACCCGGACACGCTGGAAGGCGGCTTCTTCGACGTCCAGGCCTGCAACGACACCAACCGTGTCGACCTGTTCGTGTTCGCCAGCGACACGCAGGTGATGCTGATGTCGCGGCTCGACAACCTGGGCAAGGGCGCCAGCGGCGCCGCAGTGCAGACGATGAACGTGCACCTGGGCGTCGACGAGGCGCTCGGCCTCTGATCGAGCCGGCGCCGCGCCGCGCTCGCGCGGCATCGGCGCCCGCGCCGGGTCAGTGCCGTCCGAGGCGCTTGACCATCTCCTGCGCAAACTCGACGAAGGCCTGTGCGCCCTTCGCATTCGGGTCGAACACCACCCCCGGCATGCCGTAGCTCGGTGCCTCGGCCAGGCGGACGTTGCGCGGGATCACGGTGTCGAACACCTTCTCGCCGAAGTGCGCCTTCAGTTGTTCACTGACCTGCTGCTGCAGCGTGATGCGCGGGTCGAACATGATCCGCAGGATGCCGATGATCTGCAGCTCGGGATTCAGGTTGGCGTGGACTTGCTTGATCGTGTTGACCAGGTCGCTCAGCCCTTCGAGCGCGAAGTACTCGCACTGCATCGGCACAATCACGCCGTGGGCGCTGCACAGGCCGTTCAACGTCAGCAGGCTGAGCGACGGCGGGCAATCGATCAGAACGAAGTCATAGTCACCGGACACCACCGACAGTGCCGGCTTCAGGCGCCGCTCGCGGCGATCCAGCTTGACCAGCTCGATTTCCGCGCCGGCCAGTTCTCGGTTGGCGCCGACGATGTCGTAGCCGCCCTTTTCGCTGCGTTGCCGGGCCTCGGCGATCGACGCGCTTTCGAGCAGGACGTCGTAGACCGACAACTCGAGCGTCCGCTTGTTGATGCCGGAGCCCATCGTCGCATTGCCTTGCGGATCGAGGTCGACGACCAACACACGTTGGCCCAGGCGGGCCAATCCGGCGGCAAGGTTGACGGTGGTGGTGGTTTTGCCCACCCCACCTTTCTGGTTAGCGACGCAGAAAATTCGGGACATGGGCTGTTCGAAGTGTCGGTGCGGAAGAGACGCCGACCGCGTCGTGCGCTGACGATTATAGGGAGCGGTTCGGCCGCATCCAGACGATGCAGCGCTCTGCTTCCAGACCCGGCACACGCAATGGTTCCACGTGAAACACTGTCACGTCCGACCCGAGCGCGGTGATTTCGTCGTCCGGTCGCCTGCCCTTCATTGCCATCCATCGACCATCGCGCTTCAACAGCGGTGCCGTCCATTGTGTGAAATCACGCAACGACGCGAAGGCGCGCGAAGCGACCACATCGAAGGCCGGCAGCTCGAGTGCCTCCACGCGCGCATGCTGCACCGCCAGGTTGGGCAGCTTGAGCTCAACCGCCACCTGCCGCACAAAGGCTGCCTTCTTGCCGACACTGTCGACGCAGGTCACGTGAATATCCGGGCAGACGATTGCGATCACCGCCCCCGGCAGTCCACCGCCGCTGCCAACGTCCAACAGTCTGACGTGCTCGATTCCGGCGATCTCCCGCCGCAGCGGCCCGATGGCCGCCAGGCAATCGGCCAGATGCTGCGTCAGCATCTCCGCCGGGTCGCGCACCGCGGTCAGGTTGTACGTCCGGTTCCATCGCTGCAGCAACTGCCAGTACTGCGCCAGCCGGTCGGCCATTGTCGGATCGAGTGGCAGGCCGAGCACCCCGGCTGCGCCCGCAAGCACCGCACTGCCGTCGACGCCGTCACCATCGTTCGTCGACTCAGGCTGCATCGGCGCCAGCGATCTCGTTCGCCGCCGACCCGTTCAACGCGAATCCCGCTGCCCGGCTCTTGCGAAGATGGATCAACAGCAGCGAGATCGCCGCCGGTGTGACCCCGGATATCCGCGACGCCTGTCCCAGTGTCTCCGGCCGCTGCGCCGCCAGCTTCTGTCGGACCTCGTAGCTCAGTGCGGTCACTGCCGCGTAGTCCAGCGACTCGGGCAAGCGCAGCCCGTCATAGCGTGATGCCCGCTCGACCTCCTCGTTCTGACGATCGATGTAGCCCGCGTACTTGACGCTGATCTCAACCTGCTCGACCACCGCGTCTGCCAGTTCACGCCCCAGTTCGGCGGCCAGGTGATCCGGCACCAGTGTCGATTCGACGCCTGCGAGCGTCGCCACCTCCGCAAGTACCGCATGGTCAACGCCGGGCCGGCGCAACAGTTCTGCGAAGCTGTACTCGTGCTCGATCGCACGACCCAGCAGCCGTTCCGCGTCCGCCGCTGCCAACCGGCCCGGATGCACCCACATCGAACGCAGCTTCTCTGTTTCACGTGAAACAGCGTCGCGCTTCCGGTTCAGTGCATCCCAGCGCCGGTCGTCGACCAGCCCGAGTCCACGGCCGATCTCGGTCAAGCGCAGATCGGCGTTGTCCTCGCGAAGCTGCAGGCGGAATTCCGCGCGGCTCGTGAACATCCGGTACGGCTCGCTGACACCCTTCGTGACCAGGTCGTCGACCAGCACGCCGAGGTAGGCCTGGTCGCGGCGCGGCACCCACGCGCCCTGCCCGCGCACCGCCAGCGCCGCGTTCAAGCCGGCGTACAGGCCCTGCGCCGCGGCTTCCTCGTAGCCCGTGGTGCCGTTGATCTGGCCGGCGAAGAACAGCCCGGCGATCGCGCGGGTTTCGAAGCTGGACTTCAGCGCCCGCGGATCGAAGTAGTCGTACTCGATCGCATAGCCCGGCCGCAGGATGTGCGCCTCTTCCAGGCCACGGATCGAGTGCACCGCGTCGAGCTGCACGTCGAACGGCAGCGAGGTCGAGATGCCGTTCGGATAGAACTCGTTCGTCGTCAGCCCTTCCGGTTCCAGGAAGATCTGGTGCGAGTCCTTGCCGGCGAAGCGATTCACCTTGTCCTCGATGCTCGGGCAATAGCGCGGGCCCACGCCCTCGATCACGCCGGTGAACATCGGGCTGCGGTCGAATCCGGAGCGGATGATCTCGTGCGTGCGCGCGTTGGTCTGCGTGATCCAGCACGGCCGCTGTTCCGGGTGCTGCGACGCCCGCCCGAGAAAGCTGAACACCGGCATCGGGCGTTCCGGCGCCGAACCGTCCGCACCCGGCATGCCGTCGCCCGGCTGCTCGGTCAGCACCGAGAAGTCGATCGTGCGGCCGTCCAGTCGCGGCGGCGTGCCGGTCTTCAACCGGCCTTGCGGCAGCTTCAATTCCTTCAGCCGGGCCGACAGCGTCACCGCTGGCGGGTCGCCGGCTCGTCCAGCCGCATGGTTCTGCAGCCCGACGTGCACCCGCCCATCCAGGAAGGTGCCGGCCGTCAGCACCACCGCGGCCGCGTCGAAACGAAGGCCGAGCTGCGTCACGACGCCGGTGACGCGGTCGCCCTGCACCAGCAGGTCGTCGCAAGCCCCCTGGAACAGCCACAGGTTCGGCTGGTTCTCCAGCCGCCGGCGGATCGCCGCCCGGTACAGCACACGGTCGGCCTGGGCGCGCGTCGCCCGCACCGCCGGGCCCTTGGAGCTGTTGAGGATGCGGAACTGGATGCCGGCCTCGTCGGTGGCCGCCGCCATCGCGCCGCCGAGCGCATCGACCTCCTTGACCAGGTGACCCTTGCCGATCCCGCCGATCGACGGGTTGCAGCTCATCTGGCCGAGCGTCTCGATGTTGTGGGTCAGCAGCAGCGTGGTGCAGCCCATGCGCGCCGCGGCCAGTGCCGCCTCGGTGCCGGCGTGGCCACCGCCGACGACGATCACGTCGAATGCTTTCGGAAACTTCATGGGGTCGACACCGGGCGATGCCTGTTTTTTGAGCAATCCGGCATTGTAGGGAGCGCCGCTCGCGGTGTCAGCGCGAGCTCGGGCTCAAACCGTGGCGTGGCGCGCCGATATCGACCGGTCGCCACGATTCCCCCGGCCCGCCACCGCGGCCCGCTCCGGACATGCACCAGCCGCCATCGCTCACCGCCGACGCCGCGCACTTCGACCGCGCCGAACGTCGCATCGACTCCCCCGCCCGCTCACCCTGGTCCCTCCTGCGCTGGCTGCCGTTCTGGCTCGGCGCGTTCGGCAGCATCGCCGCATCCGCGCTGGCGCCGGCCGGCCGGCGTCCGTTCGAGATCAACTGGAGCCTGATGCCCGACGAGCTGCTGTTCTCGGTGACCAAGGGCCCGCACATCGGCGCCGCCGCGATCGTCGCACTGGCCGCGATGGTCGCCACCGGCCGGCATCGCTGGGGGCTGGCGCTGGCGATGTCGGTGCTGGTCGGCTGGGGCTGGGAGATGGCGCAGACCACGGTGATCGGCCACAACGCCCGCCTGGCCGACCTGCTGCCCGACACGATCGGCGCGCTGCTCGGCTGCGCCTGGGCGGCGACGATGATGTGGTTGCTCGAATCGCCGCCGGCTCCCGCCAGCCGCCGCCCGGCGCCAGCGTCGCCGACCGGGCCGCTCAGAGGGTGAGAGGCCATCCGGCGTGGCCGAGCAGACCCGCCGGGCGGCACCAATCCAGGCGCAAAGCGCAGCCGTAGCTCGGGCTACGGCGAGCACTTGCAACGACGAGTGGGGGCGTTCGGTGGGGATGAGCGGCCATGGCGGATGGTCTCTCACCCTCTCAAGTCCTGACCTGCGAACCCGGCCCGACGCTGCGCAGGTCCTGCGCCACGCGCCCGTCGCCGAGCACGATCACCCGGTTGGCCGACGCGATCGTCTCCGGCCGGTGCGCGACGATCACGCGCGTGATGTCGAGCTGCCGCACCGCCTGGTTGACCAGCCGCTCGCGGTCGACATCCAGCGCGCTCGTCGCCTCGTCCAGGAACAGGATCTTCGGCCGCTTGTAGAGCGCGCGCGCCAGCAGCAGCCGCTGCTTCTGCCCGCCCGAGATGCTGGTGCCCATGTCGCCGATCAGCGTGTGGTAGCCCATCGGCATCGCCTCGATCTCCGCGGCCACCGACGCCACCCGCGCGCACTCCTCGACCCAGTCCAGGTCCGGCGCGGCGTCGAAGAAGCTGATGTTGTCGATGATCGAGCCGGCGAAGAGCTGGTCGTCCTGCATCACGGTGCCGATCATGTCGCGCCAGCCGCGCAGGCCGAGCTGCGCCAGCGAGACGCCGCCGATGCGCACCTCGCCGACCTGCGGCTCGTGGATGCCCAGCATGAGCTTGAGCAGCGTCGTCTTGCCGCAACCCGACGGCCCGGCAATCGCCACCGATTCCCCCGGCTCGATGCGCAGCGACACGCCCTTCAACACCACCGGCTCGGTGTCGCCATAGCGGAAGCCGACGTTGCGCAGCTCCAGCGTGGCGTCCGCCGGCCGGCTGCGGGTCGGCGTCGGCGCGTCGGCCTCGGGCGGCGTCAGCACGATGTCGGCCAGGCGTTCGCCCTGCAGCTTCAGCATCTTCAGCTCGACCGACTTGTCGATCAGCGCGCTGACGCGCAGCGCGAACTGTTCCTTGTAGGCGAAGAACGCGAACAGCATGCCGACCGAAAAGCGGTGGTCCAGCACCAGCAGCGCGCCGACCCAGATCACCGCGACACGCTCCAGCCCGAACAGCAGCTTGTGCAGCACCGAGAACATCAGGTCGAGCTTGCGCGTCGCGATGCTCGCGTTCATCGCATCGACGACCAGGTTCATGAAGCGCGCCTGCCGATCCTCCTGCCGGTTGAACAGCTTGATCGACTGCACGCCGCGCAGCGATTCGAGGAAGTGGCTCGCGCTCTTGGCGTCGTGGACGATCGCCTCCTCGGTCGCCTCGCGCAGCGGGCGGAACAGGGCCCAGCGCAGCAGGCCGTACGCCGCCACGGCGCCGAGCGCGATCGCCGTCAGCGTGCCGCTGTAGACCCACATCATGGCCAGCGTGACGACGACGAGCAGGCCGTCGAGCACCGCCTCGACGAAGCTCGTCGTCAGCGTCTGCTGGATGTGCTGCACCGCGCCGAAGCGCGACATCACGTCGCCGGCATGACGTTTCTCGAACCACTCGATCGGCAGCCGCATCAGGTGCGCGAACACGTTCGACAGCCATTGCAGGTTCAGCGTGCACGACAGGTGCAGCACCGCCCACGAGCGCGCCGCGCCGGTGGCCCCCTGGATCAGCACCAGCAGCGCGAAACCCAGCCCCAGCGTGACCAGCAGGT
>JBGAMJ010000182.1:0-10290 GCA_044223035.1 Piscinibacter sp.
GGTGGCTTGCCACCGCGGTCTGGGTCGCCGGCGGTGCCTGGGCGCTGCGCGCCGGGCCCGCGGGCTGGCCCTCGATTCCCAGGGCGGCGCGCTGGGCCCTCGGCCTGCTGGCGCTGTGGACCGCCTGGCTGGCGCTCGCCAACGCTCGCAGCAACGGCATCAACTTCATCCTGTCGGTCTTCTGCCTCGCCTGGGCGGCAGACATTGCGGCCTACTTCGGCGGGCGTGCGTTCGGGCGCCGCAAGCTGGCGCCGTCGATCAGCCCTGGCAAGAGCTGGGAGGGCGTGTGGAGCGGCATGCTCGGCGTGATGGTGCTGGCCGCCGCCTGGATCGCGCTGGACCGCGGGCAGACCGCCGGCTCGCCGAGCCTGTACACGCTGCTGCTGCAGCGCCACGGCGCGTTGCTGCTGGTGCCGGTGCTGGTGTTCCTGGCGGCGATGAGCGTCGTCGGCGACCTGGTCGAGTCACTCGTCAAGCGCAGCGCCGGAGTCAAGGACAGCAGTGCGCTGCTGCCTGGGCACGGCGGCGTGCTCGACCGCATCGACGCGCTGCTGCCGTTGTTCCCGATCGCGCTCGCGATGACCTGGTGGTGAGATGACGAAGCCCGTGCACGACCTTGCTCCGCCGAACGGGCCGCCGATGCGCGTGTGCATCCTCGGGTCGACCGGTTCGGTCGGCAGCAACACGCTCGACGTGCTGTCGCGCCACCCGGGGAGGTTCGAGGTGGTCGCGCTCGCGGCGCACCGCAGCGTCGATCTGCTGCAAGCGCAGTGCGCCGCCTGGCGCCCGCGCTACGCCGCGCTCGGCGACGCCGCCGACGCCGACGAGCTGCGGCGCCGATTGCGCGCCGACGGCATCGCCACCGAGGTGCTGCACGGCGCGCAGGCGCTGTCCGACCTGGCGTCCCACCCGGAGGTGGATGCGGTGATGGCGTCGATCGTCGGTGCCGCGGGCCTCGCGCCCTGCGTCGCCGCGGCGCGCGCGGGAAAGCGCCTGCTGCTCGCCAACAAGGAGGCGCTGGTCGTCGGCGGCGGCCTGTTCATGGACGCGGTGCGCGACGGCGGCGCCCTGCTGCTGCCGATCGACAGCGAGCATTCGGCGATCTTCCAGTGCCTGCCGGAAGATCGTTCGCAGTGGGCGCAGCGCATCGACCACGTCCTGCTGACCGGCTCGGGCGGGCCGTTCCGCCGCCGCGACCCGGCTACGATGGCGTCCATCACGCCGGACGAGGCCTGCGCCCATCCCAACTTCGTGATGGGCCGCAAGATCTCGGTCGACTCGGCCACGATGATGAACAAGGCGCTGGAGGTGATCGAGGCGCGGTGGCTGTTCGACCTCGCGCCCGAGCAGGTGCGGGTGGTGATCCACCCGCAGCAGATCATCCATTCGATGGTGGTTTGCCGCGACAACTCCGTGCTGGCGCAGCTCGGCACGCCCGACATGCGGGTGCCGATCGCCTACGGGCTGTCGTTCCCGCAGCGCATCGAATCCGGTGCGAGCCAGCTCGATTTCTCGACGCTCGCCGCACTCTCCTTCGAGCCGCCGGAGTTCGCCCGCTACCCCGGCCTGGCGCTGGCCTGGGAGACGCTGAAGGCGCGCGCCGGCAGCACCGCGGTGCTCAACGCGGCCAACGAGGTGGCGGTCGCCGCGTTTCTGGCCGGAACCATCCGCTTCGACCAGATTCACAACGTCAACGCGAGCACGCTCGACGCCCTGGCCATCGGCGACACCGACGCGTCCTCGATCGACGGCCTGATCGCCCTCGACGCCCGCACGCGCGCTCAAGCCTCGCTGCACGTGCAGCGCCTCGCCCGATGATCACCGTCCTTGCCTTCCTGCTGACGCTCGCGGTGCTGATTGCGATCCACGAGTACGGCCACTACCGTGTCGCCGTGGCTTGCGGCGTGAAGGTGCTGCGCTTCTCGCTCGGCTTCGGCCGCGTGATCTGGCGCCGCCAGCCGACGCCCGAATCGACGGAGTTCGTGGTTTCGGCGCTGCCGCTGGGCGGCTATGTGCGCATGCTCGACGAACGCGAGGCACCGGTTCCCGCCGACCAGCTCTCGCGCGCGTTCAACCGCCAGCCGCTGTGGAAGCGCAGCGCGATCGTCGCCGCCGGGCCGGCCGCGAACCTGCTGCTTGCCGTGCTGTTGTACGCCGCCGCCAACTGGATCGGCATCGACGAACCGAAGGCGGTGCTCGGCGCGCCCGAGCCGGCGAGCCTGGCCGAACGTGCCGGCATGCGCGCCGGAGACTGGGTACGGGCCGCGTCGTCCGACGGCGCGCAGTGGCAGGACCTGCGCTCGATGGCCGACCTGCGCTGGGCGGTCACGCAGGCCGTGTTGCACGGCGAGTCGCTCCAACTGCGCGTCAGCGATGCCCAGGGCCACGGCGAGCGCGACGTGCTGCTCGACACCGACCGGCTGGGCACGCGTGACATCGATGCGCAGTTGATGCGGCGCGTCGGCCTGGGCCAGCCCTTCAGCGAGCCGGTGATGGGCGAGGTGCGTACCGGCGGCGCGGCGGCTCGAGCCGGCCTGCGCGCCGGCGACCGCGTGCTCAGCGTGGACGACGTTTCGGTCGTCGACGCCGCCAGCCTGCGTGCACGCATTCGCGCCAGCGTCGAGCCGGGCGGCGAGTCGGCGCACACGTCCACCTGGCGCGTCGATCGCGCCGGCCAGACGATCGAGCTGACCGTGCAGCCCGCGGTGGTGGCCGATGGCGACCAGCGCATCGGCCGCATCGAAGCCTTCATCGGCCAGCCGCCGCAGATGGTGACGGTGCGCTACGGCGTGGTCGAAGGGCTGACGAACGGCGCGTCCAAGACCTGGGAGATGTCGGTGCTGACGCTGCGCATGCTCGGGCGCATGCTGATCGGCGAGGCCTCGCTGAAGAACCTGTCGGGCCCGTTGACAATCGCCGAGTACGCTGGGCAGTCGGTGCGCGTCGGCTTCGCGTACTACCTGGGCTTTCTTGCCGTCGTCAGCGTCAGTCTCGGCGTGCTGAACCTGCTCCCGCTGCCGGTCCTCGATGGTGGGCACCTGATGTATTATCTTTTCGAAGCAGTGACGGGGCGGCCCGTTTCGGAGCTCTGGCTCGAGCGCTTGCAGCGCGGTGGCGCGGCCATCATGCTCCTCATGATGTCGCTTGCTCTCTACAACGACGTGGCCCGCCTCCTGGGCCTGCATTGAACTCCCCCCGCATGCGTTTTCACTCAAGACTGGGTTACTTCCGTCCTGCGCTCCTGTCCGTTGCCATCGCTGCCGCGCTGCAGGCGGTGCCGGCGTACGCCGTCGAGCCGTTCACGCTCAAGGACATCCGCGTCGAGGGATTGCAGCGCACCGATGCCGGCACGGTGTTCGCGGCGCTGCCGTTCCGCATCGGCGACACCTACAACGACGAGAAGGGCGCCGCCGCGCTGCGCGCGCTGTTCGCCACCGGCCTGTTCAAGGACGTGCGCATCGAGCTCGACAACGGCGTGGTCGTCGTGATCGTCGACGAGCGCTCGGTGATCGCCAACATCGATTTCGTCGGCCTGAAGGAATTCGACAAGGACACGCTCACCAAGTCGCTGAAGGACTTCGGCATCGGCGAGGGCCTGCCCTTCGACAAGGCGCTGGCCGACCGTGCCGAACAGGAACTCAAGCGCCAGTACCTGACGCGCAGCCTGT
Organism: Piscinibacter sp.; assembly: GCA_044223035.1. Taxonomy (GTDB): domain Bacteria; phylum Pseudomonadota; class Gammaproteobacteria; order Burkholderiales; family Burkholderiaceae_C; genus JBGAMJ01. Next base: position 3,669 of record JBGAMJ010000182.1, read on the forward strand.
ATGGCGCCGAGGTCGTGACCACGGTGACGCCGCAGGAGCGCAACCGCGTCAACGTGACCTTCACCGTCACCGAAGGCACGGCGGCGCGCATTCGCGAGATCCGCATCGTCGGCAACAGCGCGTTCTCCGAGGACACGCTGAAGGGCCTGTTCGACCTGAACGACGGCGGCTGGCTGAACTTCTACACCAAGGCCGATCGCTATTCGCGCGCCAAGCTCAATGCCGATCTCGAAACGCTGCGTGCCTACTACCTGAACCGCGGCTACCTCGAGTTCAACGTCGAGTCGACCCAGGTCTCGATCTCGCCGGACAAGCAGGACATCACGATCACCATCAACGTGAAGGAGGGCCAGCCCTACACGGTGACGGCGGTCCGCCTCGAAGGCGACTACCTCGGCAAGGAAGAGGACTTCAAGACGCTGGTGACGATCAAGCCGGGCGAGGCCTACCGCGCCGAGTCGGTGGCCGACACCACGCGCGCCTTCGTAGATCGCTTCGGCACCTTCGGCTTCGCGTTCGCGCGCATCGACGCGCGGCCCGAGATCGACCGCGCGAAGGGCCAGGTGATCCTGACGCTCTCGGCCGACCCGCAGCGCCGCGTCTATGTGCGCCGCATCAACGTGGCCGGCAACACGCGCACGCGCGACGAGGTCGTGCGGCGCGAGTTCCGCCAGTTCGAATCGTCCTGGTACGACGGCCGGCGCATCAAGCTGTCGCGCGACCGGGTCGACCGGCTCGGCTACTTCAGCGAGGTCAACGTCGACACCGAGGAGGTGCCCGGCACGGCCGACCAGGTCGACCTGACCGTCACGATCAAGGAAAAGCCGACCGGCAACCTGCTGCTCGGCGCCGGCTTCTCGAGCGCCGACAAGTTGTCGCTGACCGCGTCGATCAAGCAGGACAACGTGTTCGGCTCGGGCAACTACCTCGGCATCGAGCTGAACACCAGCAAGTCGCAGCGCACGATCGTGCTGAGCACGGTCGACCCGTACTTCACGATCGACGGCATCTCGCGCGCGATCGACGTCTTCTACCGCACCGCCCGGCCGCTGAACAGCCAGGGCGAGGAATACAAGCTGGTGACGCCGGGCGCGTCGATCCGCTTCGGCGTGCCGTTCAGCGAGGTCGACACCGTCTTCTTCGGCGTCGGCATCGAACGCACGCAGATCCAGGGCAACGAGAGCCTGCCGCAGAGCTATTTCCTGTATCGCGCCCAGTTCGGCGAGAGCAGCACCTCGATCCCGCTGACCGTCGGCTGGACGCGTGACTCGCGCGACAGCGCACTGGTGCCCACCGAAGGCCGCTACCAGCGCATCAACTTCGACTGGGGCGTCGGCGGCGACACGCGCTACCTGCGCACCAACCTGCAGTTCCAGCAATACCTGCCGATCACGCGCCGCTTCACGCTCGGCTTCAATGCCGAGCTGGGCCTGGGCAAGGGCCTGGGCGGCCGGCCGTACCCGATCTTCAAGAACTTCTACGGTGGCGGCCTGGGCACCGTGCGCGGTTTCGACCAGGGCTCGCTCGGCCCGGTGGACATCACCGGCGCGTTCATCGGCGGCAACCGGCGACTGAACGTCAACACCGAGCTGTACCTGCCGATCCCCGGCACCGGCAACGACCGCACGCTGCGCTGGTTCACGTATGTCGACGTCGGCAACGTCTGGGGCGAGAACGAGAAGCTGACCGCAAGCAGCCTGCGCGCATCGGCCGGCCTGGGCTTGAGCTGGGTGTCGCCGGTCGGCCCGCTGAAGCTCAGTTATGGCACGCCGATCCGCAAGCAGCCCGGCGATAGAATCCAACGCCTTCAATTCCAGATCGGGACCGCGTTCTAATGAAGATCTCCCTCGTGAAACTGATGTCGGCTTCGGCTGTTCTGGCCCTGGCGGCATTCGGCGCGCAGGCCCAGGAGCAACTCAAGATCGGCTACGTCAACAGCGAGAAGGTGCTGCGCGACGCGACCCCGGCCAAGGCCGCCCAGGCCAAGCTCGAAGCCGAGTTCTCGAAGCGCGAGAAGGATCTGGCGGAGGTCGCGAACCGTCTGAAGGCCGCCGGCGACAAGTTCGACAAGGACCAGCCCACGCTGTCCGAGGCCGAGAAGGCACGCCGCCAGCGCGACCTGGTCGACCAGGACCGCGAATTCCAGCGCAAGCGCCGCGAGTTCCAGGAAGACCTGACGCAACGCAAGAACGAGGAACTGGCCGGCGTCGTCGATCGCGCCAACAAGGTCATCAAGCAGATCTTCGAAACCGAGAAGTACGACCTGATCCTGCAGGAAGCGGTGTTCGCCGGCCCCAAGGTCGACATCACCGACAAGGTCATCAAGGCGCTGAACGCCCAACCCGCGGGCAAGTAGCCTGACGTGGCCTCGTTCCCGCTCGGCGAGATCGCCGCGCACCTGGGCGGTGAACTGATCGGCGATCCCGCGCTTCCCATCACCCGCATCGGCCCGCTGGACGGCGCGACGCCGTCCACGCTGTCCTTCCTGTCGAACCCACGCTACGCCGCGCAGCTCGCCGAATCGAAGGCGGCCTGCGTGATCGTCGCGCCGTCGCAGCGCGAGGCGGCGCTGGCCCGCGGCGCGACGCTCGTCGCCGACGATCCCTACCTCGCCTTCGCCCGCGCCACGCAATGGTGGGCCGCGCGCACGCGGCCGCCAGCCGCCGCCGGGGTGCATCCGAGTGCCGTCGTCGATGCGTCGGCCGTGCTCGGCTCGGATGTCGCGATCGGCCCGCTGGCGGTGATCGAGGCCGGCGCGCGCATCGGCGATGGCGCCCGGATCGGCGCGCACTGTTTCGTCGGTGCCGGCGCGGAGGTCGGCAATGGCACGCGGTTCGCGCCGCGCGTGACGCTCGGTGCCGGCTGCCGGATCGGCGCTCGCGGCATCGTGCACAGCGGTGTCGTGATCGGTGCCGACGGCTTCGGCTTCGCGCCGACGCAAGGGCGCTGGGAGAAGATCGAGCAGCTCGGCAACGTGCGCATCGGCGACGACGTGGAGATCGGCGCCAACACCTGCATCGACCGCGGCGCGCTCGACGACACCGTGATCGATGACGGCGTCAAGCTCGACAACCTGATCCAGGTCGGCCACAACGTGCACATCGGTGCGCACAGCGCGATGGCGGGCTGCGTCGGCATCGCCGGGAGCGCGACGATCGGTGCGCATTGCACCGTCGGCGGCGGCGCGATCATCCTCGGCCACCTGACGCTCGCCGACCACGTGCACGTTTCTGCGGCCACCGTCATCACGCGATCGATCAACCGTCCCGGCCAATACAGCGGCGTGTTTCCCTTCGATGACAATGCGTCGTGGGAAAAGAACGCGGCCACCCTGCGGCAGCTCCACGTCCTGCGCGAACGCCTTCGCGCGCTCGAGAAGAAGTCAACACCATGATGGACATCCACCAGATCCTCGAACGGCTGCCGCACCGCTACCCGATCCTGCTCGTCGACCGCGTGATCGAGCTCGAGAAGGGCAAGCACATCCGTGCGCTCAAGAACGTATCGATCAATGAGCCGTTCTTCATGGGCCACTTTCCGAAGCGCCCGGTGATGCCTGGCGTGCTGATGCTCGAGGCGCTGGCGCAGGCGGCCGCACTGCTGTCGTTCGAGACGCTCGGCCTGCTGCCCGACGACAAGACCGTCTATTACTTTGCCGGCATCGACGGCGCGCGTTTCAAGCGCGTGGTCGAGCCGGGTGACCAGCTCACGCTCGAGGTCGAGGTCGACCGCATGCGCGCCGGCATCTGGAAGTACAAGGCGCGCGGCAAGGTCGGCGAGGAACTCGCCGTCGAGGCCGAGCTGATGTGCACGATGCGTCGCATCGAAAGCTGAGCGGTTCGGCGCGATGGCGACCCTGCACCCGACCGCGATCGTCGAGCCCGGCGCCGAACTGGCCGACTCGGTCAGCGTCGGCCCGTACGCGGTGATCGGCCCGAACGTGCGCATCGGCGAAGGCACCAGCGTCGGCGCGCACTGCGTGATCGAGGGCCACACGACGATCGGCCGCGACAACAAGATCTTCCAGTTCGCGTCGCTCGGCGGCGCGCCGCAGGACAAGAAGTACGCCGGCGAGCCGACCGAACTGCGCATCGGCGACCGCAACACCATCCGCGAGTTCTGCACCTTCAGTACCGGCACCGTGCAGGACGGTGGCGTCACCTCCGTCGGCGACGACAACTGGGTGATGGCCTACGTGCACATCGCGCACGATTGCCACGTCGGCAGCCAGACGATCCTGGCCAACAACGCCACGCTTGCCGGCCACGTGTCGATCGGCGACTGGGTCACGGTGGGCGGGCTGACCGGCATCCACCAGTTCGTCAAGGTCGGTGCGCATGCCTTTCTCGGCTTCGCCAGCGCCGTCACGCAGGACGTGCCGCCGTTCATGCTGGTCGACGGCAACCCGCTGGCGGTGCGCGGCTTCAACGCGATCGGCCTGAAGCGCCGCGGCTTCTCGGCGCAGCGCCTGCAGGCGGTCAAGCAGATGCACCGCGCGCTGTACCGCCGCGGCCAGACGCTTGAGGAAGCTCGTGCCGAGATCGCCGCATTGAGTGCCGAGCTGCCCGAAGCGGCGGGCGACGTGGCGGCGATGCTCGAGTTCATTGCCGCTGCCGAACGCGGCATCGCGCGCTGACGGCGGCGGGAACCGCGCCGATGTCCGCCGCCGCGGCACCGTGGTTCGGCATGGTGGCCGGCGAAACCTCCGGCGACCTGCTCGCCGGCCTGCTGCTCGGCGGCCTGAAGGCGCGCTGGCCGGGGCTGCGCTGCGCCGGTATCGGTGGCCCGAGGATGATCGAGCATGGCTTCGACGCCTGGTGGCCGAGCGAGCGGCTGGCCGTGCGCGGCTACGTCGAGGTGCTGCGTCACTACCGTGGCCTGGTTCGCGTGCGCGATGCGGTCGGCGACCGTTTGCTGCGCGAGCGCCCGGATGCCTTCATCGGCATCGACGCGCCCGACTTCAACCTCGGGCTGGAGGCGCGGCTGAAGGCCGGCGGCATCAAGTCGATCCATTTCGTCAGCCCGTCGATCTGGGCCTGGCGCGGCAAGCGCATCGACAAGATCGGCCGCTCGGTCGACCACATGCTCTGCCTGTTCCCGTTCGAGCCGGCGCTCTACGCGAAGGCGGGTATCGCTGCCAGCTACGTCGGCCATCCGTTGGCGGACGCGATTCCGCTCGACGTGCCGCGCGCCGCCAGCCGGCAGGCGCTGGGCCTCGGCGAGGGCGATGTCGTCGTCGCACTGCTGCCGGGCAGCCGGCGATCGGAAATCCAGTACATCGCGCCGCGACTGCTCCAGGCTGCGGCCCTGCTCGCGCAGCGCCGCCCGCAGATCCGCTTCGTGCTGCCGGTGGCGCCCGGGCTGCGCGCGCTGGTCGAGCCGCTGGTGGCGCAGGCGGCGCCCGGCGCCGGGATCCGGCTGCTCGATGGCCGCTCGCACGCCGCGCTGGCCGCCTGCGACCTGACGCTGATCGCCAGCGGCACCGCCACGCTGGAGGCGGCGCTGTTCAAGCGGCCGATGGTGATCGCCTACTACATGCACCCGCTGAGCTGGCAGATCATGAAGCGCATGCGCTACCAGCCCTGGGTCGGGTTGCCGAACATCCTGCTCGAGGACTTCGCGGTGCCGGAGCTGATCCAGTCCGACGCGACGCCGGAGCGCCTGGCCGACGCCGCCATCGCCTTCCTCGACGACCCCGCCCGCTGCGCCGCGCTGGCGCGGCGTTTCGACACGCTGCACCGCGAACTGCGCCGCAACACCGCGCAGGCTGCCACCGATGCCATTGAGACGATCCTTTCGACTTGAGCCGCGCGGCCTGCTGCTGGCCGGCGTCGACGAGGCCGGCCGCGGCCCGCTCGCCGGGCCGGTCGTCGCCGCGGCGGTCATGCTGGACGAGCGCCAGCCGATCCGCGGGCTGAACGACTCCAAGCAACTCGGCCCGCGCACCCGCGAACGCCTGTTCGACGAGATCCGCGCCAAGGCGCTGTGCTGCTCGATCGGCGAGGCCAGCGTCGAGGAGATCGACACGCTGAACATCCTGCACGCCACGATGCTGGCGATGCGCCGCGCCGTCGACGGGCTGCGGCTGCGCCCGGTCAAGGTGCTGGTCGACGGCAACCGGCTGCCGCCGCTCGCGATCAGCGCCGAGGCGGTGGTGGGCGGCGACGGCCTCGCGATGTGCATCGCTGCCGCGTCGATCATCGCCAAGGTGCACCGCGACCGGCTGTGCGCGGAGCTGCACGAAAGCCATCCGCAGTACGGCTTCGCCACGCACAAGGGCTACCCGACCGCCGCCCATCTCGCCGCGCTGCGCGCCCACGGGCCGTGCCCGCAGCACCGCCGCAGCTTCGCGCCGGTGCGCGCGTTGCTCGCGGCGCCCTGAGCGGCGGCTGCCGGCGATGGCGGATCCTGTCCGGCCGATCCAGTCGCGCGACAACCCGCTGCTGGTGCGGCTGCGCCGGCTCGCCACCGACGCCGCGGCCTACCGCAAGCTCGGCGCGGTGTGGCTCGAAGGCGACCATCTGTGCCGGGCACTGCTAGCGCGCGGGCGCGTGCCGGTGCAGGCCGTGCTGACCGAGGCGGCGTGGCGTGACCCCGTCGTGCAGGCGCTGGCGCTGCAGGC
>JBGAMJ010000183.1:0-10285 GCA_044223035.1 Piscinibacter sp.
CGCTGGGGGCGATTTTTGGGGCGACGAGGAGCGCAGATCTGGGGTCGGCGCGCGCAGCGCGCTTCGTTGTCTGACTCGGCGCAGCTGTTTGAGCGGAGTGAGCGAAGCGAACGTAGCGAGTTCTGCGACGCGACCTCAGGTCGAGCACCACAGTGCAGTCGGAGCGAAGCGGAGACCGCCCCAGCATGAGCCCCCGGCGGATGCCGCCTGCCGCGCCGCGCAGACACCTTGGGCGAGGCGACCATTCGCGTCCAACTCGGCTGCGCAAGTCCCAAACAGGGGCGTGAGGTCCTTTCGCGCGGGCCGAGTCGTTGACAACCTGCCCATATTTCCAACAAAATGGAATTGTGGAAGAGAAAAACGCCGTCGCCTCACTCGCCGCACTGGCCCAGCCGATGCGGCTGCGCGTGTTCCGCGCGCTAGTGGGCGCCGCACCGCTGGGCCTGACGCCCGGCGCGCTGTCGGCCACGCTCGGCGTGCCCGGCTCCACGCTGTCGTTCCACCTGAAGGAACTGACGCACGCCGGGCTCGTGACGCAGGAGCGCGACGGCCGCAACCTGATCTACCGGCCGGCCATCGCCCGGATGAACGAACTGCTCGACTACCTGAGCGCCCATTGCTGCCAGGGCACGGACCCGGCGGACCGCAGCGGCTGCGAGCCCGGCGCCGCCGGGGCCTCGCGGGGCTCCAGCGACTGCAGCGGCTGCTGACCCGATCACTCGAGCGAGCCACCCCCGATGACCACCCACGTCCTGATCCTCTGCACCCACAACTCGGCGCGCAGCGTGCTCGCCGAGGCGACGCTCAACCACTGGGCCGCGCGGCTCGGGCGCGACGTGCGGGCGCACAGCGCCGGCAGCGCGCCCAGCGGCCGCATCAACCCGTTCGCGATCGAGGCGCTGAACGCCGCCGGCATCGACACCGCCGGCGTGCACAGCAAGAGCTGGGACGAATTCAGCCGCAACGGCGCGCCGCCGCTGTCGATCGTCATCACCGTCTGCGACAGCGCGGCGGCCGAGACCTGCCCGGTGTTCTACGGCGGTGCCGGCGGCGAGCCGGTCAAGGTGCATTGGGGCTACCCCGATCCGTCGAACGCCGAGGGCGGCGACACCGGCAAACGCCGCGCCTTCGAGCTGACCCGACAGGCGATCGGCTACCGCCTGCTGCAGTTGCTCGCGCTGCCGCTGGAGACGATGGACCGTGCGGCGCTGCGCGCGGCGCTGGTCGACATCGGCACGCGCTGATGGCCGCGCCCGCCGTCTTGCCCATGACCGTCTTCGAGCGCTACCTCAGCGTCTGGGTACTGTTGTGCATCGTTGCCGGCATCGCGCTCGGCCAGGCGTTTCCCGGCCCGGTGCAGGCAATTGGCGGCATGGCGGTCGCGCAGGTGAACCTGCCGGTCGGGCTGCTGATCTGGGTGATGATCGTCCCGATGCTGCTGCGGGTCGACTTCGGCGCGCTGCACCGCGTCCGCGAGCACTGGCGCGGCATCGGCGTGACGCTGTTCGTCAACTGGGCGGTGAAGCCGTTCTCGATGGCGCTGCTCGGCTGGGTCTTCATCCGGCACGTCTTCGCACCCTACCTGCCGGCCGGCCACGCGGACAGCTACGTCGCCGGGCTGATCCTGCTGGCCGCCGCGCCCTGCACGGCGATGGTGTTCGTGTGGAGCCGGTTGACCGGCGGCGACCCGCTGTTCACGCTGTCGCAGGTGGCGTTGAACGACGCGATCATGGTGTTCGCGTTCGCGCCGATCGTCGCGCTGCTGCTCGGGCTGTCGGCGATCGTCGTGCCCTGGGACACGCTGCTCGCGTCGGTCGTGCTGTACATCGTGATCCCGGTGGCACTGGCCCAGCTCGCGCGCCGCGCGCTGCTTCGACGCGGGCGAAGCGCCTTCGAGGCCGCGCTGGCCGCGATCGGCCCGTGGTCGATCGCGGCGCTGCTGGCCACGCTGCTGCTGCTGTTCGCCTTCCAGGGCCGCGCGATCCTCGAGCAGCCGCTGGTGATCGCGATGCTGGCGGTGCCGATCCTGATCCAGGTGTTCTTCAACGCGGCGCTGGCCTACGGCCTGAACCGCCGCCTCGGCGAATCGCACGCCGTCGCCTGCCCGTCGGCGCTGATCGGTGCCAGCAACTTCTTCGAGCTGGCCGTCGCGGCGGCGATCAGCCTGTTCGGCTTCGAATCCGGCGCGGCGCTCGCCACCGTGGTCGGCGTGCTGATCGAGGTGCCGGTGATGCTGCTGGTGGTGCGGATCGTGAACCGCAGCCGGCCCTGGTACGAGGCCGGCGCGGCGGTGCGGTGCTGAGGCACCAGCAGCCGAACGCGCGCGTGGTTCAGCGCACGGCGGTCGCGACGCCGTCCTGCATCGACGGGGCGGCGCGTTCGGCGATGCGGTCGTACAGGTCGGTGCCGTTCGCGCGGCGCGCCTCGGGCGTGGGCATCTGCACGATCGGCTGCTCGCCCAGGGCGCGCGCCTGCTCGATCGCCACGGCCGGGTCGGTGCCCAGGTAGATCATCTGCTGCGCCCGCGGGCCGGGCAGCAGCCGCATCGCGGGCGCCTGCGATGCCTGCGCCATCGGGCCGTCGCCGCGCAGGAAGCGGCCGTGCCGGGCCAGCGACGAATCGGACATGCCCTGCGCCATCGCCGAGGCGGCGGCAATCACGGTCAGCAGGGCGGCGGCGGTACGGGCGATGGCTTGGCGGTTCATGGTGATCTCCGGTGGAGGGTCTGGGGCGCGAATGGATTCGCTGCAGGCACCGGCCCCGGCGCGCGGGATGCGTGGGATTGAACGCATCGTTCGAGCGGTTCCGAGCGTCCGGTGGGTCCGGTGGGTCTGTCAGCGGCGGCGCTTTGCGCCACGCCGGGAGATACGCGGCCGGTCGCCGACCGGATGCACCGGGCTCGCCGGCTCCTGCTCGTCGGTCCGTCAGCGCATCGCGTCGTCGAGCGCCGCGGCGGCGAGATTGCGTGACATGTCGCGCAGGAAGTGCGACAGGTCCACCGGCTTGGTCCAGTAGTCGACGGCGCCGTTCTCCAGCGCGCGCGCGACGCTCTGCGGGGATGCGCTCGCCGACAGCGCGACGACGCGCAGCCCGGCCGTGGCACCGTCGGCGCGAAGCCGCCGCAGGATCTCGATGCCGTCCATGTCGGGCAACTGCATGTCCATCAGCACCAGGTCCGGCTGCAACTGCGCCGCCAGGTCGATGCCGGCCTGGCCGCTGGGCGCATGGCTGAAGCGGACACCGGGCCAGCGGCTCAGCATCTGCTCGATCAGCATCACGTTGATCTCGTTGTCCTCGATGTAGAGCACGCTGCCCCGGGGTTCGCCGTCGCCGATCGCGCCGAAGCCGCTGACGACGGCGCCCTCCTCCAGGGCCGCGGCCCGCAGTCCGACGCGGGCCGTCGTGCCCACGCCCGGCCGGCTTTCGATCCCGAGCTCACCGCCCATCAGGCTGACCAGTTGCCGCGTCAGCGCCAGGCCGAGCCCCGTGCCCTCGATGCCGCTGCGTTCGCGCCCGAGGCGGTTGAACGGCTCGTACAGGCGCTGCAACTGCAGTTCGCTCATGCCGATGCCGGTGTCCGCAACCTCGATGACGACACGGTCGGCCGCGGCATGCAGCCGCACGTCGACCGAGCCGCCGGGCCGGTTGTACTTGACGGCATTCGACAGCAGGTTGATGAACACCTGCCGCAGGCGCACCGGATCGGCGAGCACGCCGGCCGGCGCGCGGCCGCGGTGCGCCGCCTCGATGCGGACGCCCGCCACCCGCGCCGATTCCTCGGCAAGCCGCAGCGCCTCGTCGAGCGCCTCGCCGACGTCCACGGCCGCGACGTTGACCGCGAACTGCCCGGACTCGATGCGCGACACGTCCATCACGTCGTTGACCAGCGACAGCAGGTGCCAGCCGGCCTGGCGGATGTGTTCGAGCTGCTCGATGTCCTGCCGCAGCAGCCGGGTGCGTGCGTCGCGCTGCATCAACTGCGTGAAGCCGAGCATCGCGTTCAGCGGCGTCCGCAGCTCGTGGCTCATTTGCGCGAGGAACGCCGTCTTCTCGCGGTTGGCCGCCTCCGCCGCCGCCCGCGCCTGCTCGGCAGCGGCGGCGGCGCGCAGGTCGGTGATGTCCAGCGCCATCGCCATCACGCAGGGCTGGCCGTTGTAGTCGATCTTCTCGGCGTTGACGAGCGACACCGCGGTACCGCCCCCCGCCGTTCGCGTGCGCGCCTCCAGGTTGCGCACCCGCCCGTCGCGCGTCAGCCGTTCACGGTACTCGCGGGCATCCTCCTCTTCCAGCAGGCTGCCCAGCCGCTCGACCTGTTTCCCGACGATCTCGTCGCGCACCAGCCCGAAGCGCTCACACATCACGTCGTTGACCTCCAGCACCCGGAGGTCGGCCAGCGAGGTGATCACGCAGGCCATCGGCGCCGCGCGGAACAGCGTCTGGAACCGCTCCAGGTCGCGCTGCGTCTGCTGCTGCAGGCGCACCCGCGCCGCCTCGCGATCGAGGTTGTCGAGCGCGAACGAGACATCGCCCGCCATTTCGACGAGCAGGCTCACCAGCGCCCCGTCGAAGAAGTCCGGTTCCGCGGCGTAGAGGCTCAGCGAGCCATGGATCTGCCCGCCGCGCATCAGCGGAAAGGCCGCGATCGAACGGATGCCCAGGCGCTGCGCATTCTGGCTCCAGGCCGGCTGCCCGGGGCGGGGCGCGATGCGCCCGACGCCGTGCCGGCCGGTGCTGAGCGCGATCGCCGTCACCGACTGGCGGAACTCCGGGGCCGTCACGTCCCAGGTCGGCGGCAGCTCGTCGAAGAACCCGGCGGCCGGGCCGTCGAACGCGAAACGCGTGGCCTGCCCGCCTTCGACCCGGAACACCGCCGTGATCAGCGCGTGGCCGGACTCGGTGCAGATGCGGCACAGCTCGCGCAGCAGCGTGTCGGCGTCGGCGGCGCGCACGATCAGGTGGTTCGTGCGCGACAAGGCCGTGTAGAAGGCATTCATGCGGCGCAGCGCTCGTTCGCTGTCGCGCGCTGCGGCCGTGTAACGCACCACCAGGGCCCAGGTTCCCGCGCCGCCCAGCGCCAGCCCCAGGGCAAGGAGCAGGAACAGATCGCCGAACGTGGCACGCCGGGCCGCCCGCGCCTGGCTCACGTCCTTCTCGGCCACGGTGGCCTGCAGGGTGAACAGGCGGTCGATCACCGCGCCGAGCGGATCGAACGCCAGCGGCGCCGCGCCGCGCCTCCAGGCCGCCAGGCCGGGTCTGTCGGCGGCCGCGATCAGCCGGCGCGCCTCCTCGGCGGCCGCATCGGCGGCCTGCAGCAGCGGTTCGGCCTGCACGATGCCGCGCTGCTCGGCCGCGACCAGCGTCGTGTGCCGGTAGAGAATCCAGTCGTGCGCGGCCTGCCGCTGCGCATCGGCGATCTGCGCCAGCGCCGCCGGAGCGTCGATCAGCCCGTCCGCGAATCGGCCGGCGGCGCCGGCGATGCGCAGGCGGTAGGCGTCGCCGACACTGCGCAGCAGCACCTGGCAGACCAGCCGGTCGCGGTACACCGAGTCGAGCGTGTCGGTCATCGACTGCAATCGTGCAGCCGCCAGCCCGCCCAGGATGGCCAGCAGGACCAACCAGAACGCGAACAGGCCCAGCAGCCTGGATCTCAGCCTCGAGAACGCCATAGCGGCCACCTCCGCCGAGTTGCAACTTCCGAGCGAGCCCAGGGCCGGGTCGTACCCAGCCCGCCCCGCGGGGGTCGAGAAAGCCCGGGGCGGCCTGGCGCCTCCTCGAGAGCTTGGCAAGTGCGGCGCTGTGTCCGCGACGCACGCCCGCCCCGGGACGGCCGTCGGTGTCGCGGCTTCCGGGACGCAAATACTCGACTGTATCCGCGCCGCATCCGGCGTCGACCGGGCTGCGCGGTGCGGCAGGGCGGAAGGACGGCGCGCAGGGCCGGTTGAATCCGCTGTCACACGTGCATCGCTGCCGTGCCCGCCCGGCTCGTCACGAGCCCGACCGGCGCGCCCTTCGACGAGCCGACGCTGCTGCGCTTCCTGGAGGCCGCGCGCAGGGCGCCGTCGGGCTTCGATGCGCAGCCCTGGCGATTCCTCTACGCCGCCGCCTACCCGCGGCACGAGCAGAACCTCGCCCGGGCGCAGCTCAAGACCCGCCTCGACCAGTCGCGCACGCAGGTCGATCGGGCCGACCTGGCGGCCTGCCGGACTGTCCGCTGCGCACCGACACCGACAGGGGCCGCACCATCGGCCGGCTAGACCCCAAATATGACCAGACCGGCCCTCAAGTCGCAGCCACGACAACCGAATACGCGACGACGGGCGTCTGTAGTACCACTGCGATGACGCCTCCTTCCGTGGCCAGCACAAGAAGCACGGGGAATTCTTGACGCAGTCGACAAATCCACCGTCTTGCAGGAAGCGCCATGAAAGGCATCGTCTTCACCGAATTCCTGGACTTCGTTCGCCATCGCCATGGCGAAGACATCGTCGATGACATCATCGAAGCCAGCGAACTGCCGAGCGGTGGCGCCTACACCGCCGTCGGCACCTATCACCATGGCGAGATGCTGTCACTTTGCAGCGCGCTGGCAGAGCGCACCGGCGAACCCGTTCCCGCATTGGTGCGGTTGTTCGGCGACCACCTGAGCGACACATTCGCGCGCACCCATCCGGCCTTCTTCGAGCGCGCGGGCAACCTCTTCGATTTCCTCGAGAGCATCGAAGCGCACATCCACGTCGAGGTCCGCAAGCTCTACCCCGATGCGGAACTGCCGACATTCGCCGTCGAATCGCGCACGCCGACGCGAATCGTCCTGGTCTATCGCAGCCCACGTCGAATGGGTCATCTGTCGGAGGGGCTGATCAAGGGCTCGGCGCGCCAGTTCGGCGTGGACGTGCTGGTGAGTTCGGAGCCGGTGGCCGGCAGCGGCGACCAGGCCGTGCGCTTCACGGTGGATCTGGTTTGACGCGATGGATTCCCGGCCCGGCGTACCCGACGCCACCCGCGACGTCGCTGCGCCCGGCGACTGGGACGCGCTGCGGCGTCGCCTGATCGCCCGCGTCGAGCGCGAACGCCGCGCCCGCGAGGAAGCCGAGCGGCTCCTCGAGCACAAGGCACTCGAGCTCTACAACGCCAATGTCGCGCTCAGCGCCGCGACCAGCGACCTCGAACGACGGGTCGCCGAGCGTACCCGGGAGCTCAACGAGGAACGCAGACGCGCGGTCGAACTGGCCGAACTCGATGCGCTCACTGCCATTCCCAACCGTGCGGCCTTTGCCCGCGTGCTGTGCGAGTCGCTCACGAATGCGTCCGCGAACGCGAGTGACATCGCGGCACTGCTCATCGACCTCGACGACTTCAAGCAGATCAACGACTCGCTCGGGCACGCGGCCGGCGATGCGGTGCTGAGGACGACGGCACGGCGCCTCGCAGACGCCGTTCGCCCGGGCGATACGGTGGCGCGGCTGGGAGGCGACGAGTTCGCGGTGATCGCGCGCGGGGTGTACGACCGATCCGGAGCCCAGGCATTCGCGCTGCGCCTGCTGCAGATACTGTGCCGGCCGATGCAGATCGAGGGGCGCATCGTGCCGTGCGCCAGCTCGATCGGCGTGGCCCTCGCCGGCGGCGAATGCGCAGAGGATCTGCTGCGCAATGCCGATCTCGCGCTCTACGATTCGAAGCGTTCCGGTGGCGGCCGCGTGAGCATCTACGACATCGATCTGCGCACGGCCATGGAGCGCCGCGCGGCCATCGATGCGGACGTGCGCGCCGCAGTGAACGGCGACCTCATCGTTCCCTGGTACCAGCCCGTGCTTAGACGCAGCAGCGGCGGCTTCGTCGGCGCCGAGATGCTCGCGCGCTGGCACCTGCCGAGCGGCGAGGTGCGCTCGCCAGCGGCATTTCTGGCCACGGTGGAGCGACTCCAGTTGCTCGACCAGATGACGGAGAACATGCTTCGCCGGGCCTTGCCCGAGGCGCTCGGCCTGCTCGGACAGGGCGCACTGGAATACCTGACGGTCAATGTCTCACCGCTGCAGTTCAACCAGTGCTGGGCCCTGAACCGCCTCCCGGCGTTGCTCGCGGAAATGCGATTCCCGGCCGGCGCGCTCGTGGTCGAGTTGACCGAATCGGCGCTGCTGCAGAACATCGATCACACGCGCGAGATGCTCGCAGCGCTCAGCGCGGGCGGCATTCGCATCGCGATCGACGACTTCGGCGTCGGCTATTCGAACTTCTCGCTGTTGCGTCAACTGCCGTTCGACATGTTGAAGCTCGATCGTTCGCTGATCTGCGACATCGAAAGCGATGACCACGCCCGCGCGCTCGCCGAATGCATCCTGGAACTCGCCTCGCGCCTGAAGATCAAGGTCATAGCCGAGGGCGTCGAGACGCGCTACCAGGCCGAGCTTCTCGCGAGCGCCGGCTGCGATTCGATGCAGGGTTACTGGTTCGCGCGACCGCAGCGCGAACTGGCCACGTGGTTCGCCGCCGGCGTCCCTCGCCCTGCCGTGCCGTGGCGCACATAGTGGCCGGTACCGACCGAGGCCATTCGATTCGGGCCCGTGCTCTGTTCAAGCGGGGCGTCTCGCGGTTCCGCGCCAGTCGCTGCACGGCGGCAGTGACCCGCGTCCGCCAGTCGAATCGTCACGCCTGGCGGGGCCGGATCGGCGCCGGACGGGACGGATGGCGCATCCGTCCGCCGGGCTCCACTTACCAGCGCACCGTCAACTCGACGGGCCGCCCGACCGGCACCTGAACCTCCAGCCGCCGGTTCGCCGCGTCATGGGTGAACTCGACGGCCTGCGCGCCGACGCTTACCCGGGCGGGCCGACGCTCCGCCCAGGCCACGAAGCGGCCGCCGTCGCGCAGTTCGAGCCGGCAGGCGCCGTCCACCCAGGTCCGCCGCGTGATCGCGGCGCTGCTGTTGAACTTGTCGGCGAGGCCGAGGGCGGCAAAACCGTGCTCCACCGGTGCCAGCGACACCAGCTCCCACTCGCCCGGCACGAGCGACACGGCGCTGCGCTCGCCATCGGTGCAGCGCCACAGCCGGCCGGCGCGATGCGAGTAGGCCGCGTACTCGCCGCCCGGCAGCGACGGCACGTCGGCCGGGCCGACCTCGCCGTCGATCGCGTCGCCGCCTTCGGCCGGATTCCGCGCGTTGAACAGTCCGACGACACCGCCGTCGCGATGGCGATTGAAGATCTTCAGCAGCACCCGCTCGCGCACCGGGTCGGCGAACAGGCAGTCGGGCGTCAGCCGGCCCGGCAGCTCGGAGCGCAGCACGCTGCCGTCGGACAGGACCAGCTTGCGCAGCAGTTCGAAGTCGTGGGCACCCGGCTTGTCCGACACGTACACCGGCCCGCCGGAGATGGCGCGGGCCGCCGCGTGGAACGCTCCCCGCTCGTGCTGCGACTGGAACATGTCCCAGTCGGGCTGCATGAACTCGCCGAACCACAGGCCGACGGCGGCATTGACGAACAGGTGCTGCCCGTGCGATTCCGGCCGCTGCGGAAAGAAGTCGTCGGAGCTGCGCAGCAGCGTGCTGTCGTGGGCCAGGTAGGCGCACTCCGTCGTGCACGACATGCAGTTGATCAGCCGCCCCGCGAAATGCCGGCTGACGGATGCTTCGAGCGCGCGGCGGCTGGCGCGGGCCATCGCCACCCGCCCGCCCTGCCCGGCCGACAGGCCTTCGAGCAGCGCCTGCACGTCGACCTTCACGCCGTCGACGCCCTGGCGCGCGAGCCCGGCATGCAGGTCGTCGTAGAAGGCGCCCAGCCGCTCGGCCGACGGCACGCCGGCCTGCGCGCCCCACGGGGCCACGTTCCAGCGCGGCTCCTGCTGCAGCACGCCGGGGCCGAACGAGCGCGCCACCGTGCGCGCACCGTAGCCGGACAGGCCCTGCTCGCTGATCCCGCCCCAGTAGCCGAGCAAGGCATGCCAGACCAGGAAGCGCTGGATGCCGAAGCGCTGCTTGGCGTCGCGCACCAGCGCGGTCAGGTCGCCGCCGAAACGCTCGTCGTTCGGCGCCAGGCGGGTCAGCCGGTCTTCGCCGGTGGCGGCGCGCTCCCAGGCCTGCCAGCCGTCGTCGAGCACGAGCAGGCGCGGTGGGACGCCGCCGCGCTCGAACGCGGCCAGGCCGTCCAGCACCTTCTCGGCGGAGACCCGCTTGTAGACCGCCTCCCCGGTCCACCAGCCGAAGTGGTCGGCGTTGTGGGGCGGCGGTGTGTCGCGCCGCAGCCGGCGGCGGCCGGGGCGCTGGTGGAGGGCGCGCGCGCCGTCGGCCACC
>JBGAMJ010000184.1:0-10275 GCA_044223035.1 Piscinibacter sp.
CTGTCCGAACGCAGCGAACGAAGTGAGCGTAGTGAGTTCTGCGACGGGCCACGAGACCGAGCATCGCAGGGCAGTCGGAGCGCAGCGGAGACCGCCTCAGTGAAGCGCCACGGCCTGTCCCCACGCGCCTTTGCCGCCCCGACCTCCGCCCGGAAAGGTAAACGTCGACCGACCGCAACGGGCGGCAAGCCGTCACGTGCCGGAAATCAAACCGGGGGAATACGCGGCGTTTCATCCCAGGCTCCTCGCGACGTTGCGCAACAGCTCGACCTGTGCCCGCGTGACCGCGGTCAGGTCGTCGCCGGCGAGCGGGTACTCGATCGCCCAGGGCACGTCGGCCGGCAGCGCGCGCAGCACGGCGCGCCACGGTGCCGCGGAATCGGCCAGCGGGACCGCGACCCAGCGTTGCGGCTGCCGCTGCACGCCCTTGGTGTGCACGTAGCCGACCTGTGCGCCCAGGGACTCGGCGGCCTGCAGCGGGCATTCGCCAGTCCAGTGCCAGTTGCCCATGTCGAAGGTCATGCGCAACGGGAGCGCGTGGTCACCGGCCAGCGCGAAGAAGGCATGCAGCGCGTGCAGCGTGCCGGCCGTCGGCGTCTGGTCGTTCTCGATCACGAGTTCGACGGTCGCGCCGGCCAGCCGCTCGCGCAGCGCCGGCAGCGTGGCCGTCGACGCGGCGCCGAAGCCGCCGATCGACATCTTCAGCCGCGTCGCGCCGAGGCGTTCGGCGCGCGCCAGGCCTTCGTCCAGCGCGGCGGTGTCGAGGTGGCCGTCGGCCGTCCACAGGCCTTCGGGGCTGGAGTAGACGCGCTGCAGGCCGCAGGTGCCGGCCACGTCGGCGATGGCGGACAGCTCGGCATCGGCGTCGGCGCCGGCTTCCACCAGCAGTTCGCCACGGATTTCGACGCCGTCGGCGCCGGCCGCGGCGGCGAGCTGGGTGAACCAGCGCTGGCCGTGGCGGCGCACCTCGGACGCACCGAACGACGACAGCGAGATCAGGATCGGCGGCGCGTCGCGGCGCGCGGCCTCGGTGGGGGCGGACGACATCACCACCGCATCAGGCCGCCGCGGCCGCGTGGCCGTGCGAGCTGATGATCTGCCCGAGGAAGGTGCGCAGCTTCGGGTGCGCCGGCTGGCCGAAGAACTGCTGCGGCGGCGCCTGCTCGAGGATGCGGCCATCGGCCATGAAGATCACGCGGTCGGCCACGCTGCGGGCGAAGCCCATCTCGTGCGTCACGCACAGCATGGTCATGCCGTCGTCGGCCAGCGAGATCATCGTGTCGAGCACTTCCTTGACCATCTCCGGGTCGAGCGCGGAGGTGGGTTCGTCGAACAGCATCACCTTCGGGTTCATGCACAGCGCGCGGGCGATCGCCACGCGCTGCTGCTGGCCGCCGGAGAGCTGGCTCGGGTACTTGGCGGACTGTTCGGGGATGCGCACGCGCTTGAGGTACTTCATCGCGGTGGCCTCGGCCTCCTCGCGGCTCACGCCGCGGGTGTGCATCGGCGCCAGCATGCAGTTCTCCAGCACCGTCAGGTGCGGGAACAGGTTGAACTGCTGGAACACCATGCCGACCTCGCGCCGCACCGCGTCCACGTTCTTGCGGTGGTGGCCGGTGAGCTCGATGCCGTCGACCTCGATGCGGCCCTTCTGCACCGTCTCGAGCCGGTTGATGCAGCGGATCAGCGTGGACTTGCCGGAACCGGACGGCCCGCAGATCACGATGCGCTCGCCGGCGCGGACGTCGAGGTTCACGTCGGTCAGCACCTGGAACTGGCCGTACCACTTGTTGACGTGTTCGATGCGGATGATGGGCTTGTCTGCGCTCATGTCGGTTCCTTGACGGGTGGGCGGCTCGCGGCGGTGCGGGTTCGCCGGTGGGGTGTCGGGCAATGCGGCTTCAGTTTGAGGCCGGCAGCGCCGGCAGGTCGGTTTCCAGCCACTTGCGGTACAGCTTGCCGAGCTCGCCGTTGGCGGTGTTCTTCGCGACGAAGCCGTCGACCGTCTTCAGCAGGTCGGCCTGGCCCGGGCGCATCGCGACGGCCATGAACTGCTGGCGCAGCACCAGCTTGTTCTCGAACGCGCCGGCGGGCGCGCGCTTGGCGATCTGGTTGGCCACCGTGGTGGAGCAGCCGATCGCATCGACCTGGCCCGACAGCAGCGCCTGCATCGCCGACGCGTCGTCGTCGAAGCGGCGGATCTCGGTGCCTTCGGGGGCGATGGCGGTCAGTGCCGTGTCCTGCGTGCTGGCGCGGGCCACCGCGACGCGCACGCCCTTCAGGTCGGCTGGCGCCTTGATCGCCTGCTTCTTGGCGCCGTACAGCACGATCGTGGCGGCCGAGTACGGCTTGGAGAACTGCACCTGCTTGGCCCGCTCGGGCGTGACCGCCAGCGAGGCGACCAGCAGGTCGACCTTGTTGGTCAGCAGGAAGGGGATGCGGTTCGGGCCCGTCACCGGCACCAGGTTGAGCTTCACGCCCAGGTCCTTGGCGAGCAGCTTGGCGACGTCGGCGTCGTAGCCGTCGGGCTGGTTGGAGCTGTCGACCGTGCCGTAGGGCGGGAAGTCGACCAGCATGCCGACAGTCAGCGTGCCCTTCTTCTTGATCTCGTCGGCGCTCTGCGCGGCGGCGAAGGGCGAGGCGGTGGCGATCAGCGTGCCGAAGGCGATGGCGGCGGTGGCGGCAAGGACGCGGCGGCGGGCGGGGGTGAACATGGCGGTGTCTCCGGTGGAATGGACGTGATCGGTGGGGCCTGGATTCAGGCGCAGAAGCGGGCCGGGGTCTGTGCGGCGGCGCTCATCGGGGTTGGCTTGCATGCACGGCGCACGGCCCCGTGGGGCGGCCGTGCGTGGGCGCTCATCGGGCCAGCGCCAGGGCCCGGCGCCGCTCGATGCGGCCGGCCCAGAACGACAGCGGCCAGCACAGCGCGAAATAGACCGCCCCGACCACGCTGAACACGATCAGCGGCTGGAAGGTGGCGTTGTTGATGATCTGCCCGGCGCGGGTGACCTCGGCGAAACCGATGATCGCGGCCAGCGAGGTGCCCTTGATCACCTGCACCATGTAGCCGACGGTGGGCGGCAGCGCGATCTTCCAGGCCTGCGGCAGGATCACCGTGCGCATGCGCACCGCGTAGTGCAGGCCCAGCGCCTCGGCCGCTTCCCACTGGCCGCGCGGGATCGCCTGGATCGAGCCGCGCCAGATCTCGCCGAGGAACGCGCTGGTGTTCAGGATCAGCGCCACGCCGGCCGCGATCCAGGGGCTGATCTCGATGCCCAGCACCGGGGCGCCGAAGAAGATCAGGAACAGCTGCAGCAGCAGCGGCGTGCCCTGGAAGATCTGGATGAAGCCGCCGGCCAGGGCCTGGAACAGCGGCCGGTCGGAGGTGCGGGCCAGGGCCACCGCGAGACCGCCGATGGCACCGCCGACGAAGGCGATGAGCGAGAGCGCGATCGTCCATTGGGCGGCCTGGACGATGAACCAGAGATCGTTGATTCCGAAGGTACGCATCAGCGGCGGTCCGGGTAGGAGAGAGCCCGGCTTTGAACCAGGCGGAAGAGCGCCGAGAACGACAGGGCCAGCGCCAGGTAGATCAGGGCGACGACGATGTAGATCTCGAAGCTGCGGAAGGTCTGCGACTGCAGGTTGGCGGCGACCGAGGTCAGGTCGTCCGCGGAGATCACCGAGACGACGCTCGAGCTGAGCATCAGCAGGATGAACTGGCTCGTGAGCGCGGGGAAGATCGCGCGCAGCGCCGGCTTCAGGATGATCAGCCGGAAGATCTGGTGGTGCTTCAGGTTCAGCGCCAGGCCGGCCTCGATCTGCCCCTTGGGGATCGACTCGATGCCGGCGCGGATGATCTCGGTGGCGTAGGCGCCCAGGTTCACCACCATCGCCGTCAGCGCCGCGGTGTAAGGCGACCAGCGCAACCCGATCGCCGGCAGCGCGAAGAAGAAGAAGAACAGCTGCACCAGGAACGGCGTGTTGCGGATCAGCTCGATGTACGCGTTGACCGCGAAGCGCAGCGGCGCCGGCCCCGAGGTCTTGGCCCAGGCACACAGGATCGCCACCGCCAGGCCCAGTGCGGTGGCGACCAGGGAAAGCTGGACGGTGATCCACGTGCCCTTGAGGAGCAGTGGCCAGGCGGCCAGCACGTCGGCGAATTGGAGGGTGTAGTTCACGGGTGGGACTCGGGTTGAGGCGTTTCACTGAAACCGGTTTCTATTCTAGGAAACCGGTTTCAGACTGCGATTGGTGCTTTCCCTAGGGCGACATTGCCCGGTCGGGCGTGTGGCGGGCGTGGCGATCGTGGGACGGTCTCGCTCGACAGGGCATGACGGGGACGCACCCCCCACTTCGTCATCAAATTGACATATGCGCTGTCGCCTGCAAGCGTCGCGGCGTCCCGCCCGATCGCTTAGTGTTCCGTCCGCGTGGCGCGGCCCGCCGCAGCGGCTGAATGCCGTGCGGTACGCCGGCGCCGGGTGTCCCTCGGCGGTAGTGACCGGACGTAACCACATAATGCCCCGCCCGACCCGACACCCACGAGCTTTCAGCACGCCACCAGCCACGGCGCATTCCATTCGGACATGGACCTGGCCGCCGCCTACCGCCCTCGAGTGACGACCGCGCAGATGAGCCGCTCACGGCTCCAACACAACAAACGGAGAAGACATGGTTGCGTGGTCAACCCTTCCCTTCGGGAACGATGACGCAGCGGAATGGGCCTACAACCTGGAGGATCCGAACGATCTCGGCCCGATCGAAGAAGTCGTCACGCGGGTGCTGGCGATCGGGAGCGACTATCTGGAGGAGCCGGAGGCCAACGAAGCCCTGGCCGCGATCGAGATGCTCGCCTGCATTCGCGGCAAGCCGGGGGATACGGAAACCTATACCGAAGCCGCGTACGCGTGGCTCACCCAGACGACGGCCAGGCCGCCGGACGAACTCGTGGAACAGGCGCAGATCGCGATTGCCCGCATCCTCGGCGAGAACTCCGAGCTGCGGGAGATCTGGGAACAGAGCGACGAGTACGAGCAGTGGCTCGCCACCGTGGCGGATCTGCGCACCCGTCTCGTCAGCTGAGAGCCTGAGTGCCCGCTGACGGCGTGTGCTGTCCCGATCCGACGGGGAAACGCCCGGCCGCCCGCAGTGTCCTCATCCCCCGCAGTGGACGGGGCGTCGGCCCGGGAGTGCTCTCAACCCGCAGCCACCGCCGACGACCCGCGCACGATCAGCCGCCCGCCGAGCAGGATCTCGCGCGGCGGCAGGTGGCGGCCTTGCAGGCGCTCCAGCAGGCAGCTCGCCGCGACGCGGCCGATGTCGTCGGTGGGCTGGGCGATCGTGGTCAGGCCGGGGCCGACGAGCGGGGCCCAGTCGGTGTCGTCGAAGCCGACGAAGCCGAGCTCGCGGCCGAAGCGCCAGCCGAGCCGCGCCACCGCCGCCGCCACGCGCAGCGTGACCAGCGCGTTGGTCGACAGCACCGCCGGCGCCCGCCCGCCCGCGCGCTGCCGCAGCGCGCGCAGCGCAGCGTCGAGCGTGTCGTCGGCGCCGTCCGCCAATTCCAGGCTCTGGCCCGTCACCTCGGCGCCGGGCTGCGCGACGCAGGCGCGGAACGCCGCCTCGCGCTCGATGCGTGAGCTGACGCCCGCCATCGGCTCGCTGACGAACAGCAGCTCGCGGTAGCCGTTGCCGCGCAGGTGCGCCACCGCCTGCGACACCGCATCGGCGTTGTTCAGCGAGACGAAATCGGCGTGCATCTCGGCATGCTTGCGGTCCACCAGCACGGCCGGCTTGCCGTGGCGCGCCACCTCGCCGGCGGCGGTCGGGTCGGCACCCAGCGTGTTGAGGATGAAGCCCTCGACCTGGTAGGAGGCCAGCGCCTCGATGCCCTCGCGCTCGCGCTCGCCGGCGTTGCCGAGGTTGAACAGCATCACCAGGTAGCCGGCCTCCTGGCAGGCCTTCTCGGCGCCGCGCAGCACCGCCACCGAGAACGGATTGGCGATGTCCGCGACCACCAGCCCGATCAGCCGCGAGCGCCCGCGCTTGAGCGCCTGCGCCATCGGGCTGGGCGAGTAGCCGAGCGCGTCGACCGCCGCCTCGACGCGCGCGGCGATCTCGCGCGTCAGCAGCGTGTCGCGGTGGTTCAGGAAGCGCGACACCGTCGCCTTCGACACGCCGGCCTTGCGCGCCACGTCGGCAATCGTCGCCCGCGACTCGGCGGCGGGTGGCGGGCGGGAGGTCGGATCGTCGGAGGCCATCGATTGAAACGCGTCTTGAAACCAGTTTCAGCGAGTTTAGCGGATGGAGCCGGTTCGCGTCAGCCTTCCACCCACGCGCGGCTGCTCTTGCCGATGCCGTCGGCCAGCCGCGTCAGCGCCGGCACGAAGCGTTGCTCCAGGTCGCGCGCAGAGACCGAGGACTTCGGGAACACCAGGTTCATCGAGCCCAGCACGCGCTCGCCGGCGCGCAGCGGCACCGCGATCGCCGCGAAACTCTCCTCCCGGCTCCACTCGCCGTCGTTGTAGGCGTAGCCGCGCTTCTCGGTGGCGCGCAGGATGCGCCGCACGTAGGCGCGGTCGCGCGCCTGCTCGCCGACCCAGTCGCGCCGCGCGCGCAGCAGTTCGAGCAGGGCCTCGCGCTCGCCCTCGTCGCAGGCCGCCAGGTAGGCGCGGCCGAGTGCCGTGACCAGCACCGGCAATCGCTCGCCGATCATCGCCCGGTGCTGCGACAGCGCGCTCCAGCGGTGGGTCGATTCGCGCACGACCATGAAGCCGGCTTCGGCCGTGCCCAGGTCGCAGGGCCACACCAGCTCGCGCACCGACGCCTGCATGCGCGGCGAGGCGACCTGGTCCACCCAGGCCTCGTCCTCGAAGCCTTCGCTCAGGCGGCGCACCTCGAAGGTCAGGTAGTACTGGCCATCGCGTTCGCCCTGGCGCACCAGGCCCTGCGCGCGCAGCGTCTCGAGCAGGCGCTTGGTGGTCGTGCGGTCGAGCCCGCAGCTTCGCGCCAGCTCGCTGGTGGAGCCGAGGCCGCCCGGCACGCGGTTCAGCGCCTTCAGCACCTCGATGCCGCGCGCCAGGCCACGCACCTCCTTGTAGTTGGATTCGGCCGAGCGGACCACGGGTGTCACTGCGGGCATGGCGTCTCCGGGTTGCAGTGGTTGCCGGGTGACATCCGAACGCTTCGGCGGGGCCTGTTCGACGGGTTAACCCGCGCCTGCCTGTGCACCTGGTGCACGCAGTTTACGCATTGATCCAGCGCAACGACAGTGCAGGTCATGCGCCGCGGGGCGCTTCCGAACACCAGCCCGGGCCACCCGCCCGGACACCGACCGATCGACCAAGGAGCTAGACATGACCGCACCCACGCACCCGAGCCTCTGGCAGGACCTGCGCGCCACCTCGTTCAGCCAGGGCTGGTTCGACGCCCGCGGGCTGCGCACCCGCTACCTGCACTCGGGCGAGCGCTCGCTGCCGCCGCT
Organism: Piscinibacter sp.; assembly: GCA_044223035.1. Lineage (GTDB taxonomy): Bacteria > Pseudomonadota > Gammaproteobacteria > Burkholderiales > Burkholderiaceae_C > JBGAMJ01. The sequence goes on from JBGAMJ010000184.1 coordinate 7,484, forward strand.
GATCCTGCTGCACGGCGTCGGCGGCCATGCCGAGGCCTATGCGCGCAACCTCGATGCGCACGGCCGCGTGTTCGACACCTGGTCCATCGACATGATCGGCCACGGCTGGAGCGACAAGCCCGATCACCCGTACGAGGTGCGCCACTACGTCGATCACCTGCTGCGCTTCATGGATGCGCAGGGCTGGGAGCGCGCGCACGTCAGCGGCGAATCGCTGGGCGGCTGGGTGGCGGCCCGGCTCGCCGCCGACCACCCGGACCGCGTGAACCGCGTGGTGCTGAACACCGCCGGCGGCTCGCGCGCCGAGCCGGCGGTGATGGCGCGCATCAAGAGCCTGTCGACCCAGGCCGCCGAGGACCCGAGCTGGGACTTCATCAAGGCGCGCGTCGAATGGCTGATGAAGGACAAGCGCGACGCGACGACCGACATCGTCGCCTGCCGCCAGGCGATCTACGCGCAGCCCGGCTTCAAGCGCGCAATGGCGAACGCGATGGTGCTGCAGGACCCGGAGATCCGCGAACGCAACCTGATGCGCCCGGAAGACTACGGCCGCATCCAGGCGCCGACGCTGGTGCTGTGGACCTCCGACGACCCGACCGCGCCGCCCGAGGAAGGCCGCCGCATCGCCGACATGGTCCCCGGCTCCACCTTCGTCGTGATGCCCGACTGCGGCCACTGGCCGCAATGGGAGGACGTGGACAACTTCAACCGCATCCACATCGGCTTCCTGCAGGGCCGGCCCGTCGCCGCCTGATCCACCGGCACCCGAGGAGACACGACATGGTCACGAGAATCAAGGCCGCCGCGGCCACCAATGCTGCCGCCCGCGCCACCACCAGCATCCGCGCGAGCACCCCCGCCCCCGCCCCGGTCGACGTCGACGTGGTGATCGCCGGCGCCGGCCCGGTCGGGCTGACGATGGCCAACACGCTCGGCCTGTACGGCGTGCGCGTGCTGCTGGTCGAGAAGCTCGATCGCATCATCGACTACCCGCGCGCGATCGGCATCGACGACGAGGCGCTGCGCACGATCCAGGCCACCGGCCTGTCCGATCAGGTGCAGGCGCACATCACGCCCGACCACTGGATGCGCTTCGTCACCGCCAGCGGGCGCTGCTTCGCGAGCATCGAGCCGCGCACCGACGAGTTCGGCTGGTCGCGCCGAAACGCCTTCATCCAGCCGCAGATCGACGAGCTGCTGTACCGCGGGCTCGCCCGCTTCCCGCACGTGCAGGTGCTGTTCGGGCACGAGCTGTCGTCGTTCACGCAGGACGGCGCCGGCGTCTCGCTGGAACTCACCGGCCCCGCCGGCCGCACCCGCAGCGTGCGCGCCGCCTGGCTGGTGGGCGCCGACGGCGGCAACAGCTTCGTGCGGCGCGCGCTGGACATCCCGTTCGAGGGCCGCACCAAGCCGAACCAGTGGATCGTCGTCGACGTGCGCAACGACCCGCTGGGCACGCCCCACGTCTACATGCACTGCGACGCCGAGCGACCCTACGTGTCGGCCGCGCTGCCGCACGGCATCCGCCGCTTCGAATTCATGGTGATGCCGGGCGAGACGGAGGAGGAGCTGTCGAAGCCGGAAAACCTGGCGCGCCTGATGCGCAAGGTGGTGCCCGACCCCGAGCGCGTGGACTACATCCGCAAGCGCGTCTACACCCACAACGCCCGGCTGGCCGCGCGCTTCCGCGAGGGACGCGTGCTGCTGGCCGGCGACGCCGCGCACATCATGCCGGTGTGGCAGGGCCAGGGCTACAACAGCGGCCTGCGCGACGCCTGCAACCTGGCGTGGAAGCTCGCGCACGTGGTCAACGGCCTGACCGGCGAGCGCCTGCTCGACACCTACGAGCAGGAGCGGCGCGACCACGCCCGGATGATGATCCACCTGTCCGAGGTGGCCGGCGACATCTTCGCGCCGCCCACCGCGGGTGCGGCCAAGCTGCGCGACGCCGTCTCGCTGGCGCTGAACGCGCTGCCGTCGGTGAAGCAGTACTTCGTCGAGATGCGCTTCAAGCCGATGCCGCGCTACGAGGAAGGCGCGGTGGTCGCCCCGCCGCCGGCGAACCGGCGCTCGGTGCTCGGCGGGCTGATCGACCGCTCCGGCGACAGCGCGCTCGGCCGGCTGCTCGGGCTGATGTCCGAGAAGAAGGACTCGCTGGTCGGCCGCCTCGTGCACGGCCTGGACGTGCCCGAGGACTCGCCCGTCGGCCGCATGTTCCTGCAGCCGCGGGTGCTGTGCGAAGACGGCCAGACGCGCCGCCTGGACGACGTGATCGGCCTGAACTTCGCCGTCATCGCCTGGGGCACCGACCCGACCTGGGGCCTGACGCCGGAGGCGCGCGCCGTCTGGACGCGCCTGGGCGCGCGCTTCATCACCGCCAAGCCCGCCGTGCAGATGGCGCACCGCGACGACGGCCGCGACGGCGTGATCTGCGTCGGCGATCTGGGCAACCGCCTGAAGGACTGGTTCGCCCGGTGGCCGCAGTCGGTGGTGTTCCTGCGGCCCGACCGCTTCGTCGGCGCGGTGTGCACGCCGCAGCAGCTGTCGCAGGCGACGCTGGATTTCGCCCGCGTGCTGCAGGTGCAGGTGCCGGATGCAGCCGATTCCGCTGATGCGGCGTCGGTCCGTTCGGCGGACGCGCTGCCGGCCGACGCCGTGGGGCGCTGACATGGCCACCACCGCCTTCCTCGGCATGTCCCACTCGCCGCTGATGGGGCTGAACCCCATCGCCGCCGCGGTTGAGCGCGAGCTGCAGTCCGCCGTCGCCGCCGCCCGCGAGCTGGTGCATGCCT